>CAMBZS010000162.1 GCA_945872335.1 Bordetella parapertussis | reverse complement strand
CTTTTTCTTCCATCCGTTCTGGCTCGGAACCTTCACGCGTCCCGATGGCAGCGTCTACCCGATCGACGCGCTGGGTGACCTCCGACGGTTGCTGACCGTGATCGGCCGGCTCGGGTTCCGGTTTGCCGACCCGACTGCACTGTGAGGCCGACCCGGATGAGCAAACAGTCGGGACGCCGCGCTGTTCAGCGGCACAGCGTGTGGGCGACGACGGTGCTGGCCTCGGCGCTGGCGGCGCAGACGGTGCTTGCGCAGACCCCACCCTCGAATCGGGTGGAGTCGGCGCAGGCCGCGATGTCGGTGGAGGCGAGCCGCGAGCGCTGGGCCGAGCGGCGCGCCCGCGCGCATGCGCAAGCGCTGCAATCGGACTGGGCGGCGGCTGCCGAGAGTTTCAGCGAACTCGCGCGTGAGACGGGCGATCCGGCCGATCGCCTGGCCGCCATGCGCTCGCATGCGCAGGCGCAGCGCTTCGAGCAGGCGATTGCCGAGGGCGAGCGCCTGATGGCAACCGTGTCGGGCTTGCCCGAGCGCGATCGCCGTGATGCGCTCGCCGAGCTCGCCAATCTCCACGAGTCGCAGGGTTATCGGTTGCGCCGCGCGGGCGAGGCGCGACGTGCGGCGCTTGCCTTTGAACGCGCCTATGAGCTGGACCGCGCTCGGGTGCGGCTCCTTGCCGAGGCGGGCTATGCCCGGCTCGCAGCCGGTGATCGTGCGCTGGCGGCAGACCGGTTTGTGGATGCCATCGACCGGCTGCCCGAGACGGTGCCCTCCGACCGCGCGGTCTCGGCAGACCCCGGGGATGAGTTGCCGCTTCGCGAGCGGCTGCGACGCGAGGTGCTTGAGGCGCGACGGGCGTGGACGCTGTCGGCCTTCCAGGCCTGGCGACCGCGCGGGTCGGGGCCTGGCGCCGGTGCGGGCACCGTGGGCTTGCAGCGCGACGGCCTAATCGCAGCGCAAGGCGGTGCGGAGCTCGCACTTCGCCTGCCCGAGATGCGATCCGAGGCGGGCGCCCGGCAGGCCGATGTGTTTGCCCGGGCATTGTGGTCGCAGCGCGGCGACTCGCTCGAAATCAACGATCGAAGCGTCCAGGGCGGTGCGGGCGTGCGCTGGCAGCCGGTGATCGGTTCAGCCTGGCGGGTCACCGCAGAGCGCCTGATCGCGATCGGTGAGGACGCGCGGAACGACTGGCTGCTCCGGTTGGCGTGGGGCGCGATGGTGGGTGATCAGCCCGCGCCCGGCCGGGGCTACTGGCCTGCCGGGCAGCTTTACGTCGAGGCCGGGCGGTTCTTTGAGAACGGCGGCAGCACGGCGATGTATGGCGAGGGCCGCTTCGGCCTTGCGACGACACTGGGCGACGGCTGGATGTTGACCCCGCATGCGGTGGTGGCCGCGCGCGAAGTGCGGCCGGACCCGAGCGCCGAGTCCTGGGCCGAGGCGGGCTTGGGGCTTGCGCTTAGGCGCGCGTTTGGCGCCACCCTGCACAGTGCTGATCGGGGGCGGTTCGAATGGCTCATGCAGTATCGGCTGGGTATCTCGGGTGCCGGGCGGCAAGGCTGGCTGTTTGCCGCCTCCATCCTGTGGTGAGCCGGCGCGAACGCTGCGTTGCTCGACTCGGCCGCCTGCCGTCGCGATAATGCGGGCGCGAGGCTGGGCGAGCACTCCGCTTCCGGGGTGACCCAGGCGAGACAGGAGTGCGCGCGTGCGCCGACCCAACTTCATTTTTGTGGTGGCCGACGATCTGGGTTATGCCGATCTCGGCTGCTATGGCGGGCGGCCCGCCGACTTCGGGCCGGTGTCGCCGGTGCTCGACAGCCTGGCGGCAGGGGGGTTGCGCTTTACCCAGGGCTACAGCAATTCGCCGGTGTGTTCGCCGACCCGATTTGCGCTCATGACCGCCCGCTATCAGTACCGTCTGCGCGGCGGTGCCGATGAGCCGATCAACAGCCGCAGCAAGGGCAGTGCGGTCCTGGGCTTGCCGCCCGAGGCACCCACGCTGCCGTCGATGCTGCGTGCGGCGGGCTACCGCACGGCGCTGATCGGCAAATGGCATCTCGGCTATCCGCCCCATTTCGGGCCGCTGCGCTCGGGCTATGAGCAATTCTTTGGTCCGATGTCGGGCGGGGTCGACTACTTCACGCATTGCAGCAATGCCGGCAGCCACGACCTGTTCGAGGGCGAAGCCGAGCGCCATGAGCCCGGCTATCTGACCGACCTCCTGTCGCGCCGCGCAGTGCAGTGGGTGCGCGAGCGCGCCGCTCACGCGGCCAGCGACCAGCCGTTTTTCCTGAGCCTGCACTACACCGCGCCGCACTGGCCCTGGGAAACCCGAGACGACGCCGCGCTCTCGGCGTCGGTTCGATCCAACCTCTTTCATCTGGACGGCGGCAGCGTTCAAACCTACCGCCGCATGATCCACCACATGGACGAGGGCATCGGCTGGGTGGTGCAGGCCTTGCGCGAGACCGGGCAGCTCGACAACACGCTCATCGTCTTTACGAGCGACAACGGAGGCGAGCGCTTCAGCGACAACTGGCCCCTGGTGGGCGGCAAGATGGACCTGACCGAAGGCGGCATCCGGGTTCCCTGGATCGCGCACTGGCCGGCGGGCATCGCGCCAGGCGGGGTCTGCGAGCAACTGTGCATGACCATGGACTGGTCGGCGACCATGCTCGAGCTTGCCCAGGCGCGGCCACCGGCCGGGCACGTGCTGGACGGCGTGTCGCTTGGCGCGGTCTTGCGCGACCCCTCACGCACGGCGCCGCGCGATCTGTACTGGCGCATGAATCATCGCGGGCAACGCGCGCTGCGTCAGGGCGCCTGGAAATATTTGCGGGTGGATGGGCATGACTACCTGTTCGACCTCTCGCGCGACGAGCGCGAGCGCGCCAACCTGGGCAAGCGCGATCCCGACCGGCTTGCCGCGATGCGTGAGACCTGGGAGCAGTGGGAGAAGAGTGTCCCGCCCATTCCGCCCGATGCGGTGGTGAGCCTGGGGTATTCGGAGGCGGATATGCCGAGGCGGTGAGGGGGGTCAGCGCACGCGGGCCTTGTGTGGGGTCGCGAGCCCGTGGGTGATGCTTGCCGACTCGGTGAAAGCCAATCCGCGCCCGTAGACGGTTTGAATCGGCAGCTCGGTGCCAAGCGAATCGCGGCACCGGATGCGTAGCCGCCGGATCAGCGTTTCGATGCGTCGATAGTCGAAGTTTTCCGGCTGGGCACCCTGGCTTTCAACCAGGCGCTCCTTGGTCAGCACCTCACCGGCGGGCTGCATCAGGGCCTGCAGCAGCAACCGCTCGGCGTGCTTGAGAAGAAGCCCCTGCCCGTTGGGCGCGGTGAGCATCCAGGTTTGGGTGTTGAGCTGCCAGGCGGGCTGCTTGGCGGCAAGCGCGGCGTTCGGTTGCCTCTCGGCGCGGCTCGCCGAGGGCGCGCCGACTCTGGCAAACAGCCGCTTCACATGAAGCGCGAGCTCTTCCAGCGGAACCGGCTTGACGAGATAGGCATCGGCACCGGCGCGCAGCCCCTCGAGTCGCTGCGCCGGCGCGCCGCGCGCGGTGAGAATCAGCACGCCACGATCGCCGAGCACGCCGGATTCCTGCAGCCAGGCGAGCGCGTCTCCGTCGGGCAACCCCAGATCGAGGATCAGGACGTCGAAGTCGTTGGCCTCGCACCAGGACTGTGCCTGTGCCAGGCTGCCGACGCCGCTGATCGCGACCGCGTCCAGCGACAGATAGGCGACGATTGCCTCCCGCAGATCGGGCTCATCTTCAACGACCAGCACGCGCGCAGGCCGATCGGGGCTCAGCGGCGCGGGATGGGTTGTGGCCGGGTTCATGGGCTTGGGGCGCTGGCGGTATCGGGGAACCAGACGGTAAAGATGCTGCCGCGGCCCGGCTCGCTCACCAGCTCGACCTCACCCTGATGCTGCTCGGCAATGAAGCGGACCAGGCTCAGGCCTAGGCCGATGCCGCTGACCGGGCCTTCGGGCTGGATGCGGAAGTATCGATCAAACACACGCGGCTGCAAGGCCGGCTCGATGCCCACACCCTGGTCACTGACCCGCAGGCCGACCATCCGGGTGCCGCCGGGCCCGGTTTTCGCGCAGGTTCCGACCTCGATCGAGGTGCGGGCCGGGGAGTATTTGCAGGCGTTGGTGAGCAGGTTCATGAGAACCACGTCGAGCAGATTCGGATCAGCCCAGATCGTAGTCGCGTCGCGGGCAATGTTCCAGCGAATCTCGTGCCCGTCAAAGCCGTCGGGCTGCTTGCTGATGAACTGCGCGAACCAGGCCGCGCAGTCGATCGGCTCACGCTCGGGCGGTGCGGACGTATTGAGCAGCTGATCGGACTTCAGCCAGGTATTGGTGAGCTGCGCGAGCCGCGCCACGTGGCTGCGGATCACCTGGGTACGCTCGGCGATGCGGGGGTCGGTTGCCTGTTTGTGGAGCACGTCGGACTGGGCCGAGATCACATTGAGCCCGTTTCTGAACTCGTGCGATACCAGCGCCGCGAACCGGAGGTATTCGGCGAGCGTCCGTCGCTCGCGATCCGCCGCGTCGGCGAGCGCCCGGGTCCGCGCCTCGACCGATTGTTCGAGGCGCTGCTCTTGCGACCGCAGGTCTTCGATCATGGTCTGTTGCAAGGCAAGGCGAACGCGTCGCTCCTGCCGAACAATGCTCGCGAGCATGAAGGCAAGGAGCAGCATCTCGATTGCGGTGGCGATCTGAACCGCGTAATGGGTGAGCGTCGTGCTGGGGACCCAGCCGACGACGCGAAGGGTGGCAACCAGCACGCCCACGCCGAGCACCGACCAGCTCAGCATGAAGAAACCCGTGCCGGGCAGGGCGAGCGTCCGAACCTTCCAGGCGGCGATGCTCACCAGCGTCACACCCAGCAGGCCGAGCGCAAACAGGCACTGGAACAGGGCTGCAGTCCAGTCGCCGCGGCCGGCGCTCAAAAACATCAGGCCCGCGCAGATTGCGGCGAGTACCGCGGTGCCGACGATGATTCGGTCGCCCCAGCGCGGCAGGGTGTGCCGGGTCTTCAAAATGGTTCGGACAAACAGCAACAGCGTGGTGACCGACAGCGACAGGAAAATGCCGGGCGATACGCCATCGAATTCGGTCTGTCCCGGCCAGAAGAGGATGCTGCCCCAGCCGTTGCCGGTGAGCATCCCCAGGCTCAGCATCGTTCCGTAGAGCGCGTACAGACCGAAGCGCGCATCGCGAAGCGACACGCCGATGAAGCAGGCGTGAAGAATCATGGCGAGCAGCGCGCCGTGGTAGAGCGCCTGAAGCAGTCGCTCGTGGAGCGCATTTCGGGCATACGCTGGCTGATGCCAGGCGCGCAGCGGAACACTCACCGCATAGTTCGAGGCCACCCGGAAGTAGAAGTCTTGTGGGCTATCCGATACCGCGACCGGAAATGCGAAGTGCTGGCTGAGCACCGGCCGGTTTTCAAGCGGGCGCCCATGTCCGGTTTGCACGACCGGCCGACCCGGCGCATGAAAATCGATCAGCCTGTTGTAGGCGTAGGGAATATCGAGCACCCACGCCGACGGGGCGGCGGCGCTGCGCTGCAGGCGCACCCGAATCCACCAGGCCGAGGCACTGAAGCCGAGATTGACATCGCCGCGGGTTGCGTCCCAGGGGACAAACCGCGACTGCGTCGAGGGCGACAGAACCTGCTCCAGCGTGAGCGCGCCGTCGGGGTCCTCGAACAACCAGACTGCGTTGGCCAGGTTTTCGCTGGGCAGCGCGAGCGTTCGCTCGGGCGCTGCGGCGGCCATGGCCGCCACGCACGCCAGACACGCGGCGAGGCCTATCGCAACGCTCGCGATCAGGCCCATGATCGCGCCCGTGATCCGGCCTCGGAGACGCCCCGCCCAACAGGATTGGAGATTTCGAACACGCACGGCGCTGGAGTCTACCCGGCCTGACGCCGCACACCTACCGTGACGCCGTTCGTCATGCCGCGCCGGTGCGAATCGGTCGAAATTTGTCGAAATTGAATGGCAGACGAACTACGGCAAAAACAGGACAATCAATGAATGCAATCTTTTCCGTGATTTACCTCTGGGAGTTCGACTTCGCCTGAAGGTTTTTCGAGCGGGCAGACACCGTCTGCAATATCGATTTGGAGCGCGGCATCGGCGTCATGGCCCATGCCGCTTCTGTGCTTTCTAAAAAGCATGGCTGCCGGGTCGATTGCCAAGGGTCTGCGCGTTTCAGTTGCTGTCGACGTTTACACACGAGTTGTCGCCATGAAGTTTGCACCTGTTTTCTCGATCAAGTCTGATGTGCCCGCCGCGCAAGTGCGCCCGGTGGATGCAGGCCCTGTAGCGGCCAGCCAGCGCGCGGCAAAGGAATGCCTCAAATGAGCCAGAGCAAACGATTCAAGCGGTGGTCTCCCAAGGGGCGACGGCTCGCGTGGGCGCGCAATCGTGCCAACGTCGAGCGGCTCGAAGACCGGGTGCTGCTGTCAGCCGAGCCCATGGTGCAGCAGTCTCGGCCGGAGCTCGAAGAGTCGATCGAAGCGGCCAATGTCACGCTCGAAATTGGTGCGCGGCAGTCCGACCTGCCCACGATCGATGACTTCTCTGCCGGCGCAACCCGAATCGACCTCACGCGCGGGGCGACACAAAACGCGCAACTTGCAAGCGGCGGCGGAAAGCTGCTGGAACTCAACAACCCGCTCGCCAGCCTCATCATCGACCTGGGTGCGGGCGACGATCAGGTTCAACTCTCGCAGCAGTCCGATGGCCGCCTGAAACTGTCCGGGGGATCCGACCTCTACGAACTCGTCTTTGCCAAGCCCACGTCGGTCCTCGCCATTCGCGGCCTGGACGGCGTCGACAAGGTTACGCTCGACAGCCTCTCGCTCGATGCCGCATCGCTCATGGTCGAGGGCGAATCCATCTCGCTTGCGGGCGGGAAATCGCTCACCGTTGGCGGCAATGTGCAGCTGCGGGCCGAGGACCGGCTGGAGGCCGACGAGCTCGATGATCCCGCGGAGCTGAAGGCGTCTGTCGTGATTGACGGCACCATCCGCTCGGGCGGATCGGTGGTGCTGCAGTCGCTGGTCTCGGCCAATATCGCCCTTGACAGCACCGGCGTCCTGGCCAATCTCGATCTCGAAGCCAGCACGTCGGCCATTTCGCGGATTGGCGCAACCGCGCTGATCCAGGCGCAGGCGCTCGAGGTTGTTGCCATCACCGACAACCGGCTCTCGGCCCAGGGCGAAGGCGGTTTCGGCCTGGTCAACATCACGGCCACGCAGGTCACCTCGGCCGTGGTTGCCGGGGGCGCGAAGCTCGTGATCGATGCCGAGGAGGACAGCGAGGGCATCGACATCCTCATCGAAGCGGTCGACACCAGCCGGTATGCGGCTGCGCTCGATACCGCGGGCAGCCTGGTCTCGGCCTTTACCGGGGGCTTCGATCTGGGCATCAGCCAGATCGAGATCGTGCGCAACACCCAGGCCCTGTTGGGCGATGGCGGACTCGAGGTCTCGGTGGGTGCGCCCAAGAACGGCAACGCGCCGTCCATCCAAGTGTCGGCAGCATCGGTTGATGCCGAGCCCGATGAGTCCGAAGAGGAGCCCGGCGCCGGCATCGACGGATCGGTCGAATCCAATCTCGTGGGTGTCCAGACGGTCGATGTGGTCGACAACGTCATGGCGATCGTGGCCGGTGCCGACATCGATGCGTCGGCGCTCAGCATTTATGCGCTGAGCGGCAGCACCGTGAGCTCGCGCGCCAAGGTCGCCAAGATCAACGCTTCGGGCACCACCGAGGTCCGCCTGTCCGAGGCAGTGGTGAGCGCGCCTGGGGCAGTTGCAATGGTTGCGCGCGATGAGTCGGTGTATGCGGCAGAAAGTGCCGGCTTCTCGGCCGAACTTCCGCTGGTGAAAAGCATTCAGATCGCGATTGCGGCAGCGAGTGCCACGGTCGATCGCGTGGTGCGCGCGCAGGTGTCCGAGGCCGAGGTTGATGCGGGTGACTTTGCGGTCATCGCGAGCAACGAAGGGCGCCTCAGTGCGCTCACCGAGTCGATGGCCGTGATCGGCGATGCGGAGGAGGCCTCGTCCACATTTTCGCTGTCGATGGGCGGAACCGTGGCCTGGACGCAGCTGACCGGTGCGGTTGAAGCGCTGGTTGAAAACAGCACCGTTACCGTTGGCGACGAAGGCAACATCGTGGTCGATGCGCTCAACGCGAGCGAGCTCGAGACCACCACGTCGGCGGGCAGCACGGTGACCAACGCGCCGGGTGCCGCGGGCGGCATCACGCTTGCATTCAACGCTGTCGGTTGGGACATGGGCAACATCGCGCTTGCCGGGCTCAATGCGCTGCTCGGCACCGATCTGCTCACCGACGAGATTCCGCTTCGCACCGAAGCCATCGTGAGAGGCACCGACCTTGCCGCGGGCGGCGACATCACGGTGCGTGCGATCGATTCAATCTCGCTCACCGCCGAAATCAGCAACGAATCCGAGACCGATGCCGGGGCATCCACCGGATCTGCGGTGGGCGCCTCGGGCATTCTGGCGAGCAACCGGGTGCGGTCCGAAACCCGTGCGCTGATCCGGGGCCATGACGATGACGATGCGCCGCTGGTAAGCATTGTCGCGGGCGGTGCGGTCACCGTCGAAGCCGAGGATGAGTCGGCGATCGAGGCCGAGGTCACCATGACCGCATCGGCCTCCTCGAGCGGTTCGGCCGTGGCGGTTGGCGGCATCATTGTGCGCAACGACATGCGGGCGGGCGTGCTGTCGTCGGTGACCGATGCGGCCGTCGAGGCCGATGGCGACCTGTCGGTCACTGCCACCTCGGATGCCTCGATCACCGCCACGCTGAGTGGCGAGGTCAGTGCAAGCAGCGAGTCCGAATTCGGTGATTCGGCTGAAGCCGATGCCGGTGCCGACGCGGGCGCCGATGCCGGAACCGATGCCGGCGCCGACGC
>CAMBZS010000161.1 GCA_945872335.1 Bordetella parapertussis | reverse complement strand
GGTGTCTTCGTTGTGAATGCCGGTGACCAGGCGTTCATAAGCAATGTGGAGCAACGCCATGCCGGGGGCTTCATAGATGCCGCGGCTTTTGGCTTCAATGATGCGGTTTTCGATCTGGTCGCACATGCCCAGACCGTGCCGACCGCCGATGCGGTTGGCCTCTTCAAAGAGTGCCACCTGATCGGCGAAGCTTGCGCCGTTGAGCGCCACCGGCTGCCCGTCCTCAAACCGTACCGTGACGGTTTCAGGCTTGACCACCACTTCTTCGCGCCAGAACGCCACGCCCATGATGGGATTGACGATGGTGATGCCCTTGTTCAGAAACTCGAGGTCTTTCGCCTCGTGGGTGGCGCCCAGCATGTTCGAGTCGGTGGAATAGGCTTTCTCCACGCTCATCTTGTAATCGAAGCCATTGGCGATGAGGTACTCGCTCATCTCCTTGCGGCCACCGAGCTCGTCGATAAAGGTTTGATCGAGCCAGGGCTTGTAGACCCGCAGTGCCGGATTGGCGAGAAGACCATAGCGATAGAAGCGCTCGATATCGTTACCCTTGAAGGTGCTGCCATCACCCCAGATGTTGACACCGTCATCCTTCATGGCCACGACAAGCGCGGTACCCGTCACCGCACGGCCAAGTGGCGTGGTGTTGAAGTAGGTGGCGCCCGCGGTGGACACATGAAAGGCCGCGCACTGAATGGCGGCAATGCCTTCGGCAACCAGCTGCTTGCGGCAGTCGATCAGCCGCGCAATATCGGCACCATAGGCGCGCGCCTTGCGCGGGATGTCCTCGTAATCTGTCTCGTCGGGCTGGCCGAGATTGGCGGTGTAGGCGCACGGAACGGCGCCGCGCGCGCGCATCCAGTGCACAGCGGCCGAGGTATCAAGCCCACCGGAGAAGGCAATGCCGACGCGCTCGCCGACGGGAAGCGACTGCAGAATGTTCTGGCTCATGGATCAGGATCGTGCGGGGGAAAAGGGCACCCGGCGCGTGAGTGCGCCGAAGCAAACCCCTAAACGTATCACGAACGGGCCGTTCGATCGTTGCGGTCGAGAACGCACCCGGCCTGCAGCCAATGCCATTGCCCGGGGAGCAACTCCCAGGGGATGAGCGAAACCGCGGTGCCCGGTGGAAACACACACGCCGTGCGGTGATCCCGCCATTCGCCGCTGGCGTTGAGCGTGGCAAGGAGCACCTCCCCCGCCGCGTCAAGCGAATGGTGCTGATCCTTGAGTCGCAGCCCCGGGGGCTCGAGCACCGCGCGCTCGATCGGCCTTGCAAGCACCGCGCCAACATCACCGGGCACAGCGGGCCCCGACAACCAGTCATGCACACTCGCCCACTCCCGCCCCGCGAGCCGCCTGGGGAGCCCAGCCAGCGCGGCCTCCACCGCATCCAGATCGTGATGGCGATAGATCTGCTGCCCCAGCACGTTATCGAACAACCAGGCCGCATCGGGCCAACGCGCCATGAGCGCTTCCAGTCGCAACAGCGCGTCCAGCCGATGCCAGTGCACTGACGTGCCTGCTCGCCTCAGGCGCCGCCCATGGCGCCAGGCGAATAGCGGGCGTGCCAGCGGGTCGATGTCGATCGCCTCAATACACCGGAAACGTTCAAGAAAATCGGTCGACATCATCCATCCGGCGGACGCGCCCACCAGCACCAGATGGCGAGACTCGAACCTCAGCGTGCCCAGCCAGCGCGCGATCGCCTCCCGCGTCGGGCGCCAGCGGCCCGATGCCCTCAGGGCGCGAACATGCCAGACGACGCCGCCGGTGCGATTCGGGCCGACGGAGGGCGCCGGAAACGGGGGCGCCTGTTCAGGCTCGAGCCTAGAGTGCGGCGTATGCAATGCGGTCATGGAGCCATTGTAGACAGACGCGCCACCCCGGGTTCCCGACCTGCCGACCTGGGCATGGCCTCGGTTCCACTGGATCACTGGGGGACAATCCATCCATCCTTTCTATTCCTCCCTACAGGCAGCATCATGATTTCCGTCTTCAAGCGCACTGTGCTGGCCGTGGCGCTCGCCCTGGCCACATTATTTTCCCCGGAGTCCGCGATGGCCGTATCCGAACCCGCCTTCACCATCGAGCGTCGCGAGGGCGATTTCGAACTTCGCGACTACCCCGGCTTTATCGTCGCCGAGACCCGGGTCGAAGGCGGCTTTGACGAAGCGAGCCGCGCGGGCTTCCGGCGCGTAGCGGGCTATATCTTCGGCGGCAACAGCGGGCCCGACGGTCAGCCGGTAAAAATCGCCATGACAGCACCGGTCACCGTGGAACCAGCGGGTGGCGACCACTGGCGCCTGCACTTCGTGATGCCCGAGGACCTCCGCTCGAACTCGCTACCGAAGCCGTCGGATCCGTCGGTCAATCTTCGCGAGGTGCCGCGGCACCGGATGGCGGTGGTGCGCTTTGGCGGCTTCACCACTGAAACCGCCATCAGCGAGCAGACGCGCAGACTGCGCGAATGGGTCACCACCCAGGGCCTGCAGGCTGCGGGCGAAGCGCAGATCGCGCGCTACAACGACCCCTTCACCCTGCCCTGGAATCGCCGCAACGAAATCATGATCCAGGTGCGCTGAGCGCAGCCCGGTCCGTCATTCATCGGATCCAGTGCGCTGAGCGCCCACCCTCAGTGATCGTGGCCCGAATTGGCGCCGAAGTGGGCGTCGGCGCGCTGGGCCTGAGCGCTCTGGTTGCCGGTGTAGAACGCCGGAAAGTGCATGGCCACCACCCCCCGGTCGGCGGCGTAGGCGCTGCAGCTTTCCACCTTCAGCGGCTTGCCCGACGGATCGAGTTGCGGCGGCTTGGCCAGCCGCACCTCGGCCAGCGTCTGGAAGGCTGCAGTTCCCATCGGGATCAACAATTCCATGATGTGTGTGCAGGCGGCGCTTCGGCCAAGCTTGCGCTTCACCTCGTTGCTCCAGCCGGCTGCAATTCGCGTGCCGATCAGTCGCTCGAGGTTCATGCCGCCCTCCCGGCAGACCGGATAGGGGGTGGAATCGCTCACCGACTCGATCTCGTGCACCACCAGGTCGGTGTCCACCGCAATCCGAACCCACATGTCATGCACCAGATCACCCACCTTCACATGCCGATCACCCGCAGGCGGTGAAAACGGCAGGTCTTTGCTGTCGCTCACCCGGCCCTCAATCTCATACAACCCATCCTGACGATGGTAGCCGCGCATGGTGATCGCACGCAGGTGCACCGGGCGACGACCGATGGAGGCGGGGCGTTCAGGCAAAGGCATGACAGGAATCCTTCAATGTGCGGGCGTAAACGCGCTCAGCGACGAACAATTCGATTCCTGAGCACACCGATGCGCTCGATTTCGAGTTCGACAACATCGCCGGGTTCGAGAAACCGATCGATCTCAAGACCACATCCGGTTCCGACCGTGCCCGAGGCGATCACCTCGCCCGGGTAAAGCGTTTCCGACTGCGAGATGAACGCGAGAATGTCTGGAAAGCCGTGGTGCATGCCCGATGAATTTCCGCCGCCACGCCGCTCGCCGTTCACTCTCACTTCCATGTCGAGCGTGTGCGGATCACCGATCTCGTCGGTGGTGACGATCCAGGGCCCCAGCACATTGCCGGTATCAAAGTCTTTGCCCTTCATCGGCCCCATACCGAGCGGCCGCTCCACCATCTGAACGTCGCGCGCCGAAAAATCATTGAAGATGGTGAACCCGAAAATGTGCGACATCGCCTCGTCGCGGGCGATGTCACAGCCGCGCCGTCCGATCACGCAGGCCAGTTCCAGTTCATAGTCCATCAACTCGGAAAATGGCGGCCAGCAAACGTCGGTTTCATGACCGACCACGCTCATTCGGTTGCACTTGTACCAGGTGGGGCGTTGGTACCAGACCGGTGAAACGGGGGCCGAAGGTTTGCCGGTGCGCTTTTCCCAGGTTTTCATCGCGTTCAGCAGATGCGCCTCGAACACCAGGCAATCGCGCATCTGGCGAGGCTCGGGCAGCGGCGACAGAAGCTGAAGCCCGGCAAGCGGCTTCGCATGGGCTGCCGGCCAGCGGGCCGCGACCGCGCGCGCCGCATCGAGTGCGGCGTCACCGCCATCGATCAGATCCAGCATGGATTCAAACGCCGGGCGGGCAAGCGCCAGGTCGGCCGCGGACCTGGCCAGATCGAGCACCTGCCCAAGGCGCGTATCGACCACACCCACCGCACGCGAGCCATCGTCGCGAACAAACGTGGCGAGTTTCATGGTTGCGACTCAGTCTTCGAAGATCGCCACGGCCCGGGTAAAGCCCGCCGACCCGCCCCGCACCTTCACCGGGAAACAGGAGAGCGTGAATCCGTGCGCGGGCAGCACCTCGAGGTTGTGCATCTTTTCAATGTGGCAATAGCCGATCTCGCGCCCCGCCTTGTGGCCTTCCCAGATGACCTTCACGTCGCGGGTTTCGTCATAGGTCTTGGCCATGTGCTTGAAGTGGGCGTCCCAGGACCAGCAGTCGGTACCGGTGACACGCACGCCGCGCGAGGTGAGATAGAGCGTTGCCTCGCGGCCCATTCCGCAGCCCGCCTCGACATAATCAGGATCGCCAAACCGCTTGCCGGCCGATGTGTTGACCACCACGATATCGAAAGGCTTCAGCTCGTGGCCGATGCGCGCAAGCTCGCGCTCGACGTCGTCTGCCTGCACTACATACCCGTCGGGGAAGTGCCGGAAATCGAGCTTCACCCCTCGCCCATAGAACCAGTCGAGTGGAACCACGTCGATGGTGGCAGCAGGCTTACCCCGATCCATGGTGGAGGCGAAATGCCAGGGCGCATCGACATGCGTACCGTTGTGCGTATTGACCTTAAGGAACTCGATCGCATACCCCTCGCCATCAATCAGCTCCTCGGGCTTGAGGTCGGCATAGCGCCGCGCGACCAGCGGTGCGGTTTCCTTGTGCGTGCGGTATTCGATGCTGGGCTCAAGACCGGGCGGGTCTGAGCGCACGTCGTTTTCAATCGGTACCGACAGGTCGACAAAGCGTCGGGCCATCTGGATAGACTCCTTGCGGGTGGACGAAGGAGTCTAGTCCTGCTCCTCTGTCGACCGCAAGGACGTGCGGTCCGTTCAGTGCAAAGCCGAACGGCACCTGAAAGGCGCCCGCGCGGATCAGGCGCGGTTGATCAATACTCGACCGAATGACCCTTGATGTAGGTCTCGAGGTATTTGATGAGCTCACCCTGCTGCTGCATGATGTCTTTCACCACGTCGCCAATGGATACCATGCCGGTGATTCGACCTGCGTCGGTCACCGGAAGGTGGCGGATGCTGCGGGACATCATGATCTTCATGCAGTGATCGATGGTGTGCTCAGGCGTGACGGTGAGCGGATCACGCGTCATGATGTCGGATACCCGCGTGGCGCTGGCGTCTTTCCCGGGCAGCAGCACACGGATCGCGCAATCGCCCTGCGACACGATACCGGACAGGTGATCGTTATCGATGATGAGCACCGCACGGATCCGGTGCTCGCGCATCATCGCAAGTGCTTCCAGCACGCTTGCGCTGGAGGGCAGGGATTTGATCTGACCCGATTTGCGGGCAATACACGATTTGACGGTTGACATGAGGATCCCTGCGCGACCGGACTGATGCGCCCACCCGACCGTCGCGCAACCTCACCGCGAACAGCTTCGTGGGCATGCAGGCATGTGCCTGACCAGCCGCAAGCCTATCCGAACCCGCCAGGCACTTGCGACAATCCCGATCAGGCCGTTCGACCATCGCCGCGCAGAACCGACCCCTGCCGGGCGTTCGCAGCGCTGGCGCAACACCCCCCGCTCGTGATAAACACAAGTCGAAGACCTGATTCATCAGGCCAAACGAGGAGACGATCCATGACCACGCGACGACAGGTTCTGGCCGCGGCAAGCGCAGCGGGGCTGGCTGGCGCCAGCCCGCTCACCCAAGCCCAGCAGGCGTTCCCGAGCCGCCCCATACGCTACATCTGCCCATGGCCCGCGGGCGGCTCCACCGATGCGGTGATGCGCGCGCTGGCGGAAAGCGCGAGCCGCGCGCTGGGTCAGCAGGTGGTGGTCGAGAACAAGCCCGGTGCGGGCGGCACGCTGGGGGCCAACGAGCTGGTGTCGGCACGTCCAGACGGCTACACGCTTGCGCAGCTGCCGCAGAGCGTGTTCCGGCTGCCCCACATGCAGAAGGTGGCATTCAACACGCTCACGGACTTCACCTGGATCGCGTGCCTCACCGGCTACACCTTCGGCATGGTCGTGCTGGCCGAATCACCCATTCGAAGCATCGCCGACCTGGTGGCCTGGGCCAAGGCGCGCCCGGGTGAATTCACCTACGGTTCAACCGGCACGGGCACCAGTCCGCATCTGGCCATCGAGGAATTCGCACAGCGCGCGGGCATCCAGCTCAACCACGTTCCATTCAAAGGCAACGCCGAGAACATGCAGGCGGTGCTGGGCGGCCATGTCATGGCCGCAAGCGATGCTACCGGCTGGGCCCCTCATGTCGAATCCGGGCGGCTGCGACTGCTCGCCACCTATGGCAGCCAACGTACCCGCCGCTGGCCCCAGGTGCCCACCCTCGACGAATTGGGCTACAAGACTGTGTCGGATTCGCCGTTTGGCGTTTGCGGCCCGAAGGGCATGGACGCGGCGGTGGTCCAGACAATTCACGACGCCTTCCGGAAAACGCTGGACGACCCGGCCGTGCGGGCAAGCTTCGATCGTTATGACCAGACCGTGATCTACAAGAACACGGCCGACTACACGCGCTTTGCCCGCGAAACCTTCGAGGCCGAGCGTGCCACCATCGAGCGACTCGGGCTCGCCCGGAAAGGTTGATCAGCGTGTCCACTCCCATGCAACTTGCCCCCGCGAAAGGCACCCGCGTACTGGTCGCCGGGGGTTGCGGCGGCATCGGCCGCGAACTCGTAACCGCCTTGATCGACGCGGGCATCGTGGTCACCGTTTTCGACCTCCCCACCTCGGCCGAGCGCCACCCGCCGCCGGCCGGCGTAGCGCTGATTACACTCGATGCCTCGCTCGCAGCCGAGGTCGACTCGGCCTTTGCCACCCTCGACGCATCATGGCCCGAAGGCTTCGATGGATTCGTGAATCTGGTGGGCTTTGCCGCCGATCGCATCCCCCTCGACCAGCTTCCCATCGCCGAGTGGCAACGCGTGGTCGACGGCAACCTTGGGGCAAGCTACCTGCTCAATCGGGCTGCCGTGCCCAGGCTCAGAAGGCGCGGCGGTGGAGCGGTGGTGAACGTCGCATCCGGACTCGCCACGCGCGTCATGCCAGGTTTTGGTCCCTATTCAGCCTCCAAGGCCGCGCTGATTGCACTCACCAAGGCCGTAGCGGTCGAAAACGCCCCAGCGATCCGCGCCAACGCGGTGGCGCCTGCGGCGGTCGATACCGATTTTCTGGTGGGGGGAACCGGGCGCGAACGCACCGACTCTCACCTTGACCGCGAGAGCTACATGAAGCTGATTCCGCTCAGGCGGTTGGGCCTGCCCGCCGATGTGGTGGGGCCGATCCTGTTTCTACTCGGACCGGCTTCCGGCTACATGACGGGACAGACCCTTTACATCAACGGCGGCGCGCTCACCCCCTGAAGGCGACGCGCGCGCACCTCAAACCTGCATCCCGTAGGCCTTCAGGAAATCGCGCGCGGGCACGCCCGGTTTTTCGGTCGCCGCCAACTGCGCCCGGATCATCGGCGCAAATGCAGCTGTCCAGCGCCGCTGCTCGTCGGCCGACAGCGAGATCACTTCCTTGTCACGGCGGGCAGCCGCCACCGCATCATCGCTGTGCTTCTGGATGCTGGCTGCGGCCCGGAGGCTGAGTCCCAGCCCGGTGGTGTCGTCAATGATCTTGCGCAGGTCTGCCGGCAGTTTCTGGTAGCGCGCAAGGTTCATGTTGATGGTGAATGGCGAGCGTCCAACCGGCACATCGATCGTGAAATAGCGACAGACTTCGAGCAGTTTGAAGTCGATGGCTCCCGCCATCGAGATCAACGCGCCGTCGACCACGCCCCGTTCGATCGAGTTGTAAATCTGGCCCGCCGGCATGTCGATTGGCGTCGCGCCAAGTGCAATGAGCTGTTCCGACTGCGCCGACGAGGGCGTGCGGATCTTCATGCCCTTCATGTCCTCGAGCCTGCGCACGGCCTTCGAGCGGGTCATGACGGCGGCCGCATCACCGGTCCAGATCACCAGCGGTTTGCTCTCCTTCATTTCGCCATCGGTGAAGAACTTCATGTGCTGCCACATCTTGCGGGTTCCCTCCTCCGAACCGTTCGCCATGCCGGGAAGTTCGGAAAGCGACATCAGCGGGAAATCAGCGGAGGTGTAGCCGGGCAAGGTGAAGGTGATGTCGGAGAGTCCGCGCACCATCTGTTTGTAGAGTTCGGGCGGTTTGCCGCCAAGCTGCATGGAAGGAAACACGCGCAGATTGAGGCGGCCACCGCTCTTTTCAGCGATTTCTTTTCCCCAGGGCACCATGATCTGCGCCAGACCATAGTGCGTGGGCGGAACGAACGTGGCGAGCTTGATTTCTTCCTGCTGCGCACGCGAGGTGCCGGGCACGGTCAGAACCAGCGCTGCGGCGGACGAGGCAGCTGCGAAACGTCGACGATCAGGGTTCACGGGGTCTCCTCCTTCAAAAAACGAGTGGTGGATGGCAGCCTCGCCCGAGCAGGCTGGCAGCCGTTGTTATGGTTGAGAGCTATCGGACCATGGCATTGGGAATCATGAGGGCAATATCGGGGAAGGCCACGATCAGCGCAACGCAGACAATCATTGCAACCCAGAACGGGGTGATGGCACGAAAGATCGCGCCCATGCTGGTGTCGGGCACCAGGCCTTTCACCACGAAGACATTCATGCCCACCGGCGGGGAAATCAGGCCCATTTCAAGCAGGATCACCATGATGACGCCGAACCAGATCAGGTCATATCCCAGCGCC
>CAMBZS010000160.1 GCA_945872335.1 Bordetella parapertussis | reverse complement strand
AGTATGCCTCCCAGGACAGGCGCGGAAAGCCCAGCCACCGTGGCTGCACCCGCTGCCGTACCCGACCCCGCTGCGGCACCCTCAACGGCAGCTTGCGCCCCAGCCGGATTTGCAGCCTGGGCAAACAAAACCGGCCCGTCGGCTAGCGGCGCGGCTTCAACACTCGCAGGTGGCTCGATGGGAGAAAAATCGAGAGATATCTGGTGATCGGTGTGTTCATCGTCTTCGCGCCGACGCACTCGCGAGGACGAGCCCGCCTGACCGGGTGCCGCCTGCAAGGGCGCAGCTGCCGATTCAGATAAAGAGAAGATCGCCTCTGGCAAAGCACGCTGGGAGTCGGCCATGACCTCGCGACCGCGCCTGCCCGTCACGCCGGCCGGATTACCCGCAACCCGCCGAAGTTCACCCGAAGGAATGACCGGGGCGGGACTGTTCGCAACAGGGTCTGCGCCAGACGCAGCGGGGGAGGAAGTCTTGGACGCTGGGCGAAATTCAGACATGACGAGGCTCCGGATCAACTCAGACTGGAAACAATGAGGGCCGACAGATGGCGCGAGTTCGTGCAGCGATCGGCAAAAACAACCAATGCCCCATCACCCGACAGCGGCTGACGGGCACATGCGACGCACCGCGCTGAAACATGCGAGACAACCACTTGCTGACGCAACGGAAGGCACCGAAAAAGCGGTTACAGGGATATGCGAGACAAAACTTCGCCTATGATGCCACGGTTGGTAGGGAAAAGTTGAGACTTTCTGCCGCCTGCGGGCACCACGACGCACACTGAATTTTTTTGCCTGGCGCAAACGCGTTCCGCACGGGGTCGATTAACATTTCCGACATCTTTTTCGTTCACAAAAAATCTAACCCGTTGGACTCCGTTCAACGCTGAAACCAGTTCCCAACACCATGCAGATCGAACAAATCAACCTGCAGTACAACCGATTGGAAGATCGGCTGATCGTCCGCATCGGCATTTCCGGCCACCAGGAGCTGCGTTTTTTCATGACGCGTCTTCTAACGGTTGAGTTGCTCAAGGTGATCGGCACCCAGCGCTCCGACGCGGGCACGCGGTTTGCGCAGGAACTCGGCGCCCCCACCCTCGATCCGCAGGTCGCACGCGAATTCGCAGACCAGAAGGCAATGTCAGGCGTCTCGCTTGAAAAACCTTATGAGGGCGAAGGCCGAAAGCCTGTATTCGGCGAGCGCATTCCGCTGATCAGCGCCATGTCGTGGGGTCGACAGGATGACGTCACCACCTTCACCTTCAAAACGGTAAGCAGCGAGCAGTTCACGCTCAACTGCAACGCGTCGCTGCTGGTGGGATTTGAGCAGTTACTACGCAGGCTGAGCGCCACCGCCAACTGGGCCATCGATGCGTCTGGCACGCCAGTAGCACCCGAGCAGGCAGCGCCAGCGCCCGCCGTGCCGCCTCAGTCAATGCACTGAGGCGGGCGCCTCAGTCTTCGTCGACGGAAATCGAGCCTTTCACGCCCGGTGGCACCCGCCAGCCCGGATTTTGGAACGTCACCCGAATCTCGACCAGACCGCTCGCTGCGTCGATTCCCGGCGACAAATAGCTGATACGGCCACGAACCGGGGGAATCCTGAGCGACGGCTCAAAACTGATGGGGATCTGCTGATCGAGCTTCAGCCTCCTGAGGGCCATGGGGGTGATGTTGACGCGCAGGTAACAGACATCCGCATCAACGATCTGCAGCACTGGCTCACCGATCTTGGCCCACTCGCCCAACTCGAGATCCACCCGCGTGACGATTCCGCTTACCGGAGCAATCACCCGCCGCAACAGCCTCTCCTGGTCGGCGATATCAAGCTCGGACTTCTCCCGAACCTTTTGCGCTGCCAACTGATCGAGTCGAGCAAGGGCGGCAGACAGGTCGAGTTCGAGGCGAGAGAGCTCCTCACGACTGACCGATCCACCTGCCTGGAAGGCTCGACGGGAATCATCGGCGAGCGGTTTCAGGATTCGTACCCGGTCTCGGGCGGCTCGCAGTTCGCTCTCGTCTTCGAAGATGACTCGCCGGCGGTGAGCCTCGAGAGCCGGCAGGCGATCGTCGAGTTGAACCAGCAACTGGCCCTCTTTCACACGGCGACCCACCTCGGTCTGCACCTGCATGACCGCCGCAGCCACCCCCGTACTCACGAGTATGTCGTGGCGCGGAACAATGAGCCCGGTGAACTCAGCCGCCAGGACCAGCCCTGGAAAGAAGGCAAGAAACAGGATCAGCGCCCGCAGGCGCCCACCAGCACAACGCGTCACTGCTCCACCTCAATCGAATGCCGGGGCAACAATGAACCATCGGCCAGCATGATCCCCGTCAGCAGCAAGGCAGCCCGCGTTTCGCTTTCGATCATGCGAAGCGAGCTCTCGACGAAATCGGCCTCGCGCTGAAGCACCTGACCGACACGCGATACGCCCAATGACAACTGACGGCGTTCGAGCTCGAGAAGCTGACGGCGAAGGTCGACCTCGGCTGCATAGCGGCCGATTTCATCTCGCGAGGAAATCAACTGGTCGAGCCTCGCGCGAAGATCGATGGCAATGCCCGCCCGAACACTGTTGAGTTCTTCCTCGCTCTGCCTCAACCTCAGCGCCTGGGCCTCGTAAAGCGAGTTGGCCTTGCGATTCCCGACCAGCGGGACTTCGAAATTGACGCCGACATACCAGTCGGGAAACCGTGTGGTGCGGGCGAACTCCCAGGCCCGGCCAAACTCGTAGGCCATACCCGATGTGCTGTAGCTCGCTTGCAGGTCCAGCGAAGGCCGGCGCTGGTTGTCAGCGAAGTTGAGTCTGACCACCGACTGATCACGCCGCAGCGCGGCGATTCGCACTGCTGGCCAACGATCGACCGCACGCTCAATCGCTGTGATCGAGGTGTCCGGCTGATAGTCGAACTTCCGGGCAGGCGTGTTGGCAATGATCTTGAGCGCCTCGGGGCGGCGCTCCTCGCCGGTTGCCCGCAGCAGCCCCTTGATGCGGGCCTCGGCATCTCGCAGGCTTTGTTCTGTACGGGCAATTTCGGCCTCGCGAAGCATCAGTGCTCCACGCGCCTCAACCGCGCCTATCGGCGCAACCCGACCCACCTCGACCCGCGACTCGATGTCCCGAAGCAGCGAGCGCGAGGTGTCGCGAGAGCGCGCAAGCACCACCAGGACCTCGCGGGCGCGCTGCAGTTGCCAATAGGCGCTCAGCGCTTCGGCGCTCACGCGCTCGAGTTGTTGACGGTAGTCGAGCAAGGCGATCTCACCGTCGAGGCGCGCCACCTCCATGTCGGTTTCAACAACCTGGCGACCCATACCCTTCATGAGCGGCTGCCGGACCGACACCACCAGAGCCTGCTTCTGTTCAGGGTGGGTGGCGGTCATGGGCACGAGGTTGTTGCGACGCCGATTCAAGCGCACGCTCATGCTGAGCTCGGCACCCGTGCTCGCGCGTTGCCTCAAGCCGCTCTCGAGGGAGTTGGCGTCTTCGTCGAGGAGTTCGTTTTGGGTGGGGGCGTTGAGTGTGGTGATGATCTCGTCACCCGTACGCTGACGCGCACGTCCCTCACGCCGAAGCGAGCTGAAAAGCACCGGGTCGTAGACCGCGCGCTCGCCCTCGGCCACCAGCCCCGACGCCCTCGCCTGCATGCGCGACATGAGGATCTGCGCATTGCGTTCGATCACCAACTGCAACAGCTGCGTGGGGTCGAGTTCGAGCTGGTCGCTGTCGGGCGCGAGCGGGCCTAGCTCGGCAGCACGCGCTGCAACCTGCGCAAGGGTTCGGGCTTGATGCCCACGCGCCCACCGAAACTCCTCAGGCTGCGACGCGGCAAAGGGAGCCTCGGTTCGGGGTAGCGGCTGCGCCATCACGCCGGAAGGCGCGAAGACGCCCATCATCGCGCCTGCGTAAAACGACAGCGACGCAGCAACCGCCAGACCGGGAATGAAACGAGTCACTGGGAAACGACGACAAAAAAATGGCCCGGAGGAGGAATCGCCGTCCGGGCCATTAGAGCACCTTGAGCCTCACCGCGCGCCGGATGAACGGTGACGGTGAGGACTGGCGGTGCGGAGTATCGGTCAGGCCGCCTGGGAATCGGCGGTGATGGCAGGCGCCTCGCCGCCACTGCGAAGCGTGACCAGGCGCTCAATTTGAGCAAGTGAGATCAGCTGCGCATAAACCGCCGGCAGGTAGCGCTTGGTGCGCAACTCGAGGTGACGCTCGTCGGAGAGGTTGTTCAGACGCTCTTCATTGATGACATAGCAGCCGGTGATGTTCTTGACACGATCGGTGTCGCGAACGCGCATGTTGAGCGGCGTGAACATGTTGTGTTCGGCCATGTACTTGCAGAAGTCACGGGTGATGACGTCCATCTGCTGCAGCTCGGCCAGATAGCGCTTGACGTTTTCGATGACCTCGGTGGGCTCGCCTTTGTCGTCGAACAGCGCAGCACCTTCTGCGTCATTGACGAGTTCGCTGTCTTCGTCGATGCAGATCGTGAAGCGGTCCTGCTCGTCGGTACGGGACAGGGCGAAGGGGTAACGACGGATGATGGCGGGAACATAGGAAGCCTGCCACTTGCCATCGGTGCCTACGAACAGGTTTTCGCCGGCTTCCAGGCCAAGCAGAACGACCGGACGGAATTCGTCGGCTTCCTTGTCCTCGAGGAACACGATTGGGTAGATGGCCGCAGCGCGGGCGAACTCGTGAATGGTGACATAGGCAAGATGGAAGCCTGACGCAAACCCGAAACCGGAAGCCTGTTTGATTTTTTTGCTGGCGTGGCGCTCACGGTTGATCGGAACGACTTTCTGGAACATCTTGAGACTCCGGTATGTAGGTAAACAAGAAAGAGGATCGAGAATAGCAGGAAAAACCGGGATCGTGGCTTACAAAATCTGACGAAGCCCTGCAAAGCGATATCTCAACCTGGCCCGCCCGGGCCCGCCCCGGGTTTCCCCGGGTCGCCCGCAAATGAAAGCTGTCGGTTGAGCCGTTTTTCAAATGACCGCAGCATCCGCCGACTGCTCCAGGCAAGCGCCTGAGCACGGGCTTGAGCCAGCCAGACCAGGCTCGAAATCAGCAGCGGACGAAGCGGTGCCAGCGCCGCGAGCCACGCCAGCGGCTTGGCAAACCAGCCGATATGCCGCTCGAGCAGGTCGTCCTCCAGACTGACAAAAGCGCGGGCAAACCCCGGCGCCCCCTGCCGGCCCGCGCGTCCAAAGAGTTGCCAGTCGACCCGCGAAGACTCGTGCGGCTCGAGCATCAGAACGTGCAGACCGCCGTTGGCCAGCACGTCGGCGCTCAAAAGAATGTCGGTTCCCCTGCCCGCCATATTCGTTGCCACCGTGACGCGCCCCGCCTCACCCGCCGCGGCAATCACCATCGCCTCCTGGTCATGCTGCTTCGCGTTGAGCACCGCGCACTGGAGGCCGCGAACGGAGAACGCCTCGGCCACGCGCTCGCTGTCGCTGATCCGGCGTGTCCCCACCAGCACGGCCTTACCCTCCGCCTGGAGGGACACCGCAGCATCGATCAGCGCATCGAATTTTCGATCCCAGGTGGCGAAATGCCGCCGACGCGGCACCTGCAATTGGCTCGGCAGGCGCGGGGGCACAACGATGGAGGGAAGACCATAAGTACGCCAAAGTTCGAAACCCACGCCCTGTAGCGTGCCGCTTGCGCCCGACAGATGACGGTAGCGCGCGTAAAAATCCTGAAAGCTCATCCGGGCGATGGTTCTTGCGGGCTCGGTCATCTCAACGCCCGCTCGCGCCTCGACCGCCTGATGAAGACCGTAACTCCAGGATCGGCCGGGCATGGTGCGGCCGGTGTTTTCATCGACGATCACCACCTCGTCGTCCTGCACGATGTAGTGTCGGTCGCGTTCGAACAGGTCGCGCGCGACCACCGCCTGGCCGAGAAGGTCTTCGCGACGAGCCTCAGAGCGCACAAGCCCGGCAGATGCTGGGTGATCTCCTCGATGAAGGCCCGCCCCTCTTCGGTGAAGTCGAGATCACGAAAACGCTGGTCGATCTTGTAGTGGCGGCCTTCGACAAGATCGTCACAAAGGTCGCGGGCGACGCGTACCGCTTCCATCAGCATTTCGTTGCCTTCGCCCGAGGAAATGATGAGCGGCGTAGTGGCCTCATCAATCAGCACGCTGTCAGCCTCGTCGACAATCGCGGCATCGAGCCCCCGCATCACAACCGAGCCTCGTTCGCTACGCATTGCCCGAAGCGTTCGCAAGGCGCCCGTGCCCGAACTGGCTCCGCCCAGCCGGTCACGCAGAAAGTCGGCGAGCAGTTCCTTGCCCGTTGCATACACCAGATCGTGCCCATAGCAACCGATGCGTTCGTCAGGGTCGGACTCGGGATTCACCGCAGCCGCACTCAAATTGCAAAGCTCAAAGAGCGGCCGCATGAGTTCGACATCGCGCCCGGCGAGGTAATCATTGGCGGTGACCACGTGGCAATGTCGCCCCGAGAGCCCATGCATCGAGGCGGCCAGAGCGACCGAGAGCGTCTTGCCCTCCCCTGCATTCATCTGGACAGCACACCCCTCGAGGAGTCCGAGTGCGGCCTGGACCTGCACCGGGTAGGGCTTCATCTGAACGCGCCGGAAAGCTCCCTCGCAAACATGCGCGAGCGTGGAGAGAAGCAGCTTCCGGTCGGCGGGCACACCCCGCCGCCAGGCACGCGACAAGGTAGCGCTCGACCTCACAAGCTGTGCTGATAGTTCCAGGTCGCTCAGCGACCCGAGGAGCGCGGCCTGCTTAACCACATCCCGGGCCTCGGCCCGAATTCTCGCCGCGGCCAGTCCGGAGCGAAACCAAAGCAACCGACGCCAATCTGACCAGCGTTCGCCTGTAATGGGTACGTCCTCACGCGGTGGATACCACCGCAAGGCGCGCTGCGGGCCGGACGGATTCATGTCAGATCTGGTAGCGCTTCTGCAACTGCTGCATGGCCCACTTGCGCCATTGGATCAGGAGCGGCACCGGGGCGAGGGCCACACGCAGATGCCCGGTGAGTCCGTGCATCGTGAGCAGATCTGGGGTGGTGTGGTCGAGTCGTACACGCACTTCGAAAAAGGGATCGGTCGCGGTCTCGCCCTTCTGGTCGTCCTGTCGAACCGGGATGGTTCCCCCCGCATTCCAGCCGAGCGCAGCCGACGCAAGTCGCTGCCGCTGATAGGGCAGAACGTTGAAATCGGTTGATTGCACCTCGCGGTCGATCTGGCCGCTAAGCCGGATGGCGACGTTTTCGATCGTCGAGGTGAACAACTCGTCGGCCTGCTGCTGGGTGACCACGGCGACGAAGCGCAGATTCTCGAGATCGACCACATCTCCCAGGGGTTCGCCTCGCTGCACCCAGCTACCCAGCTTCTCGCGTACTTTCGGAGCGACGAAGGTTCCATCGTGGCGGGCCACGACTTTCAGCTGATCGAAGCGGTACTCGAGCTCGGTCAGCCGGTCGCGCAACATGGCCAGCCGGCGCTGAAGCGGCTGAACATCGGCGGGCGCAGTGGCCAGTGCCTGATTGCGCATCAGCTCGGTCTCAGCAATCTGGTGTCGGGAAGCTCGAATTTCGTACTCGAGTTCGAGATTGCTCAACTGCGCGATCAGCTGGCCCGCTTTCACACGGTCCCCATTCCTGACGTGCAACGCGTCCAGCCGCCCCGCCATCCCGGGGATAACTGAATTGGCAGAGACCGACTCGATCACGCCAGGAGCGCGGATCGATGCGCTCCACGGCAACAGCGACACCAGCAAAATCGGAATCAGCAGACCCACAGCGCTGGCAACAATGGCCCGGGTTCGGTTGCGCGACACCGCAGGCCCAGCCAGGTGCCCAAAGAGCTTTCCGAGCGGGATAACGATCAGCATGATGAAGGTGGTGAGGGCGAACACCACGCCGAGCAAAAACCATTGGTCGGCCACATACTCGAGGACCAGCGCGACCACCAGCATCCGGTAGACGAAACTGAGTCCACCGTATCCGGTGAGCCACCACCACTCGCGGGTATCGGTCGATGGACCCTTGGCATCACGGGTTCCGAGCAGATACCGGTCTGCGAAATAAAGCCACTGCTGGTTCGCCCGCTGATAGAGATTCGGGATATCGATCAGATCGCAAAGTACGTAATACGCGTCAAATCGCAACAGGGGGTTGCCGTTGAAGAGAAGGCTCGATATGGAGCCCAGCAACATGACATTGAAGGCGAGCGTATGAACAAGCCCGGGGCCTGTGTTGGCCCAGACGATCGCCCCCACCGCGGCCATGAAGAGCTCGGAGAGCACCCCCACCGCACCCACCAGCGCACGCTCATAGCGACTTCGAAAGGCCCAGCTTGCGGTGGCATCGACATAGGGCAGCGGCGCCATCACCAGAAGCATGATCCCGAACACATGCACTTCGCCCCCGAAGCGTTTGCACACAAAGGCATGGGCGAGTTCGTGCAAGACCTTCATTACGGCCATGCAGAGGTAGAGCCAGATCAGGTTGTCGAGCGCGAGCACACCCTGTGTCTGATCAGCGATTTGCGGCAGATTTTCCAGCGCTGCAATGGCGCCGATCCCGACCGCCACCAGCCAGATCAGCGCTGCCGGCACACTCACCATCGCCCGAATGAGCGGCATGATGGTGTTCAGCCAGTCGTTCGGATTCAGGATGGGGATCCGAAGATAGAGAAACCCTAGCAGCTTGCCGTAAAGCTCACGCTGCTTGAACTGCCGATAGCGGTCGAAAATTTCGACGCTGTCGGGTTCACTCCGGAAGTAGAGCAGGTTCGACTGATGCAACTGCCCGAGGAGCTGAATGACCTCGTGCTGGCTCGGCGCATCGGCAGGAAACATTTCGAGCGATTCGCGCCAGGCCTGGTCGACTGTGCGTCGCGGGGACAGTCGCGACACGAATCGCCAGGCCTGCGGCGTCAGGCGAAAGAAGCGCTGGGTGAATCGATCCTGCAGAACATACCAGTCGGCGCCGCCAAAGCGCTGGCGCTGCACCTGTACGCTCGGCAGAAGGCCGATACGCGCCTCGGCAATACGATGCCAGGACTCGCTGAAGGTCTGGGCGGTCATCGTGCGGCTCCGGCGGTGTAGAGCGGGCGCCTCACCACCACAGCTTGAGCCGCAGCGCGTCAATGGCGCGCCGGGTCATCAGCCACAGGATGTTCTGACGACCTGCGTCGATTCGCGCCAATCCGGTCATG
>CAMBZS010000159.1 GCA_945872335.1 Bordetella parapertussis | reverse complement strand
GCGGTGGTGGTGATCGGCGGTCTGATCACCTCCACCCTGCTCACCCTGGTTGTGCTGCCTGCACTCTATCGCTGGTTCGACGATCGTCCGCAAGAGCTCTGAAATCAGCGATCCATGCCGTATTCGCGCTGAATGCGCTCGATATCGTCGAATCCGATCAGCTTCTTGAATTGATCCATGCTGGTCTGCGGCAGGGGCAGGTTGCGCGCGTGCCGGTCTGCGACGAGCTTTGCAAGATTGGCGCGCATGGCGCTTGTCACCGTCATGAGCGGAACCAGCGGGAACACCGCAAGCCCGGCGACCGATTCAATGTCGGCGGGGCTCAGATCGCGTTCCAGCCAGCCCAGGATCTGCAAGGACAGACGCTTGCCGCAGGCGGCCTGGAGCCGGCGCAGGTCGTCGATCGATTTCATGGTTTTGGAGATGGGCTGAATCAGGTCGGCGCCGGCTTCGGCATAGAGGCAGGCGCGTTCGATGGCTTCCTCCACGCTGTCGGCGTCGGTGCGCGCGATCACCAGAAAATCACGATCCCGGCGTGTGTCGCAGGCGGCACGGATCTTTCGTGCGGCTTCTTCGGCGGGCAATACCTCCACCTTGCTCGCCGCGGCCGGGCAGCGTTTGGGAATCAGCTGATCCTCAAACACAATGCCCGCCACGCCGGCATGCTCGAATTCGCGCACCGTGCGGATCACGTTGATCACATTGCCATAGCCCGTGTCGCCATCGGCAATCACCGGGCGCTTGACCGAATTGACCATGTGCCGCACCACGCCCAGGTTTTCGGTCATGGTGTAAAGCTCGACATCGGGCAGGCCGAGGTGCGAGGCCGAGACGCCAAAGCCGGTGGTGAAGACAGCGTCGAATCCGGCCTCGTCAACCAGTCGGGCCGACAGTGCGTCGTAGGCGCCTGCCGACCAGATGGTGCGGCCAGCTTCAATAATGTTGCGCAGTGCGCGGGCATGGGTGGTCATTAAAGTCTCCGGGAGAAAAGGCAAGGGGGGGCGCGAAGGCTAAGGCGTGGCGGACGCGGCTGCCCGGTGCTTCAGGTAGCCGGTAAGACCACCGTACTCGAGCATGCTGAGATCGGCGCTCGCGAGCGGCAGAAAGGGCAGCACGGTGCCGCTTCCAAGCACCACCTGTTGACGGGCCCAGTCGATGGTGAGCGACTCCCATCGCTTTGCGACGGTCAGAATGCCCGGGCAGGCGACCATCGGAAAGCCCATGCTGATTTCGCCTCGCCAGAATCCCGGCGAGAAGGATTCAGCGATCAGTGCACGGATACCCAGATGCCGCATGGCGCGCAGCGGCGGGTAATGGGGATGACCGTAGCCGAAGTTCACGCCGCCCACCAGCACATCGCCCGGACGAACCTGCTGGGCGAAACCGGGGTCATAGTCCTTCATGGCCTGGGCGGCGAGCTCCTCGATGTCGGTGATCTTGATGTTCTTCACGCCTACGATCTGGTCGACATCAAAGTCTTCCTCGGGAAAGATCCAGGCGATCCGGCCAGTGATGTTTTCAAGTGCCATGGTGAAGTGGGTGAGGGCGGTTGATCAGGCAGCCGTGGCAGCAAGCAGGGGCCGCGGGTCGGCAATGCTGCCGGCCACCGCCGAGGCGGCCACCACGGCAGCGTTGCAGATGTAGATTTCCGAGTCGGGGCTGCCCATGCGACCCGGCACGTTGAGCGTGCCGGTGGAGACGGCCCGCTGGCCTGCGGTCATGGTGCCGATCCGACCAAAGCAATAATCGCAGGAGGGCGAGCTTACGAACGCCCCAGCGTCGGAAAACACCTGAATCAGACCCTCGGCTGCCGCCTCCGACATGATGGCCTGCGAGGTGGGCACGATATGAAGCGACACCCCCGCTGCCACCTGGCGGCCGCGCAGCACCTGCGCCGCGGCGCGCAGGTCTTCCATGCGGCCGCTCGCGCACGAACCGAGGTAGCCTGCGTGGATGGGCAGGCCGATGAAGTCGGTCAGGTCGCGGGTACGCGCCGGGCTGGGCGGAATCACCACGATCGGTTCAAGCGCCGAGATGTCGATCTCGACCACCCGCTCGTACACCGCGTCGGTATCGCTTGTGACCGGATCAAGCGCGATGCGCGCCCGATTCCGTGCGTAGTCGATCGCTTTCTGGTCGGGGTTGACGATGGCGGTGGTGGCGCCCACGAACATGGCCTGGCCGCAGAGCGTCTGCCGGCCCTCGATGCTCATGGCGTCAATCACCGGGCCGCCCAGCTCGAGCACCTTGAACGCGCATGATGCCGGCCCCATGACGCGCACGATGTGATGGAACACGTCGCGTGCCATCACGCCATGACGCAGCTTACCGTGCAGATTGACCCGGACCGTTGCGGGTACGCGCAGACTCACGGTCTCGTTGACGAATGCCTCCAGAAGGTTGCGTCGGAGCCCGATTGCGAGCGTCCCCAGCGCGCCGAGCTGGCTGATGTGGCCGTCGAAGTGCACTGCGAATGCACCCGGCGTGGCATAGCCCAGCTCCGCGCTCACCTGATGCCCGATCCCCTTGCGCTCATAGACCGGAACGCCCTGCTGGGCCCCCCACTGCCGGGTCTGGATGTGGAGTTCCTCTTCCTTGGGCGTGGCGACCGGCACCATGTGGTCGATGAAAAGCGCGAACCGTTTCGGATCGGTCACCCGATCGATGCCGAAGTCGTCTTTCATCTGCTTGAAGATGACATCGGTGTACCCAGGGAAATCATAGGCGATGACAAAGTCGGGGCGCGCCAGGACTTCATCGCCAGCACGCACGGCAGGGCGCTGCGCGACGCGCGCGAGGATTTTTTCGGTGATCGTGAAGCCCATTGTCCCTCCGCGGTTCGCCCGCCCGACCCCCGGCCGCTGAACGGGCGGGGCGGAGTGGTCTGATCTGGTGATGGCCAACGCCCTGGCGGGTGTTGCCTGTCTGGCAAGTCTAGCGATAACCCGGGCGCGTGGGATGTTTACGGTTCACGCCCGTGGCGGCCCCATCAAAACCGGTGGTTGATTCGGGGCGATGTCCTTTATCATCCGCGGGCTTGTCAGTTTTTCCCATCAAGGAGACACACATGTTGAAACGGATTCTGGTCGCGGCCGTCGCCGCAGCCTGCGCAAGTGGCAGTGCGCTGGCGCAGTCTCTCCCCGCTGGCCCCAAGATCACGGTCACCGCGGTCACCCAGGCGGCGCCGTCCATTCCGCAGTACACCAAGGTCGATGTGCCGGTGCTGCGCGACAATATGCCCAAGGCGAGCAACGGCCGTATCGAATTCAATCTGAAGAGCTGGCCCGAGGCCAACGTCCAGGGACCCGAGGTTATCCGGTTGGTCCGCTCGGGACAGGTGGACATCGGTGGCGCGCCGCTCACCACGGTGTCCGGTGACGTCCCCATCCTGGACGGGGTGGACCTCGCTGGCCTCAATCCTGAAATCGATCAGGCATTCAAGGTGGCCGAGGCCATGCTTCCGCTTGCCAACCGTGAGCTCGAGCGGCTGGGCGTCAAGATCATTGCCACCTACCCATATCCCGCCCAGGTCTTTTTCTGCCGCAAGCCCATCTCCGGGCTGGCTGATTTCAAGGGTCTGAAGGTTCGTGTGAACGGCCCGTCGCCAGGCGATCTGATGAACGCACTCGGGGCACAGCCAACAGCGCTTGCCTTCGGCGAGGTCTATACCGCGCTCGAGCGCGGCACGGTCGACTGCGGCGTGACCGGGTCGGGGAGCGGCAACGGCACCAAATGGTACGAGGTGTCCACGCACCTCTACACGCTGTCGATCTCATGGTCGACCTCGGCGTATTTCGTGAACCTCGCCTGGTGGAACAAACTCGATCCGGCGGTACGCAGCTTCCTTGAGGCGCAGTTCCGCGATGTGCAGGCCCGTCAGTGGAAGCTGGGCGCCGACGCATCGCAGGACGGCATCGACTGCAATATCGGCAACGCTGCTGCGTGCACGATCGGCACCGTCGTCAAGAACCGTCCCATGGTCTGGGTGAAAGCGTCGGATGCCGACAAGGCGCGGGTTCGCGAGGCGCTTCAGAACGTGGTGCTGCCCAACTGGGTCAAGCGCTGTGGGCCGAAGTGTGGCGACATCTATAACGAGGTGATCGCACCGATCTCGGGCGTGCGCTACGCCGCGCGCTGATCGGAGCCGCGCGATGCTGCTCGTCGCGGTGCGCGCAGCCAATCGCGCGGTCGACGCGCTGGCCCGGGTGATGGGCGCGTGCGCAGGCTGGCTGATCATCGCCTGCGCACTGTTCATCACCTTCGATGTGCTGGCGCGGCGGTTCCTGGGGTTCTCCACGCAGTCTAGCGTCGAGCTTTCCGGGTACATGCTGGGAATCGGCATCACCTGGGGACTCGCCGCCGCGATGGAGGCGAGATCTCACGTGCGGATCGATGTGCTGATCATGCGCGTTCCGCCCGGGGTGCGCCGCTGGCTGCACTGGGTGGCGCTTCTGGCGCTGGCCATTTTCGCGGGTTTCCTGGTCTATGGCGCCTTCTACACCGCCAGGGAATCTTTTGAATTTCGGGCGACCGACAACAGTTTGCTTAAGACGCCCCTCATCATCCCGCAGGGATTGTGGCTTGCGGGCCTGGCTGTGTTCGGTCTGATGGCGGCGCTTCGCACCATCGAGGTGACCTTGCTCCTGCGGGGCGGCACCATCGGCGAGGTCGAGCGACTCACCGGCCCGCGCAGTTATGTTGAGGAAGCCGAAGAAACCCTCGATGCGCTTGGCGTGAAAGCGGGTACCTTGCAGCAGTCGCTTCAACCCCCTGTGGAAGGGTCGTTGGCGGGCGCGCCTCGCCCGCGAGACAGGAGTGCGCCGTGATCGCGGTCGTCTTTCTGATCCTTCTTCTGGCAGTGACCGTGGGTGCCTCGCTCTTTGGCGGCGCGTCGGCCTCGCAGGTACCGGTCGGCCAGATTCTGATGCTGGTGGGCCTCTTCTGCCTGTTTTTTGGTGCCGGCATTTATGTGGCTGCGGCGCTGGGGCTTCTGGGCATCATCGCGGGCTTTGCCTTTTCCGACCGGCCTTTCTGGAACTTCATTGGGCAGATGGTCTGGGGGCCCACCACCAACTTCGTGCTGGTTGCGGTGCCGCTGTTTTTGTTGATGGGCGAGATCATGTTGCGGGCTGGGTTGTCTGATCGCCTGTACCGCTCACTCAACCTGTGGCTGCAGCGGGTGCCCGGCGGCCTGCTGCACACCAACATTGCCGCCTCCAGCGTGTTTTCGGCCATTTCAGGCTCGAGCGTGGCAACAGCCGCCACCATGGGTTCGGTGGCGCTGCCTTATTTTCGCGACACCCGCTACTCGCAACCCATGGTGCTGGGCTCCCTGGCGGCAGGCGGGGCGCTTGGCAATCTCATTCCACCCGGCATCACCTTCATTGTCTATGGGCTGATCACCGAGACCTCGGTGGGTGCGCTCTATACCGCGGCGATCGGTCCCAGCATCCTGGTGGTGCTGCTCTTCACGCTCCTCATCCTGTGGCATGGTGTTCGCAACCCCCTCCCGCGGCCCGATGCGATCCCGCTGGCGGTGAAGCTCAGGGGTCTCCTCGACCTGCTGCCGACCCTGGTGCTGATCGCGATTGTGCTGGGCACCATTTATTCGGGCCTGGCCACGCCCACGGAATCGGCCGCGCTCGGTGTGGTGGCGGCGATCATCGCCGCAGCACTCGCCGGACGGCTGACGCTGTCCATGCTCAATGAATCCGCCAAAGCGGCTGCGCGCACCACCGCATTCATCGGACTCATCCTGTGCGGTGCCTATCTGCTCAACTACATCTTTGGTGCGCTCGGCGTGCCGCGGGCGCTGTCGCAGGCGGTCTCCGACCTGCCTGTTCCTTCCTGGATGATCATGACGCTGATCGTGGGGTTCTATCTCGCGCTCGGCACGTTCATGGAAGGGTTTTCGATGATCGTGACGACAATTCCGGTCATCTTTCCGGTCGTCAAGGCGCTCGGCTACGATCCGATCTGGTTCGGCGTGGTCGTGACGATGCTGGTCGAGATTGCGCTGATCAGTCCTCCCGATGGCACGGTGCTCTATGTATTGCAGGGCATGCGCGGTAAGCCAGGACCGATCACCGATGTGTTCAAGGGCGTGATGCCCTTTCTTCTTGTCTACATTGTTGCGATCATTTTGCTGATGGTGTTTCCGCAGATCGCCCTGTGGCTGGTCGCGCGAACGCCCTGACCGGGGTCGCCGGGCCCGATTCTTCGGCATTCCCTCAACTCAATTCGGGTTTTGTCATGCTGCTTGGGTTTGTTGTTGTTTACCTGCTCTGCACGATCGCAATCGGGCTGTGGGCCGCGAAAAACGTCAAGACCACCGCCGACTTTGCGGTGGCAGGTCGGCATCTGCCGATGATCATGATCGTCACCACCACCTTTGCGACCTGGTTCGGGTCGGAAACCGTACTCGGCATTCCCGCGAAATTCATCGAGGGCGGACTGGGTGCGGTGGTCGAAGATCCATTCGGCGCCGGCAGCTGCCTCATTCTGGTGGGCCTCTTCTTCGCAGCCAAGCTCTACCGGATGACGCTCCTCACCATCAGCGACTATTACCGAGAGCGCTATGGGCGGGGGGTCGAGGTGGCCTGCTCGCTCATCATCATCATGAGTTACCTGGGCTGGGTTTCGGCCCAGGTCACCGCGCTGGGCCTGGTGTTCAACCTGCTGTCCGGTGGCGCCATTCCCATCGAGATGGGAATGATCATCGGCACAACGGTCATCCTCACCTACACCCTGTTTGGAGGCATGTGGTCGGTGGCGGTCACCGACTTTGTGCAGATGATCATCCTGGTGGTCGGGTTGTCGGCGATCGCCATCTTTGCGGCCAATCTTGCCGGCGGTGCCGACAAGGTGATCGAGCTCGCGGCGAGCAAGGATCTGTTCAGGTTCTTCCCCGAGCCCAGCTTCACCGAGATCATGTTCTTCATCGCTGCGGCAATCACCATGATGTTTGGCTCGATTCCGCAACAGGATGTCTTCCAGCGCGTGATGTCGGCGCGCGATGAAAAGGCCGCCACGCGCGGCCCGGTGATCGGCGGCATCTGCTACATCCTGTTTGCGTCGGTCCCCATGTTTCTGGTGACGAGCGCGCTCATCATCATGCCGGAGAAGGCGGCCGAACTGATCGCAGAAGATCCGCAGAAGGTGCTGCCCACGCTGGTGCTCGAAAAAATGCCGCTCATCATGCAGGTGCTTTTCTTTGGTGCCCTGCTGGCAGCGCTTCAGAGTGTGGCCTCGGCCACGTTGCTCGCGCCTTCGGTCACGTTCGTTGAAAACATCTGGCGGCAATTCAAGCCCCGCATCAGCGACAGGCAGGAACTCCTCACCATGCGGATTGCGGTGCTGGTGTTTGCCTGCTGCGTGTGTGCCTACGCCATTGCGCTAAAGGGCACGCCCATCTACGAGATGGTGTCGGGTGCTTATCAGGTCACGCTGGTCGGCGCATTCGTGCCGCTGGTGGCGGGCCTCTTCTGGTCGCGAGCCACCACGCAGGGGGCGGTGTTTGCCATCGTGCTGGGGCTGGCCACTTGGGGCATCCTGCTGCTTGCCGGGCTGGGCGAGGTGTTCCCGCCGCAGCTCGCGGGGTTCGCCATGGCCGCTGTGGGCATGGTGATCGGCTCGCTGGGGCCGCAGCGCCTTATCCGCAATCAGCATGCATCGCACCGCCACATGACTGGGGTTGAAGGGCGCGGGGCGCACTGAGCGGGTTGCTGGCTCTCGTCGGCTGGGTAATGGACATCATGCGATTTCTCCACTACCTTTCTCGCCCAACCATGACAAACATACGGAGACACACGTGACACCTGATTTCGTTCGCCGCTCTTTCGTTGCCGCCGCGTTGGTTGCGGCTGTGGCTCCTGCCGCGTATGCCCAGATTCCCGCAGCTTCGCTCGATCAGCTCGCCGCCCAGGCGCGCACCAAGGGACCGGTGATCTGGTACGAGAGCTCGCCCACCGATCAGGCCGACAAGATCGCAGCGGCCTTCGCAAAGCGTTTCCCCGGGGTGCAGCTGCAGCACACGCGTGACGCGGGCGGGGCGGGCATTGGCGCCCGGGTCATTCAGGAAGTGCAGGGCAATGCCCGAACCGCTGACCTGCTCACTGGCAGTGCCTCGGTGATCTGGCAACTGGTCAATCGCGATCTGGTCGTCAAGCAGGACTGGAAGGCGATGGGCGTTCCCGCAAGCGTCGGCACCTCGCCGTTCACCATTGCGAGCACCACTGCCGTCTACGTGCTTCTCAGCAACAAGCAGCAGGTGTCCGATGCCGAGGCGCCAAAAAACTGGGACGATCTCCTCAATCCCAAGTGGTCGGGCAAGATCGGTCTCTGGATTCGCGCCGAGCCGCAGCTGTCACTCGCATCGGTTTGGGGTGAGCAGAAGACCGCCGCGTTCATCGAGTCGGTCAACCGTCAAAAGCCGTTTGTCTTCAAGAGCACATTCCCGCTCGCCCAACAGGTGGGTGCGGGTGAAGTTCCGGTCGGCCTCGGCCTGTATCACGCGGCCATGGTCCCGATCGCGAAAGGCGCCCCCATCCGCTTTCATTTCCCCGACCCGGTGCCCACCACCACGCTGCACAGCGCGGTGATCGCTGCGGGCAAGAATCGCGAGGGCGGTTTGCTGCTGGCCCTCTGGCTTGCCACGCCCGAGGGGGCCAAGGTCTATGAGGCCGCCACAGGCCGCGGTCATGCCGGCGTGGAAGGCACCGAGGTGCAAAAGCTGCTGGCGGGTCGCACGCTTGCCGAATTCTCGCCCGACAAGGTACCGGCCAATCTCGAGATGTTCGAGCGCTTCAACAAGTCCATCGCTGCCGGCGGCCAAGCCGTCAAGTGAGGTTGGCGCCTACATCGGGCGCGCCGTCCGTCAGGCACGGTTGGGGAGCACGCCTCACCGCGGCAGCGGTGGCGCTGCTCCTGATTTACCTGGTGGTGGTGCCGCTGGTGCTGCTCGGCATCAGCAGCATCCGACCCACCGGCTTTCCGCTTGAGCCCGGCTTTACGCTCGACAATTTTGGCAAGGTCTTTCTGGCGGGCGATTTTGCCGCGCTACTCTCGACCACGGTGGTGTTCGCGCTTGGTTCGACGGCGCTTGCCCTCGTGTTCGGCACCGGGCTCGCCTGGCTGATCGAACGCACCGATCTGCCAGGGCGTGGCGCGTTCCGTGTGCTGGTCATCTTGCCGATGGCCACCCCGCCGGTTCTGCTCGCAATCGGTTGGGCCATGCTGCTGTCGCCCCGCACGGGCTTCTTCAATCTGCTGCTTCGCGATGGGCTGGGTCTGGGCGCGGCGCCATTCAATGTGTACTCGGTGCCCGGCATGATCTTCGTCGAGGCGCTGGCCCTGGTGCCCACAGCCTTCCTGTTTC
>CAMBZS010000158.1 GCA_945872335.1 Bordetella parapertussis | reverse complement strand
GGGGCGGGCGGGGCAGGGCCGGGGCTTCGCGGGGCGGGAGCGGGGCCAGCCCTGCCCCGCCGCCGTTCGGCCTAGGCGCGCGTGCCGAGCGCCCGCTGGGTAAGGCCCGCGAACTCGCGCATGCTCGGCGCAACCCCCATTCGGTCCCGAGAGCCCTCCGATATGAATCCCTGCCCGCCCCCAAGCGCTGCCCCATCAACCGGCCAAACCTCCCTTTTCGGAAACCACGCGGCTCCGGGCAACGCCCCGCCCACTTGCAGCGCCTTGGCCTCGCCCTGCCCGCCGCTCTGCCTGCGAAGCCACCTTCACCTCGCGCTCACCCCGGGGCTGGGCGCGGGCTCCGCGCGTCGCCTGGGCGAGGCGCTGGGCTGCGCCTGCGCGGTGCTGGCAGCGCCCGATCCCGCGTTGCAGACACTGATATCAACCCCGGTCGCACTCGCCCTGCGCGCCTGCGACAACGAACGCACCCGGGCCGTCGAGCACGCCATCGCGTGGTCGCAGACGCCCGGGCAGCATCTTCTGGTGCGAGCCGATCCGCGGTATCCGGCGGCGCTCACCTCCTTACCCGATCCGCCCATGGTGCTTTATGTTCGAGGCACTCCGTCTGCGCTCGCCCAGCCCGCGGTCTCGGTGGTCGGAAGCCGCAACGCCAGTCGCGACGGCCTCGAGATCGCACACACCGTGGCGGGCGTGTTCGCCCAAGCTGGCCTCGTGGTGGTGAGCGGGCTTGCCGCCGGCATTGACAGCGCAGCCCACCGCGGGGCGCTCGATGCCGGCGGGCTCACCGTCGGCTTTGTCGGCACCGGCGCCGACCTTATCTACCCGCGTACGCACCGCGCGCTGGCCGAGTCTGTCGTCCGACAGGGCGCGCTGATCTCGGAGCTGCCCTTGGGCAGCCCGGCGGCTGCGCACCACTTCCCGCGACGCAACCGGCTGATCGCCGCACAAGCCGTCGCGGTGGTGGTGGTGCAGGCGGCGAGGCACTCGGGCTCGCTCATCACCGCCCGATTCGCCGCCGAGCTGGGCCGCGAGGTGGCCGCGTTTCCGGGGTCTGTTCACTCTCCCCTAAGCCACGGCTGCCACCAGCTGATTCGCGAGGGCGCAGCGCTGGTCGAAGACGCTGCTGACATTGCCGCACTCGTGCGCGGGGCGCTCGAACGAGCTGGCTGGCTTGTGCCGGCAACGATTCCCCTGGCGGGCAACCCGGCCCACCAGCCCGCCGTCCCGGTGGCGCATCCGTCCACGCGGCAGCTGCTGAAATTGCTGGGCTGGGCGCCGGCAGCACCCGACACGCTGGCGCGGGCGGCCGGGTTATCGGCCTCGGATGTGGCAGCGGCGCTCCTTGATCTCGAACTCGCCGGCCATGTCGAAAGGCTGATCGATGGCCGCTTCCAGCGGCTCGCCAATCCGGTTGCCGTCGGTCAGCCTGAGGGCCGATTTCCTCAGTCCGATCCGGTCTCCTTGCTTGCTTCGCCCGCGGATCGGCCCGTATGATGGCCGCCCCAGCGCATGCCCTGCGCCACAAGAGCCCATCAAAAGAGCAAAAAGGCAACCCTCGTGCCACGACATATCAAGGTGACCCGGTCCTCATGAGCAAGGCGCTGATCATCGCGGAAAAGCCGTCGGTCGCCGCCGATATCGCGCGGGCGCTTGGCGGTTTCACGCGCCAGGGTGAGTATTTCGAAAGCGACGAGTACGTCCTCTCCTCCGCAATCGGCCACCTGGTGGAAATCGGCGCGCCCGAGCAGTTCGAGGTCAAGCGCGGCAAGTGGTCCTTTGCCAACCTGCCGGTCATCCCGCCCCATTTCGACCTCAAGCCCATCGACAAGACCGAAGACCGCCTGAAGCTGCTCTCGCGACTCATTCGCCGCAAGGATGTCTCCGGGCTCATCAACGCCTGCGACGCCGGGCGCGAGGGCGAGCTCATCTTCCGTCTCATCGTTCAGCACGCCAAGGCGAAGCAGCCCATCCGCAGGCTTTGGCTGCAGTCCATGACGCCCGCATCCATCCGCGACGCTTTTGCGCACCTTCGCGAAGACCCCGACATGTTGCCGCTTGCCGATGCCGCGCGCTGCCGCTCGGAAGCCGACTGGCTGGTCGGCATCAACGGCACCCGCGCCATGACGGCGTTCAATTCGCGGGACGGCGGCTTCTATCTCACCACCGTGGGCCGCGTCCAGACCCCCACGCTCACCATCGTGGTCGAGCGCGAGGAACGCATCCGAAGCTTTGTCTCGCGCGATTACTTCGAGGTCAAGGCCACCTTTGGCGCCCAGGCGGGCGCCTATGAGGGCAAATGGTTCAATCCGGCCTTTCGCAAAGACGATACCGACACCGAAGCCCGCGCCGAGCGCCTCTGGGACCAAGGCGCCGCCCAGGCCATCGTCGCCGCCTGCGAGGGCAAAACCGCTTCGGTTACCGACGAATCCCGCCCTGCCACGCAGTTGTCGCCGGCGCTCTTTGACCTCACCTCGCTCCAGCGCGAGGCCAACTCGAGGTTCGGGTTCTCGGCGCGCACCACGCTTGCCATCGCCCAGGCGCTCTACGAACGCCATAAGGTGCTGACCTACCCCCGCACCGATTCGAGGGCCCTTCCCGAGGACTACCTCGAGACGGCCCGCCAAACGGTCGATGTGCTGACCGAGCAGGCCGCTTATCGGCCCTTCGCCCGCCAGATTCTCGAGGCAGGCTGGGTGCGACCCAACCGCCGGGTGTTCGATAACACCAAGGTGAGTGACCACTTCGCCATCATTCCGACCCTGCAGGCCCCGCGCGCGCTGTCGGACGCTGAGCAGCGCATCTACGATCTGGTCGCCCGCCGTTTCATGGCGGTTTTTTTCCCGGCCGCCGAGTCGCTCGTCACCACCCGGATCAGCCGGGTGGGCGAGCACGCCTTCAAGACCGAGGGCCGGGTGCTGGTCAATCCAGGCTGGCAGGCCATTTACGGCCGTGAAGGCGGTGACGACACGCTGCCGCCGGTGGCAGCGGGCGAGCCGGTCGCGGTCGATGACATCGCGCTGCTCGCGCTCAGCACACGACCGCCCCCGCGCTATAACGAGGCCACGCTGTTGTCGGCCATGGAAGGGGCAGGCAAGCTGATCGATGACGACGATCTGCGCGCGGCCATGGCCGACAAAGGCCTGGGCACACCGGCCACGCGCGCCTCCATCATCGAGGGGCTGATCGCCGAAAACTACCTCATCCGCGACGGCAAGGAACTCATCCCCACGACCAAGGCGTTCCAGCTGCTCACTTTGCTTCGTGGACTGGGCGTGGCAGAGCTCACCGCGCCCGAGCTCACCGGCGAGTGGGAGCACAAGCTCGCCGAGATGGAACGCGGCCGGCTTGGCCGCGAGGCCTTCATGCGTGAAATCGCCGATATGACCCGGCAAATCGTCGAGCGGGCGAAAAACTACCAAGCCGACACCGTGCCTGGAAACTACGCCACGCTCAGCGCCCCCTGCCCCCGGTGCGGCGCGGTGGTTCAGGAAAACTACCGTCGCTATGCGTGCACAGCCTGCGACTTTTCGATCAGCAAGATCCCTGGCGCGCGTCAGCTCGAGGTGGCCGAGGCCGAGGCACTCATCAACGACGGCACCATCGGCCCGTTACAAGGGTTTCGCAGCAAAATGGGGCGGCCATTTGCCGCCATTCTCAAGCTCACGCCCGACCATCGACTCGAGTTCGATTTTGGCCAATCCGACCGGGATGACGACGCGCTCGCCGAGGCCATCGACTTCAGCGATCGCTCGGCGCTTGGGGCCTGCCCAAAGTGCGGCGGCTCGGTCTATGAGCACGGCATGAGCTACATCTGCGAGCGCACGGTGGGGCCGGCTCGCAGCTGCGACTTTCGCTCCGGAAAGATCATTCTTCAGCAGGAAATCGGTGAGGCCCAGATGCGCAAGCTCCTTGCCGAGGGACGCACCGATCTGCTCGACGGCTTCATCTCGGCGCGCACCCGCCGCAAGTTCAAGGCATTCCTGGTCCGGGAACCGGGTGGGCGCATCGGCTTCGAATTCGCCCCGCGCCCGGCCAAACCCGGTGGCGACGCGGCGGCCAAGGCGGTTCCGGCTCGCGCAGGCCGCGGACGCGCGGGCAGCCGCACCGCAGAGGACGCCGCAAACGCCAACGGGGACGCTGCTGCGCCAGCAGAGGCCAGCGCAGCAGCCAAAACCGCACCCAAGACCTCTGCCAAGCGTGCTTCCGGGGCGGCATCAAAGACCGCGCCCCCGTCCCGCGGCCCCAGCACCCGCGCGAGCAAGGCAAAGCCGGCCGCCGCTCGCGCAGCCAGCGCCAAACCGCGCTCTCGCCCCACCGATTAGCGGGGGGGGGGCGCCGTCCTGCGCCACGCATGCCCCGCTGCTGCGGCGGTTTTTTCACCTGCCGCAGCGCCTCGCGCTATGCTGGCCGGTGTGTCGCCTCTGCGTCCTGAAGACATTCGCACCGACTGGGTGTTTGCCTACGGGTCCCTCATCTGGACCCCGGGGTTTGACTATTGTCGTGCGGAGCTCGCACGGCTCCATGGCTATCACCGCGCTTTTTGCATCGGCTCCACTCGCTACCGCGGCACGCCCGATCGTCCGGGCGTGGTACTCGGACTGGACCGCGGCGGTGCATGCATCGGTCTCGCTTATCGGTTCTCGACGGACTCGCGCGAGGCATCGATCGAGGCGCTGTTCAAGCGAGAAATCCCCAACTGGGCAGAGCGCGTTTACCGACCGTCTGTCGTTCAGATTCGCCTGGCCGATGGCCAGACGGTCGCCGCACTCGCCTTCATTGCCGAGCGGCAAAGTCGCTGGTATCGACGCCTGCCGGATGCGGAGATCCTGAAGACGTTGCGCGAAGCGCAGGGCCAGCGCGGCCCCAACCGTGATTACGCGATCAACACCTGGCAGGCGCTTTGTGATCGGGGGGTGCGCGATCCGAAGCTTGAACGGTTGGCGAGGCTCGCGGGCGAAACTGAACCCCTCCCCAGCGATTCAGCGCCGATCGCGCACACAGGCTGAGCGCAGGCTCGGGCCATTCAAACCATCACCTCGCCGCTGATGCAGTCGGTGCAGTCGCCACCCACCCAGACGGTTCCGGCACCCTCCCGCTCGATGTGCACGCGGCCGTCCCGGCCAAGTGCTGTCCCTTGCCGGGCGACATAGCGAGCGGGCGCTCTGGCCTCGCCAATCAGCCATTGTGCAAGGGCCGCGTTCAGGCTTCCTGTCACCGGGTCTTCCCGCAGCGCGCCACCCGCGGTGAAGAAGGCCCGCACCTCGAAGTCGTAGTCGGTCCCGGCACCAGCGGGGGCGACCACCCCCACCTTGCCACGCGCCCCGATCACCCCAAGGTCGAGCCCGGCGAGGCATGCCGGATCGGGGGTGAGCGCGAGCACCTGATCGGCCGAGCGCAACATTACTGCGCGCCACCGCGGCCCGTTATCGCACCAGGCGTGCGCGACGATATCGTCAACCGCGAGGTGAAGTCCCCGCGCAATTCGATCCACTTCGGCGGGCTCCAGCGGGCCGCTGCGCACCCGAGGCGGGGCGGCAAACCAGAGCCGGCCGGCTGCGCGGCGAATCGGGATCAGACCGGCCTCGCACTGCTGTACGATCACCTCGCCGCGAGGCTGACCACCCGCGGTCAGCCACGCGTGGCAAGTGCCCAGCGTCGGATGCCCCGCAAAGGCCAACTCGCGACCGGGGCTGAAGATCCGCACCCGGTAGTCAGCGTCGGGGGATTCGGGCGGCAGCAGAAATGTCGTCTCGGAGAGATTGGTCCAGTCGGCAAAGGCCTGCATCCGGGCGCTGCTCAGACCCTCGCCATTGAGCACCACCGCCAGGGGATTGCCGGCATAGGGGCGATCGGTGAACACATCGACCTGGCGAAACGCGCGACGTCGCAACCCGTCCTCGCGGGATGGGCTCATGGTTGGGCGGCCGCAGCGCGCAACCGCGATCCGGCAGGAACCCCAGCCATCAGAAACTCCATCTGATCAGCCAGGATGCGGCGATTTCGGAGGATGAAGGCCTCGTGCTGGCTCGGCACATAAGGCACGTAGAGCAGCGGCATCCGGGCCTGCTCGGGCGTGCGGTCGCCCTTTCGGAGATTGCAGGGCTTGCATGCGCTCACCAGGTTGGTCCAGGTGTCGCGACCGCCCTTGCTTTGAGGCAACACATGCTCGGCAGTGAGGTCCGCCACCCTGAACCGCCCCCCGCAATACGCGCAGACATGGCGGTCGCGGGCAAACAGCATTTCACGTACAACGACCGGCGCCCGGTCGCGAGAGGCACGCACCACCGTCTCGCCACGGAGCGCCACAATCGACCGCAGCGTGAGCTCCGAGCGATGGCCGCTTGCACGACTGATTCCGCCTCGCAGAACAAACGCATGGTCGCCGAGATCCCACGCCACCGCCCCGCGCACGTAGCAGGTTGCCGCCTCCTCCAGGCCGATCCAGCGCCTGGGATAGCCCCCTGGATCGAGCGCAAGAATGGCGGGCGGATCGGTGTACTGCATCGGACCGGAACGCATCTGCATCGGACCCCCAACGATTGACCACGGATCCCGTCGACCTCGCGGCGCGGGCTCTGCCGAAACACTCTACACTCGCGCCATGAATCTTCCCATCTCGATTGATGATGTTGAGGCCGCGGCGGCCCGTCTGGCAGGGGTGGCGGTGCGCACGCCCGTGCTCACGAGCGATGCGGCCGACGCCATGGCCGGTGCCCGCGTGTTCTTCAAGTGCGAGAACCTGCAGCGGATTGGCGCCTTCAAGTTTCGTGGCGCCTTCAATGCGCTCAGTCGATTCGATGAATCAGCCCGCCGCCACGGCGTCATCACCTACTCCTCGGGCAACCATGCACAGGCCATCGCGCTGGCCGCCCGGCTTCTTCACATGCCCGCCCTGATCGTGATGCCGGCCGACGCACCCGCCATCAAGGTGGCGGCCACCCGATCGCATGGCGCAGAAATCGTGTTTTACGACCGCTACACCGAAGACCGCGAGGCGCTCGGCAGCCGGCTTGCCGCCGAGCGTCAGATGACGCTGATCCCGCCCTACGACCATGCCGACGTCATGGCTGGTCAGGGCACGGCCGCGCTCGAACTGATCGAAGATGTCGGGCCTCTCGATGCGCTGTTTGTGTGCGTGGGCGGTGGCGGTCTCATCTCCGGCTGCGCGGTGGCCGCGGCAGCGCGGTCACCTGGGTGTCGGGTCATCGGCGTCGAGCCGCAGGCCGGTGATGATGTGCGCCAGTCGCTTACCCGAGGTGAACGGGTCAGAATCGCCGTGCCGCAAACGCTTGCCGATGGCGCACAGACGCAGTCACCCGGCGAACTCACCTTTGCGGTCATGCGTGCGCTGGTGGCCGAGGTGGCCACGGTCGATGATGCGGCGCTCGTGAGCACCATGCGCTGGATGGCCGAGCAGCTGAAACTCGTTGTCGAACCCACCGGCTGCCTGGCAGCGGCCGCTGCCCTCACACCCCGGCCGGAACTCGCCGGCCGGCGCATCGGGGTTGTGTTGAGCGGCGGCAACGTCGATCTGGCCCGGTTTGCCGCGCTGGTGGGCACGCAAAGCTGAAGAGAATCTCAGCCGAACGGGCGAACCCCGATCAGGCTCGCATGCAGGTGAAAGGCGAACGCTCCATAAAGCGCCGAGCCGATCACGATCACCGCAAGATCGGCCAGCCGAGACGGGGCTGCCACCGCCCGCTCATGCCCCGGGACTTCGGACTCGGTATGGAGGGTCTGCTCGCGTGCACGTGCGTGTCGGCGCCGCGCGGCTCGGAAAGACAGCACCGCCCACACCAGCAGGCTGCCAAACAGAACGAGATCAGCGAGCGTGTGATTGGCGATCAGGTGCCCCAAGGCCCAGATCTTGATGCCCAGGACCATCGGATGCCCCAGTCGGGCCCGAAGGGTATTTCGCGGAACATAGGCTGCGACAACGAGCACAAACGCAATCAGCGAGAGAAGGGCTGCGATATGCCGCCCGCCGCTCCATGGGGACCAGAGCGCCACCGGGTCAGCACGCGCTATCCCGTAGCCCTTCACCATGAGCACCAGACCCACGAGCGACGCAAGTGAGACCAATGCTTTGTAGGCGAGCGGCCCCAAGCGGGACACCAGCCTGTCGCGGGTGGTCTCCGACACAAGGCGCACGGCGTGCGCGCCAATGAAAAGCACCAAACCGGCAATGAGGGTCAGCATCGTGTTGGGCCTCCGGAATCAGGGCGCCCGTCGATCAGGCGCGACCACCGAGGATACCCCGGTGGCTAGCCCGATGGCCCCGGCGGACAGCCTGCGCGAGCGGGCAGTCCGGAGTCTTGCGCGGTGATCAGGCGAGGTGTGGCGCCGGGTTGGCGGAAGCCCCACGCAGACGGGAACTGTCGATCAGTTGCTGGAGCGAGACCGTATCGAGATAGTCCATCGCCTGCGTGCGCAGCTGCTCCCAGACCTGTCCGCCGGGCGCGGCAAGGGCCGCCTCGCGCTCGGCGGCACTCTGCGAATCGAGCTGGTCCACGCAGTAGACGATGTCGCCCACGCTGATGTCACGCGCGGCGCGCGCGAGCACATAACCGCCGCCAGGCCCACGGAAGCCTTCCACCAGCTCGTGACGGCGCAGCAGTGCAAACAGATGCTCGAGATGAGAGAGCGAAACATCGAGCCGCGTGGCGATGTCGGCCAGCCTCGCCGGATGGGTTGCCCGGTGCGCACCAAGCTCGACCAGCGCAGCGGTGGCGATCCGGGCCTTCGTCGAAACCTTCATGGGAACCTCTTGATAGAAAGATGATGACGAGACGGAGCGTACCGGCGCGCGTAATTTCGGTATATTCGTTTGTTCCGTGTCAATTTATCGGTTTATCCGAATGATTAACTATAAGCACCTGCAATATTTCTGGCGGGTTGCGCGCGCCGGCGGCCTGGCGCGTGCAAGCGACGAAGCCCATGTCACACCACAGACCATCAGCGAGCAACTGCACGAACTCGAAGCATCGCTCGGTGCGCAACTATTCGAACGGCGCGGCCGCCGCCTGGAGCTCACCGAATCCGGGCAGGTCGCTTTCGACTATGCCGAGCGGATTTTTTCGCTGGGTGCCGAAGCCGAGGCGGTGCTGCGCGGCAGCGCTGGATCACAGTCGGTCCATTTCCGGGTTGGGGTTGCCGATGTGGTGCCTAAGGCGGTTGCGCACCGGCTGATAGAACCTGCCATGAGGATCGGGAAACCGGTGCACCTCACCGCGCGCGAGTGGAAGCTCGACGGACTGCTCGCGGAGCTCTCGGTTCACCGTCTTGATATGGTGATTGCCGACACGCCCACACCGCCCGGCACAGGCGTACGCGCGTTCAACCACCGACTGGGTGAAACCGGGCTCTGCTTTCTTGCCGCACCC
>CAMBZS010000157.1 GCA_945872335.1 Bordetella parapertussis | reverse complement strand
AAAACCCGGGCTATGCCGGCGCCTGACCCTCGGTGGCGCCACTGCCGTCGCTTGCACCTCGTCCATCTCTCCTGGTCCTCCTCGTTGCAGAGGACACAGGCTCCTACATCGCAATCAACGGCTCAAGATGGGTTTGCCGGACGGATACGATCTGTCCGCCCGCGCCGGGCAGGTACTAGATGGTGCGAGCGCTCATCGTGTCGCTGGTCGCCGTGACCGACCCTCAGCCATCAAGATTGCTTCGCGAATGACCATCGGCTTTCTTGCCTGGCTGGTGCAAAGCCTGGTCGGTTCAGGCTCGATCCCCACCCGCGCGAGATCCAGTCGGTCGGCATCCCAGCAGGCACGGATCGCGGCTTCACCCTCGGTATGGCCGTCGCTGTGGAGCCGCATGGCTTCGCACAGGTGCTCGAACTCGGTAGCGTTCAATTCGACCAGCATGCGCTCGCGCCGTAGGCTGACCGCGAAGTCGGCTGCGCGATGGCCGTGAAGCGGATCGCGATGATCGTTGTGCCGCTGACTGCATGAAGTCGGACAGCGAGTCGTGAAACGTACGGAAGGAATGAAATGGGCTGCCGGCGTGCGGAACCCGCATCATTGCTCACCGGCCCCAATAGCAATCGAGTATCGAACTCCCGGCCGAGAGGGTCCGAATGGACAGGCAAGGGAGCCTGCGCGCCCTCGCGTCCCTCGAGGTACCGAGCCATCCCAATGGCCGACTCAGGATGATTGAAATTTCAGTGCGTTGATACCTGAGAGGGCCCTGGTGGCCTTCACGAATTGCCGCGCCTGCCCTTGATGGGATGCCAGTCCCACCCCTCTGCTCCAACAAGCTTGATGTACAGTTTCAGTGGTCCACCAAAATACGCGGTGCTCGCAGTCGTCATGCGGCTGTACTCGATGGAGAGGCTGCAACTGCAACCCGAATGCCGCGATAACCGTCATGAGGGTCGCAAATTTGGGGTTGCCCTCGGCTCATGGCTGTCCCGCTGCAAGCGGTTCCGGTTTCGTGATTTGAGATGAATCGTCGCCGGAGTACTTCGCAGATACTTCGAACATGCCGCGATGCCGGTTGAGCCGGCTGAAGTCCTGATCGGGAAAGATGATGTTTAAACAAATTACCGCTGGCTACTCGCGCTCGCTTGCGCTCTTCGACGACCTCAGCGTCTGGGCCTGGGGCAACATCGGGCGAACCGGTTTAACCGTCGCCGCAGGCGATCCACTGTTTGCAATCTGCGGTTCCGGTCCACTTGAAATTGGCCATAATCGGTTCGCTCAGCCGGTGCCGCAGCGTCTCAACCCGCAGGTTCCCTTTCAGTGTGTCGATGACGCTGCGGTCGAACTGCTCGCCCTCACACCGGCCGGGCAGGTTTCGCGGCTCGCAACAGCGGCCTCGGTCACAGACGGCGCTGCCGCTGAACTGATCTCTGGATTGACCGGTGGGGTCCGCGACCTGTGCAGCAATGAAACCGCTCGCTATGCGCTGGACGTGTTCGGACGCGTTTGGAGTTGGGGCGGAAATTTCCAGGGGCAACTGGGTCGTACGGAGGCGGTTCACCTCAACCAGCCCCCGGCAGTCATCGAGGGGCTGCCTCCCGTGATTGCGCTTGCCGGCGGGCAGAACCATGTGCTGGCCCTGACCGACTCGGGCGAGGTGTGGTCGTGGGGCGCCAACGCAGCAGGACAACTGGGGCTCGGTAACCTGCGTCCGGCGTACAAACCCGAGCGGATCGAACTCGATACGGCAGTGATCGCGATTGCAAGCGGAGACACACACAGCCTGGCCATTGATGACGAAGGTCACCTGCATGCCTGGGGCTCCAATCACTGCGGACAACTAGGCCCTCTCGGATTGGGTATATCTGACCGCTCGATTTCGAGACCGGTTCGCGTTCAGTTGCCATTCGGCGTACGGCAGGCGGGCGCCGGTCGGCATTTCAGCGTTGCACTCAACGAGCATCGCGAGGTTTTTGCCTGGGGCTGGAACGGGTTCAAGCAGTTGGGCGAGCATTCGCTCGAATCGACTAGCGATCCGCTACGCATAGCCGGACTGGGTCGGATTGAGACGATCAGCGTCGGTCCGTTTCATGCGCTTGCGCTGGACGACAATGATCAGAACCTGTACGCCTGGGGCGATAACCGCAACGCTGCGTGTGGGCTACCCGTCTCTCAACCTGCGGTTGGCAGACCTCATCGGATCACGTTCGTATGAAGGAGTCGAGCATGAACAGCAGTGACCGAACGGCTGCGTTGAACGGTGAGCCGGGTTCAGTGCCCGCTGTCCACTCGCGACGCGAGTTCCTGAGTTGGAGCCTGCTGGCAGCCAGTGGCTCGGTGGCTGCGCAGCTGACCGGTTGTGGCACGTCGGGTGACACCGCAGACTCGCTCCGCGAACCGTTGACAATGCGCCCTGTCAATGGGGTGATCAGCCTGGATGTGGTGGCCGACTATGTCTCACAGCCGATCGCGCTGGCGCTCGCGAGTGCAGCGCCGTCTTATCCGGCTCCCGTCACCGTCGTCGATACTGCGCTTCGCCGCTATGCCGGAGGGTTCCCAGCACCCACACTTCGGGTTCGTGCCGGTGACTCGCTCAGGATGAGGTTGGTCAATCGTCTGCCCGCGAGTCCGAAAGGGCAGGCCAGCCTGAAATTTCTGAATTACCAGAACAGCACCAACCTTCACTTCCATGGTCTGCATGTCAGTCCCGACAAAGTCGGAGATCTATATGGCGACTATGTTGTCGACATGCCGGACGCGGGGGTCGTGCCGGGCGCCGTACGTCAGCATCAGATTGATATTCCCCTCGATCACCCGCCAGGAATCTTCTGGTATCACCCGCACCTACACGGCTCGTCCGGTGGGCAGGTGGGCAGCGGAATGTTCGGCGCGATCCTCATCGAAGATCCGGCCAACAGGCTGTTCGATCCGGCTTTGGTCCGTGAGCGAATCATCTTCGTCCACAAATACAACCTTAATGCTTCGGGCCGTACCGATTCGTTTTACGACTCGGCGATCACTGCACCATCGGTGTTTTTACTCAACGGCAGCCTCCAGCCAACCATCATGATGAGGCCTGGAGAAATGCAGGTCTGGCACTTTATCAACAGCGCCACCTTCTATCCGTTCAATCCGGTGCTGGATGGACACACGATGCAGGCTTTTCTCCGGGATGGCGACCCGATTCCCCAGGGGCTGCAGCCTATCAACGCGGAGACAGCCGCCAAGTTCCACCCGAAAGCGTGGGCATCCAACCTTCAGGCCTGGCCTGGCAGCGTAGCGTCACCGGGCTCGCGTATCAGCGTCTTGGTGAAGGCAAGTGATACGCCAGGCGACTACCTGTTGCGTTCTGCCCTTTCGCCCTGGACCGACAACAGCAATTTTCAGCAGTATGAGGAGGTTGTTGCGCGGATTCGGGTGCAGGGCGAGCCAATGCAGATGGAATTACCGAGCGCCGCAACTGTGCTCGCCAATACAACTCGCTACGCAGATTTCGCTCCGATCACCGATAAAGAGCTGGCCGATAACGGTGGAGTGACTCGAAATGTGGTGCTGGGCGTCGTCCCGCTTAATGATCCACGCATTCCGCAACCTCCTCCGGCCGGAGAAGAGTGGTCTGTTCCACCCGGCGATGAGGGCGGGTCCCGTTTCGCGGGCGTCGTGTTCGCTGCTGGAAACAGCACCAACATGGCCCCGTTCCAGTCGGGCAGTGCAATGTCACAAACCGTACGGCTCAATGATGTCGAAGAATGGACGGTTGTCGGCGCAGACAGTTTCCCACATCCGTTTCACATCCACGTCAACGATTCCTACGTGGTGAAGATCAACGGCCAGCAACTGGCTGCGCCGTTCTGGGCGGACACTGTCGCGATTCCGCCCGGAGGGAGCATCACTTTCCGGATGCGTTTCAAGGATTTCAAGGGCAAGTTCGTCTGGCACTGCCATGCACTCGATCACGAAGATCTTGGCATGATGCAGATGGTCGAGGTCGCGTAGCACCAGGCAATGTCGCGCGGTTGTACGGATTTCGGTAGCCTTCGCTATGACAGCCTGCGCGAGCCTGCGGGCGCATGCTGCGCTCTGCTAGCCGCTCATGCGATCGGATGACCACCGGCGCGGGTAGTGGGTTTATCCTGAGTCGGTCACAAGATTGCGCGTCGCGCCCGTTGACCGGTTCAGGCGCAACAATTATTCGCTACGGTGGTCAATTTCAGGGAGCGGATGTTCCCCTGCCATGAACCTCTCTCTGATTCCATCGCTGTTTTTCTTTTTCGGCTTGCTGTCGTTCGTGTATGCCGCGGCATTGCACTACTACCTGCGGCACACCGACCCGCGCGTTGTCCTCCACTGGAGCCTGGGCGCTCTGGTATGGGGTGTTGCCGTCACGCTGACTGTTTTCAGGACCGAGCTTCCGCTTCTGCTTTCCTATTTTCTGGCCAATGCAATCGCTTTCAGCGCGAATATCGAACTGAATCGAGCCTTGTGGGTCATGGGCCAGGACGACCGGAGCTCCCCGGTTCGTCGTCATCTGGATCCTTTCTACTTCCTCACCTATCTGGGCCTGCTTTATGCGATCGAATGGTATGTGCCGGCAGAATGGCGCAGCGTAGGCAAGACCGGGTTTGTGTCGATCGTGATGGTGGTGTTGTCCCTTCAGGGGGCGCGCTACTGTTTTCGTATTTCAGGCAAGCACGCACTCGAACTCGGCCGTTACTTTGCGTATCTCTATCTGATCGTGGCCGGGCTGTGGGGGAGCAGGGTGGCCGTAGCCCTCGTCGGGCAAGGTGTGAATGCCTTTGATCCCACGCCCTTGAATACCGCGATTTTCCTGACGATTTTCGTCACCGGGATCATGAAGTACCTGATGTTTCCGATGCTTCTGCTGAAGAAATCCGAAAACGAGAAGCAGGAGCAACTTAAGAAAACCCTGGCCAAGGTCAACAGGACAGTCACTTCGGGCGCATTATCTGCATCGATTGCCCACGAGTTGAACCAGCCGCTGGCGTCCATTCGAATCAACGGGCAGGTACTTCGAAAAATACTGGCCAATCAGAACGTTGAATCAATCGCGCTCGATCAGCGCGAGCTGAAGATTATCGTCGACGAGATTCTCAGCGAGAACGAGCGAGCGGCAAAAATCATCGAGTCGCTGCGTGCCATCTTCTCTCAGGGCAGCGACAGTCGAACCGAGGTCAATTTGTCGGACTTGATCCAGAAACTTCTGGACCAGGCGAAGCCGGAGCTCGAGAAAGGCGGTATCAAGCTTGAGGTTGACCTCGCCGAGAACCTTTCGGTGGTGGTGCCGGAAGACGAATTCCGGCAGGTCATCATGAACATGCTTTTCAACAGCATGCAGGCACTGAACGAGGTGCACGACTCAAGACAGAAAATCATCTCTATCCGAACCTGGACGGAAGGTCGAAACGGAGTCATGGACATCTCCGACAACGGGCCCGGTGTTCCCAGGGAAATTGAGGATCTCTTGTTCAACATTCTCACCACCAGCAAGGATTCAGGAATGGGCCTGGGGCTCTGGCTTTGCAAGTACATCATCGAGCGTCATGAAGGTTCGATCGCGCACGCGCTCGCCCGGCTAGGTGGGGCCACCTTCGTGATCAGGCTGCCGCAGGCGCGACCTCAGCCCATCGGCACTGGTGCGCTCGCCTGAAAAGAACGAGACCGAGCCCGTGAATCGCCCGCCGTCATCGGAACCCACCCGACAGGGTAAACACGTCTACATCATTGACGATGACGAACCTGTCCGAATGGCGCTCACCCGAGCGCTCGTCAGAGCGGGGTACGACGTCCACCAGTTCGATGGTGCGCGGGCTTTCTTGGAACGCGCAGTCGTGTTCCGCCCTGCAGTGCTCCTGATCGACATGCAGATGCCCGGTGTCAACGGCGTCCAGTTGCAGGCTCACCTCCAGGCTGACGGCTGGACTGTGCCGGTTATTTTCATAACTGGCGCCAGTACCTTGTCGCAGGGCATCACTGCGATGAAACAGGGCGCGCTGGACCTGTTGGTGAAGCCCTTTGACCTCGACGAGCTCACGAACCTGATCGAGGCCGCTTTTACACGGGACTCACTGCAGTTACAGACCCTGGCTCGGCAGCAACTGTGTGCGAGGCAGCTCGATGTGCTCAAGCAACGCGAGAAAGATGCGTTCTTCTGCCTCGCGAGAGGCTACTCGTACAGCGAGATGATGAACGAGATGGGTATCTCGCTGCCTACGGCCAAGCAGTACCGGGCGGCCGTCATGCGCAAGATGAAGTTCGGAAGTCTGGCTGAGTTGATCGTGTTCCACGATGCTTTGACGGCCGCGGAACGCTGAATCTGCGAGCCCTTTTAGCTCCATCGCCGACCGACCGCAAGGTCGGTTTTTTTTTATGCTTTTTCAGATGCGCTCGATCATCCTATCGGATGACTTTTGCAGGGAGGGATCTCTAGATAATCGATTTTCCACTTGCTCGCCCTGAAGTCAGACATGACAAACATCACCCGGATGAAGATCCAGCTCGTTGCCCTGCTCAAAAACAGGTCGAGCGACGCAAGAACCTTCGAACTGACAGCGGGGATGGGGGATGGCGGTCAGGCGCTTCGCATACCGGCGGAGGCTGGAGCGCGGTATGAGTTGCTTGATCCGGTCAAGCGCCAGGGCCCGCGGGTCGTTCGGGCCAAACGGAACGGTCGAGATCTCGAGATCTTTCTTGAAGGTTCAGTCAAAGCCGATGCCGTCATCGAGGGCTACTACGATGACGCCATCATCGCAACGCCAGCAGACAGCCTGACCGGTCTCACTGCCCGGGGCGACCTTGGTGTTTATGCAATTGATGAGGTATTTCGGCCAGCCCTCAGCACGCTGACAGGCGATGTCACTCCGATCGTTTTGCGCGAAGGTGGCTCTTTTGGCTGGGGACCTTCGTGGGATTGGGGCGTGGCGGGCGCTGCCGGTGCCTTCGGGGTTCATCTTCTGAAAGGTTTGGTCGCGTCGGCACCGGCCGTTGGCGACCTCACTATCGCTGGCAGTGTCACCGCAGGCCCTGTGAGCGGCGGAGTGATGCTCTACGCCTATGACGCGCAGGGCACGCTGTTGGGTGCGGCGGCCATCCAGAGTGACGGTACATTCAAAATCGCCGTTCAGGGCCGAGGTGACTACCGCGGCGCGATCTTGCTGAAGGCTGTTGATAGCAACGGCAACAAAAGCAACTATCTCGACGAGGTTACCGCTTCCGATAAAAATCTGGGCACCGTGCTGCGGGCCATGGGGGTGGCGCAGGATGGACAGGCGCAGTTCAGCGCCAGTGGCAGCGATGCGGCACTTGTCATTCACATCACCCCGGTGACTGAACTGGCCGTGATCAAGGCGGGGGTCACCACCGACGCTGCGCCCGCGAATCCGGCGCTCGTGCTGCAAACGAACCAGGCCATTGCCAAGGTGCTGGGTCTAGGCGCGGTCGATATCACCTCCCGTCCAGTGACCACCAACAGCAGCGGTTTTGACGGCAGCAATGGGCTGTCTGCCGGCGAGAAATATGGTCTTCTGCTCACCAAGCTGTCTGGCCTGGACAGCTTGAACGGGGGCAGCCTCGCGGTGAGCCTCACGCAACTCTCGCAAAACATCGACACCACGGGCGAAGGCCGCATCACGACCGCTGGGGCTGCCATGGTCGACCAGGGGCGCCAGCAGGCACTTGCCGCACTGATCGCAGCGCCCGCCGGGGCAGAGAAAACCTTCGCCACTGACACAACGCTCAATCGCCAACTGCTCGGCGATGTGATCGTCACTGCGCAAGCGCTTACCGCTGATGGCAAACTCGAAGTCAGCGGCACCGCCTTGCCAGGCTCCACGGTCACCGTCACCTTGCCCGACGGCAGCTTGCAAGCTGTGGTTGCCAACGCAGTGGGCGTCTTCACGCTCACCAGCGCCGCTGCTCAACCCACGCTTGAAGTGCCGCTCAAACTCACGGGCGCCGACGGCTTGCTCCAGCCTGCTCCCCATGTGGCGCCATCGGCGCCGCAGATTGAAACGGGCAATGGCAAGATCGTCAGTGGCAGCGGCACGCCGGGCTCCACAGTGACCCTCACCGACAGCGGGGGAGAGGTCATTGGCGCCGTTGTCGTGGATGCGCTGGGGCAATGGAGTCTGGAGCCCCCGATACCTCTGCGCGACAACGCCGTGCTCAGGGCCTCGGCGGTCGACCGGTCGGGCAACGTGTCGGGCCCGGGCGCCGGTGAAGTCGACGTCGAGCAGGTCAGCGTGCGCCTGGCCGAAGCCGCAGATGGCTACATCAACGCAGTAGAAAAGGCTGGCGACGGCATCAGCTTTGCCATTGGCCTCCCCGCCACTGCCCTCCCGGGTGACTCGGTCAGTACGGTGGTGACCTTGCCCAACGGCAGCACGCTTACGCTGGTCGATATCCTGACAGCTGCGCAGATCGCGGACGGCTCCATCACCCGGACCCTGAGTCCCGCCCAGCTGGCTACTGATGGTCTTTACAAGGCGGCGATTTCGCTCGTCACCCAGGTAGGCCAAAGCGCACCCGTCCGCAGCAGCTTCATTGTGGACACCGACGCTCCCGCGGCGCCCCAGGTCAGTCCCTCCAACGGCCAGGTCATCAACGGTACGGCCGAGCCTGGCACGTTTGTGACCGTGCGCGACGCGCAAGGCATCGTCATCGGAACCGCTGGCCCGGTGGGCGCCGATGGCAACTGGACCGTGCTGCCCGCGCAGCCGCTGCCCGATGCCACCGTGCTGAGCGCTACCGCTACCGATGCTGCCGGCAACACCAGCGAACCGGGCGCCAACAGGGTATACGTCGCCGCCTTGCTGATCACTGGCGCCGTTGACAGCGAGGGTCCCCAACTCGGACTGCTCGCTGACGGTTCGACCACCAATGACAACAGCCCGCAATTGGCTGGGACGTTGGGCGCCGAATTGCTTCCCGGGCAGAGCCTGGTCGTGTACCGGCAACTCGACAACGGTACGTCTGTGAGGGTCGGCGTGGCCAGCATCAATGGCACGGCCTGGACCTTTCAGGACGGCGACGGAAAAGGGCTCAATGCTCCTTTGGCTGACGGCCACTACACCTGGCAGGTGGTGGTCGAGACCGCCAGCGGCCCGGTTGGCGGCCTCAAGCCCTCGGGCTACTTCGACCTGGTGATTGACGCGGGCCGGCCAGCTGCACCGGCCACCATCGTTCCCGAAGCCACGGGTGCTGACCGCTTTATCAACGCCGCCGAAAAAGCCTCTGACGCCGGCGTGCCCATCGTCACCCAGCTGGCCGCCAACGCCCGCGCGGGAGATCAGGTAACCACCACTGTCACCCTGCCCGACGGCAGCACCCGTGTACTCAGCACTACGCTCAAACCCGCCGATATCGAGGCTGGCCGTATCAGCCAGTTGTTTGCGCAAAGTGCCCTCGCTGCGGACGGGGCCTATAGCGCGAGCACCACCCTCACGTCGGCAGTCAACGGCCTGACCAGCGCTCCCACGGTCAACAGCTTCACCCTGGACACCGTTGCGCCCGTGGCCCCGACAGCCGTGCTGGCCAGCGTGA
>CAMBZS010000156.1 GCA_945872335.1 Bordetella parapertussis | reverse complement strand
AGATGAAGACCGACGGACCGGCGATCAGCTTGCGGACTTCGTGCTGGCTCTTACCGCAGAAGGAGCAGTAGAGCGGCTTTTCGCCAGAGGCCTTCTTTTCGGACATTGCTACCCCGAGTGGGTGCCGGGCACCGGCTTACGCGGCTTCGGCACGGCTCGACAGAACCTTGTCAATCAACCCGTAGCTTACCGCATCTTCCGCGGACATGAAGGTGTCACGGTCGGTGTCACGTTCGATACGGTCAAGCGGTTGGCCGGTTTTCTCAGCCAGGATACCGTTCAGACGCTGGCGCAGGTACAGGATTTCTTTCGCCTGGATCTCGATATCGCTCGCCTGCCCCTGCGCACCGCCCGAGGGCTGGTGAATCATGACGCGCGCATTGGGCAATGCGAAGCGCTTGCCCTTTGCGCCCGCGGCCAGCAGGAACGCGCCCATGCTGGCCGCGATCCCCATGCAGAGGGTGGACACCGCGGGCTTGATGAACTGCATGGTGTCGAAGATGGCAAGCCCCGCCGAAACCGAGCCACCCGGCGAGTTGATGTAGAAAGAGATGTCCTTGTCGGGATTCTCCGACTCGAGAAACAGCATCTGCGCCACCACCAGATTCGCGGTGCTGTCCATGACCGGCCCCACCAGGAAGACCACCCGCTCACGAAGCAGCCGCGAATAGATGTCGTAGGCACGTTCGCCCCGACCGCTAGTCTCGATCACGATGGGGACGAGGCCCAGGCCCTGCGGCTCCTGGCGCTGCGCAAGGTGAGCGTTGACGAGATCTTCGACGAGCGTGTTACGAACCATGGCAAAAATGCTCCGGGAAAATAGGTCAGCCCTGCTGCGACATCAGTTCGTCAAATGCAACCGCTTGATCTTGAACCTTGGCCTTCTCGAGCAGCCAGTCGACCACGTTCTGCTCGACCACCAGCGACTCGACCTGCGCGAGCAGATCACGGTTGCTGAAATAGTGACGGACCACCTCGGGAGGGTTTTCGTATGCGCGCGAGAGCTCCTCGATGTGCTTGCGGATCTGATCCGGTTTGGCCTGCAGCTTTTCGCGTCGAACGATCTCGGCCACCAACAAGCCCAGACGTACCCGCTTTTCAGCCTGGTCGCGGAAAGCTTCGGGCGGAACGGGGATATTGCGGACATCCATGCCGCGCGCCTTCAGGTCGGCCTTCATACGCTCTGCAAGCGCGCCGCTTTCCGATTCGACCAGGGATTTGGGAAGCTCAAAGCTGGCAAGTGCGGGCAAAGCTTCCATCACGCCCGTTTTGTTGCGAACCCGCAGACGTTCGGAGACTTCGCGTTCGAGGTTGGCCCGCAGTTCAGCGCGCATGCGCGCCACGTCACCGTCGGCGATGCCCAGCTGGCGGGCGAACTCGGCATCTACCTCAGGAAGCTGGGGTGACTCGAGCTTCTTGAGCGTGACCGAGAACTCGGCCGTCTTGCCAGCGAGGTCTTTCGAACCGTAGTCCTCAGGGAATTTGACCGGAAACTGACGGGTTTCACCCAACCCGAGGCCACGCACACCGGTCTCGAAGTCGGGAAGCATCCGGCCTTCGCCCACTACGAACGGGAAGTCGGAAGCCGTTCCGCCATCAAAAGCGACACCGTCAAGTGTGCCCGCGAAATCGATGGTGGCGCGCAGACCGTCGGCCGCCGCGCCTGATGCTTCATTCCACGACGCACGCTGTTTCCTGAGGATTTCGACGGTCTTGTCGACCTCGGCGTCGGTGACCTCGCAGCCGTATCGGGGGACTTCGCAAGTGGCCGCATCAGCCACCTCGAACTCGGGATAGACCTCGAACGTGGCGGTGAACGATAGGTCGCCTTCCGTAGCCGCCTGCGCAGGCTCGATGCGGGGCTCGCCCGCCACGCGCAGTTTGTGTTCGGTGACCGCGGCATTGAAAGCCTTGCCGACAAGGTCACCCAGCACTTCGGCCTGCACCGACGCGCCATATGAGCGCTCAACGACGCTCATCGGGACCTTGCCCGGCCGAAAGCCCGACATTTTGACGGTCTTGGACAACTGGCGAAGTCGATCGCCGACCTGCTTGGCCAGGTCGGCGCTGGCTACATCCATCTTGAGGCGGCGCTCGAGAGCGCCTGTGTTTTCAATCACGGTTGTCATGAAAAGTTTCCGGAAATAAACAGCCTGCGGGCTGCAAACCAAAGCAGCGGGTCACGAGACTGGTGCGGCCGAAAGGACTCGAACCTTCACGCCTCGCAGCGCCAGGACCTAAACCTGGTGCGTCTACCAATTCCGCCACGGCCGCGTCAAAAGGACGTGATTCTATCCGATCAACCGCAACCCCCATCCATTGCCTCTACAATCAACCGCCATGCACCCCCCAGCCTGGTCGTCGGTCGACCACTACGAGAACTTCCCGGTGGCATCGATCCTGATGCCAGCGCCGCTTCGTCCGGCGGTTGTCGCGCTATATCGGTTCGCCCGATTCGCCGACGACCTGGCCGATGAAGGCACGCTTACCGACCGCGAACGGCTGGCCGCGCTCGCCCAGCTTGATCGTGCGCTTTGCGAGCCCTCGCCCCAGGCTCCAGCGGTCGTTTTGCGCATCTATCCGCTGATTGAACAGCACATGCTTCCGGTGGATCAGCTGCGCGCACTGCTCGATGCCTTCGCCCAGGACGTTAGCGTTCACCGCTACCGCGACCGGGAGCAACTCCTCGACTACTGCCGCCGGTCGGCCAACCCGGTGGGCCGGCTTATCCTGCGGCTTTTCAATGCCGACAGCAGCGAGTGTCTTCAGCTCTCCGATTGCATATGCTCGGCGCTTCAGCTCATCAATTTTCTGCAGGATGTGGCTATCGACTGGCGCAAGGGCCGGGTCTATCTGCCGCAGGACGCGCTCCACCTGGCCGGTAGCGGCGACCATGACATCGAACAGGCCGCGGGCGGCGCGCCAATGTCGCCGGCACTGCGGCACGCGATAAGCGGCGAGCTCGAGTTCGCGCGACACATGCTCGCGGCCGGCGCGCCGCTGGTTCGTCGCGTACCCTGGCGGCTTTCGCTGGAATTGCGCGCGATCATCGCGGGCGGCCAGCGCATCATCGACCGGATAGCGCGTGCGCAGCATGATGTGTTTCGGCACCGCCCGACAATCGGTTGGCGTGATGCGCCCGCCCTGCTGGGACTCGCGCTCGCGCCACCGCGCGTCCGCCTGTCGGGGCCGCCCGCGCCATGACCCCTGACGCCTACTGCCAGGAACGCGCCTCACGGAGCGGATCGAGCTTCTACTACAGCTTCATGTTCCTGCCCCCCGAGCGGCGGCGCGCGATCACCGCGCTCTACGCTTTTTGCCGGGAAGTCGATGATGTTGTTGACGAGATCCGCGAAGCGTCGGTGGCTCGCGCAAAGCTTGCCTGGTGGCGTGATGAAGTGAACCGGCTCGAGGCTGGACACCCGCAGCATCCGGTCACGCTGGCGCTCGCGCCGCACATGCTGCCCTATTCGATGACCTGCGCGCGGCTGCGCGACATCATCGACGGGATGCAGATGGATCTGGAGCAGAACCGCTATCTGGACTATGAGTCGCTTGGACTCTACTGCCACCGGGTGGCGGGTGTGGTGGGCATTCTCGCGGCGTCGATCTTTGGCGTAACGCACCCCGACACGCTGCGTTACGCAGCCAAACTCGGCCTCGCCTTCCAACTGACCAACATCATCCGCGACGTTCGCGAAGACGCGAAGATGGGCCGGATTTATCTGCCCTTGGCCGAGCTGCAACGCTTCGGCGTGACGGTTGCCGATCTGCTGGCCGTCCGCCCGTCGGAGAACTTCACCGCACTGATGCGCTTTCAGCATGCGCGTGCGATTGAAACTTATCGCGAAGCACTTGCGCTTTTGCCTGAAGCCGACCGACGCAGCCAACGACCAGGGCTGGTGATGGCATCCATTTACGCCACCCTGCTTGCTGAAATCGAACGCGATGGGCTGCGGGTTCTCACGCACCGCACGTCGCTTCCCCCTGTCCGCAAACTCTGGCTCGCGTGGCGCACCTGGCGTAGCGGACGAGTACGCGGCCTCTGACGACGGTCATGGGTCACGACCAGCAACACGCAGCGGTTGATGTGTGCGTCATCGGCGGGGGGTGGGCCGGCATCGCTGCCGCCATCGAAGCCTGCGCGGCCGGATGCAGCGTGAGCCTCATCGAGGCCGCGCCGCAACTCGGGGGACGTGCCCGCACGGTCGAGATCGACATGGGCTTTGGCCCGGTGCGGCTCGACAACGGTCAGCACCTCATGATGGGTGCTTATCGCGAGACCCTCGCGCTGATGGAGAGGGTCACCCCGGACGCGAGACAGCGGCTGTGTCGCGAACCGCTTGCCCTGCGCGATCCTGATGGCCTTGCCCTGGTCGCAGCGAGCCTGCCCGCGCCACTCCATCTGGCGGTGGCGTTTGCGCGCGCCCGCGGCTTTGGATGGGCCGGACGCGTTGCATGCGTGCGCCTGATGCTGAACCTCTGGCGCCACAGCTGGCAGGTGCCCGATGGTGAGACGGTCGCACAGCTGCTCGAGCGTACTGGACAACCACCCTGGCTCATCGAGCGGCTCTGGAACCCCCTTTGTGTATCGGCACTCAACACGCCGACCGACATCGCGTGCGCGCGCACGTTCTCGGCTGTGTTGCGCGACACGCTGGGCGGAGCGCGCGCAGCGAGCGACTTCATTCTGCCCATCGACACGCTGGGCGACTGCCTGCCTGATCCCGCCACCGCCTGGCTCACTGCGCGCGGCGCCGGGATCCTGCTCAGAACGCCCGCCCGCTCGATGCGCCAGAGCGGATCGGAATGGCATATCGCGCTGCCAGATGGCGTGCTTCGGGCCCGGGCTGTGGTGCTGGCCCTTCCTGCCGCCAACAGCGACCGACTGATGGGGTCGGCTGTCGACTCGAGTAACGGTCAACGCATCCATGCGCTACGCGAGGCCCTGTCGGCGTTTCAACCGATTCCGATTGCCACCACCTACCTCGCATGGCCTGAAGCCGGGGTCGGCCCCCTGCCCCGTTGGACGATGCTCGGGAAGCGCCGGCAGCAGGCGGATGACGCACCCCGGGGCGACTGGCTCTTTGACCGGGGCGTCCAGCGCGGTCATCGTATTGCCTCGGTCGTGGTGAGCAACGCCAATGCGCCCGAGGAATCGCTTGCCGCACTGACCGCGGCCGTGGGCGCCTCGGCCGTGCAGGCGCTGCGCTTGCCCGCGCCCGCGCATGCCTTCACTGTCTTTGAACGCCGCGCCACCTTTGCCTGTGTTCCCGGTCGGCCCCTCATCACTCAGCCGATCGGCGGCAACCTGCCGGGGCTCTGGCTTGCAGGCGACTACACCGAGCGCGACTACCCCGCCACAATCGAATCGGCGGTGCGAAGCGGACTTCGGGCGGGCGCACTCGCCGCCCGGCTGATCGCGCAGACGCCGGAACAGCCGCCTTCTCAGGACCAGGCCAGCGACAGCGCCTGATCGATCGACTCCACCGCAATGGGCTCCAGCCCCTCAAGCGGCCGCTTGGGCGCATTCGCCTGCGGGATGAGCATCCGCGGAAAGCCCAACTTTCCTGCTTCGCGAAGCCGCTCCTGACCGCGCGGCGCGGGTCGGATTTCACCCGCCAGACCAACCTCGCCGAACACCGCGAGCTGCTCGGGAAGGGCCCGGTCGCGCAATGACGAAACAATCGCCAGCAGAACGGCCAGGTCGGCCGCCGGCTCAGAAATTCGAACACCGCCCACCACATTGACGAATACGTCCTGGTCGTAGCAGGCGATGCCGGCGTGTCGATGCAGGACCGCAAGCAGCATTGCCAGTCGATTGCCTTCCAGGCCCACCGACAGCCGCCGCGGGTTGGGGACATGCGCTGTATCAACCAGCGCCTGCACCTCGACCAGCAGCGGCCGGCTGCCCTCCAGCGACACCAGCACACACGAACCCGCCACCCGCCTGCCGCGCTGGGAAAGAAAAATCGCAGAGGGATTGGAGACCGCGCGCAGGCCACGATCGGTCATTGCAAAGACGCCCAGCTCGTTGACCGCTCCGAATCGGTTCTTGAAGGCGCGCACCATCCGGTAGGTGGAGTGCTGCTCGCCTTCGAAGTAGAGCACCGTGTCGACGATGTGCTCGAGCACCCGGGGACCGGCGAGCGTGCCTTCCTTGGTCACGTGGCCGATCATCACCAGTGCAATACCCAGCTGCTTCGCGACACGGGTCAGTTGCGCAGCGCACTCGCGCACCTGCGCAACCGACCCGGGAGCCGATTGCAGCAGGGTCGAGACCATGGTCTGGATCGAGTCGATCACCACCACCGTGGGGCGGCTGCGCTCAACCTCAGTACAGATGCGCTCAAGTTCGATCTCGGCCAGCACTGGCAACGCCAGCTCGCCCAGCCCCAGACGGCGGGCCCGCAGCGCAATCTGCCCGACAGATTCCTCGCCGCTCACATAGAGCGCGCTCGATTCCCCACATACATGGGCCAGGGTCTGAAGCAGCAAGGTTGACTTACCGATCCCGGGGTCTCCGCCAATGAGGACCACCGAGCCTGCCACCAGGCCGCCCCCCAGCACCCGATCGAATTCATCGCTGCCAGTGGGCAGCCGGCGTACGGTTTCCAGCGGAACCGAATCGAGCCGCTGAACTGTCTGCGCCTCCACCAGCCCGCGGTGACGCCCTGCCGCGGCGGGCTCGGCCACGGTTTCCACCAGCGTATTCCAGCGCTCGCACTGCGGGCACTGGCCGGCCCACTTGGGGGTGCTGCCCCCGCATTCGGTGCAGAGGTAATGGGATTTAGCGCGCGCCATCATCGATCACCTGGCGGAGGACTCTCGGTGCGATCGCGCAGGTGAGCTCATAGCCGATCGTGCCAGCACTCGCAGCAACTTCATCTACCGGCACCTGCTCTCCCCAAAGCTCCACCGGGCTACCGATAACGGCCTGCGGTACCGGCTCGAGATCGACTGCAAGCATGTCCATCGAGACCCGGCCGACGGTCCGCGTACGAACGCCGCAGACGGCAAGCGGCGTACCGGTCGGCGCATGGCGCGGATAGCCGTCGGCATAGCCACAGGCCACGATGCCGATCGACATGGGACGGTCTGCGATAAAGGTGGAGCCGTAGCCCACTGCGTCACCCGCCGCAAGCTGCTGTCGCCCGATGAGTCGGCTTTCAAACCGCATGACGGGCGCGAGACCGAGGCTGGCGGCGCTTCGGGATCCAAAGGGCGAAGCGCCATACAACATGATGCCGGGGCGCACCCAGTCGCGATGCGCGGCCGGCCAGTCGATGATTGACGCTGAGTTGGCGAGCGAATGTTCGCCCTCCAACCCCTTCGCCGCCTGGTCGAACATCGCGAGCGCCTGCGTCGCCCCGCCAGCCAGATCTGCATTGGCGAAATGAGTCATCAATGTGATGCCGGCAACGGATTGCAGGGCCCGCACGCGCTGCCAGGCACCCTGGTAATCCGATGCGGCGAAACCCAGCCGGTTCATCCCGCTGTTGAGCTTCAGATGCACATCGAGCCTGAGATGCGGTGGCAGGGCCGACAGCCAGTCAATCTGCCGGGGTTCATGCACCGTGAGCGACAGGCCGATGCGGGCGGCGAGTTCAACATCGGCGGGCTCGAACGCCCCCTCGAGCATCAGGATGGGCTTGCGCCAACCGCGCTCGCGAAGCCATTGCGCGCGATCGAATTCAACCAGGGCCAGGCCGTCCGCCTCGTCGAGCGCGGGGAGAAGCGCCTCGAGCCCATGCCCATACGCATCGGCCTTCACCACCGCCCAGGCGTGCGAGGCCGGAGCCAGGCCACGGACACGCCGCAGGTTGTGCCGCAGGGCAGGCAGTGAAATCGTGATCCGGGCGGCTCGAGGCATGGCAATGGGCGAAGGTGACTCGGCGAGCACTATAGCCTGCCAACCCGAACGCGGGCATACCCTCACGGGAAACGGGATATCAGCGTGCTATAAACGCGCCTTCACTGCGGGCTTGCCGGTGGGTTTCATTCGCGCAAGCCCGTGCCCGATTGCAGGCAGGCTTGCCTCCGGACTCAGAGACTCTCCGATGAAGCGCGGCTTTTACACCATCATGGCGGCTCAGTTTTTCTCGTCGCTCGCCGATAACGCGCTGCTGATTGCAGCCATCGCGCTGCTCATTGAAATGCACGCGCCGGAGTGGATGAAACCGCTTCTGAAGCTGTTTTTCACTGTCTCCTACGTGGTGCTCGCGCCGTTCGTCGGCGCGTTCGCCGACTCAATGCCCAAGGGCAAGGTGATGTTCCTCACCAACCTGATCAAGGTGGTAGGCTGCGCGCTGATGTTCTTCACCATCCATCCGCTACTCGCGTATGCGGTGGTGGGCTTTGGCGCGGCCGCCTACTCGCCCGCCAAATACGGCATCCTCACCGAACTGCTGCCGCCGGAAAAGCTGGTGGCTGCCAACGGCTGGATCGAAGGCACAACCGTTGGATCGATTATTCTGGGGACGGTGCTGGGCGGAGCTCTCATCAGCCCCAAGATATCGGCCTTTCTGCTGGGTTTTGATGTGCCCCACATCGAAACCGGCATCGATACGCCTGCAGAAAGCGCGATCATCGTGATCGGCGTGGTCTATCTGATTGCCGCAGCGTTCAATCTGCGAATCCCTGACACCGGCGCGCGTTATCCGCGGCAAAAGCGCAATCCCATCCATCTGGTGCAAGAGTTTGCCCACTGCTGCCGGGTGCTCTGGCTGGACAAGCTGGGCCAGATCTCGCTCGCTGTCACCACCTTGTTCTGGGGTGCAGGCGCCACGCTGCAGTTCATCGTGCTTGATTGGGCCAAGAGCGCGCTGGGCATGCCACTCAATCGAGCCGCCATTCTCCAGGGCGTGGTGGCGGTCGGCATCGCAGTGGGCGCTGTGGTGGCGGCACGGGTGCTCCGCCTGCGCGATTCAGTAAGGGTGCTCCCGGTGGGTGTCGCCATGGGCCTGGTGGTGCCGCTCATGACACTGGTCTCATCTGAGGTCGCGGCATTTCCGCTGCTCGTCCTGATCGGAGGCCTGGCAGGCTTTTTCGTGGTGCCTATGAATGCACTGCTGCAGCACCGGGGTCACGTGCTGATGAGCGCTGGGCACTCCATTGCGGTACAGAATTTCAACGAAAACGTGAACATTCTGCTGATGCTGGGCCTCTACGCTGGCCTGATCCGGATCGGGCTGCACGTAAACACGGTCATCGTGATGTTCGGTGGCTTTGTGGCGCTCACCATGGCGATGGTGATTCGCCTGCATCGGGCGAACCAGCGGAAATTTGACTCGGTTGCTCTGATTGGCGAAGGGCGGCACTGATCGCGCTCCGCGCCAGACACCAGTCGGCCCAGGCTAATCGTTTATCGGCCGGATTACGCAACAGATACGCCGGGTGATAGCTCACAACTGCGGGGATCTTCAGCCCCCCCACATCAGCCTGGTGAATCCGGCCACGCAGGCTCGCAATCGAGGCTTCGGTTCCAAGCAGGGTCTGCGCTGCAAATCGTCCCATCAGAACCAGGAGCGTGGGCCTCACGAGCTCAACCTGCTCGCGCA
>CAMBZS010000155.1 GCA_945872335.1 Bordetella parapertussis | reverse complement strand
GGCCAGCTCGGGTTTGCCGCTGAAGCCATCAAGTCATGGCGGGTTTTTCAGGACCTCAAGGCCAGTGGCGCGCTCGCACCCGACACCCGCCTCCAGGTCGCGCTACCCACCGCCTGGGCGCCGGTCTATTCGTTCATCAGCTACCGCTGGCAGCGCGAGATCCACCCCATCTATGAAGCCGCGCTGCTCGGCGAACTGGCTGCGGTCTGCGAGGCCATTCCACCCGAGTCGCTATGCATCCAGTGGGACGTGGCCACCGAAATGAGCTGGTGGGAGCGGGTTTATCCCGCACCCTTCGAGGACATTGAAAACGGCGTGCTCGACAGTGTCGCCAGACTGCTGAACGCCGTGCCCGCCGGGGTGGAACTGGGTCTTCACCTCTGCTACGGCAGCATGAACAACCAGCACTGGAAAGAGCCGGTGGACACCCAAAATCTGGTGTCCGTCGCCAACGGACTCATTGCGCGGACCCAAAGGCACCTCGACTTTCTTCATCTGCCTGTGCCACAGAACCGGACCGACCAGGGTTACTTTGCGCCGCTCGGCGGTCTGCGCCTTGACCCCGCAAGCGAACTGTTCCTGGGGCTTTTGCATCTTGAGGATGGTGTCGAGGGCGCGCTCGAGCGCATCCGTGCTGCACGCCCGTTCGCACCGGCCTTCGGCATCGCCTGCGAGTGCGGGCTGGGACGGCGGCCGGCCGAGTCGATTGGCCCCTGGCTGCAATTGCACGCTGAGGTGGCGGGCCGTCTCGCCGGTTAACATCCCGGTTTTCCGCACATCAGTGCGAGCCAACCGAGGAAAGCCATGAACCCACGCGCCCGCATTTTTCTACCCCTGCTCGCCGCCGCCCTGACAGCGGTCGGTTCGCAGGTCAGCGCCCAGTCCTATCCCACCAAACCCATCGTTCTGGTCGTGCCGTTCGCAGCGGGCGGCCCCACCGACGTGGTCGCACGCATGATCTCTGCCCCGATGGGCAAGTCGCTGGGCACCACGGTCGTGGTCGAAAACACCGTGGGCGCGGGCGGTACCATCGCTTCGCAGCGCGTCGCGAAATCGAACCCCGATGGCTACACCGTGCTGATCCATCACATGGGCATGGCTACCGCGCCGGCGCTGTATCGGCGGCTGCCCTTCGATCCGCTCGCAAGCTTCGAATACATCGGCCAGGCCCTTGATGTGCCCATGACGATGCTGGCGCGGAAAGATTTTCCGGCTGAAAATCTGCAGCAGCTGATCGCCTATGTGAAAGCCAACAAGGACAAGGTGACGCTCGCCAATGCCGGTCTGGGGGCGGTATCGCACCTGTGCGGGATGATGTTCATGTCGGCCATCGCTACCGACCTCACCACCGTGCCCTACAAGGGCACCGGCCCTGCCATGACCGATCTGCTGGGTGGTCAGGTCGACCTTCTTTGCGATCAGACCACGCAAACGGTTCCCATGATCCGCGACGGGCGGGTAAAGATTTATGGCGTCACCTCCACCAGCCGGCTGGCAGCGCTACCGAGCGTGCCCACCCTCGACGAGCAGGGGCTCAAGGGCTTCGAAGTGAAGGTCTGGCACGGCGTCTACGCCGCCAAAGGCACGCCGCGCGACATCACCGAAAAACTCACCCGTGCGCTTCGCGAAGCGCTCACCGACGCAGCGGTCGTCAAAAGGATGGCCGATCTGAGTTCGGACATTCCGCCCGCCGACAAGATTTCCCCCGAGGGGCTGCGTACCCATCTCCAGGCTGAGATCGCCAAGTGGGGGCCGGTCATCAAGAAAGCAGGCGTATTTGCTGACTGAGCACCCGGTTTGCAGGCGTGCAGACAGGGCATTACCGATCATTCCCACTCAGACACGGAGACACGGCATGACGACACCGACCAAGTATCAGCTCGACGAAGCACAGATGCCGCGCGCCTGGTACAACATTCAGGCCGACCTGCCGGTCGCGCTGCCGCCCGTCCTGCACCCGGGTACGTTGCAGCCAATCGGTCCGGCCGATCTGGCCCCGCTCTTTCCCATGGACCTGATTCTTCAGGAGGTCAGCACAGAGCGCGAGATCGAGATTCCGGAGCCGGTGCGCGAGGTCTATCGCCTGTGGCGGCCCTCGCCGCTTTATCGCGCACACCGCCTCGAAAAGGCACTCGGCACCCCCGCCAAAATTTTCTACAAGTACGAAGGCGTCAGTCCGGCGGGCAGCCACAAGCCCAATACGGCGGTGCCACAGGCGTTCTTCAACGCGGCGGCCGGTGTCAAGCGGCTCACCACTGAAACCGGTGCGGGTCAGTGGGGAACATCGCTATCTTTTGCGGGTCAGATCTATGGCCTGGAAATCCTGGTATTCCAGGTTCGGGTGTCCTACGACCAGAAGCCCTACCGGCGGGCGGTCATCGAAACCTATGGCGCGCGTTGCCTGCCCTCGCCGTCCACGGAAACCGCATACGGCCGCAGCGTGCTGGCCGAGCGCCCCGACCATCCGGGCAGTCTTGGCATCGCCATCTCCGAGGCGGTCGAACTCGCGGCGCAGCGCGAAGACACCAAATACGCGCTGGGCTCGGTGCTGAACCACGTGCTCATGCACCAGACCATCGTCGGTCTGGAAGCCATCGAACAGATGCAGATGGCCAACGCCTGGCCTGATGTGATCGTGGGCTGCACTGGCGGCGGCTCGAATTTCGCCGGCATCACCTTCCCCTTCATCGGGCATGGGCTGCGGGGCGGGGTCAAGCCTCGCATCGTTGCGGTTGAGCCTGCGGCCTGCCCGTCGCTCACACGAGGCCGCTATGGTTACGACTTTGGCGATACCGGCAAGATGACCCCGCTCGTCAAGATGCACACCCTGGGGTCCACCTTCACACCGCCGGCATTTCACGCGGGCGGCCTGCGCTATCACGGCATGGCGCCGCTGGTCTCGCATCTGAAGGAACTTGGGCTGATCGAGGCCAGCGCCTATACCCAGACCGAATGCTTTGCAGCGGGTGTTCAGTTCGCGCGCAGCGAAGGCATCGTACCCGCGCCGGAGGCAAACCATGCGGTAAAGGGCGCCATCGAGGAGGCGCTGCGCTGCAAGCGCGAGGGACGCGCGGAAACCATCCTGTTCAACCTCTGCGGCCATGGTCACTTCGACATGAGCGCCTACCAGAAGTACTTCGCCGGCGAGTTGCGCGATGAAAGCTACGACGAGAAGGAACTGGCGATGGCACTCGCGGGGCTGCCCAGCGTGAGTGCATAGCGGGCCGCGCGCGCTCAGCGCGCGCGCCGTGACAGCCGGTCGATCACCCGATCAAGATACGCAGCCTCGATACGGGTTCGCAACAGCGCGAGGCGCTGAAGGCCGCGACGCCGACCCGCCGCGCTGACCGACCCAGGTTCGGCAAGCGCCGCGCCGACCGCCCCGGTTTCGGCAAGCGTCTGGTTCAACTGGGCCGCCTCGCGCAGGGCCTGCACCTCCGGGGGCACGAACCCCGCGTTCTTCAGCACCCGGTTGATGGCGCGGTTGTCTTCGGGCACCAGGCTGTCATCGTCCAGTTCCAGCGGCCGCCCCTCGCCCGGCAGGTCTTTCAACTCGCCACGTTCGATGGCCTCACGAATTCGCCGTTCGGCGATCAGATCGAGCGTACGCATCGGGCCCCGTTCGCGAATCGGTATGCGGTCATCAAAATGCCGACTGTCCGAGGTTCAGATAGACCGCACTGCCCGCACCGGGCGAGGCGCCCAAGCCCAGGTAGATCGGTCCGATCAGCGTGTCGGTCCCTGCGAACACGGCCCGCCCCTGCAGCAATCGCGAGCCCTGAGTCGCAGACCGTTCATCCCGGACATTGCCGGCATGCCAGGAGGCGCCGAGGTAGACCGGCAGCAGTACGACCCGGCCAAATGAATACATGTAGGTGAGCGATGAGTGCACAAGTTGCTGACCGATCAGCGAATCGAGGTTGTAGCCCGGCATGGTAAAGAGACCGCCCATTGAGAACTGGGCTTCAAGCGGGGAAGTGCCGCGGGTGGTGAGGCCGACATTGGCCTGCCCGATCAGGGTGTGGGCCGACCAGCTGCGAGCTGCGGTGGCACGGGCCTCAAACTGGCGATAGTCGGCGCTCGCGCCCAGACGCGGCAGGGAGTGCGAGCTGATCAGCAACAGGCGTGCGCCCGACCGCGGAAACCGGATGGAATCGAGGTTCTCGAATTCGGTCGAGGCGAAAATACTCGCCTCATCGAACTGGTATCGGGGATAGGGATCACTCTCGCCCACTGCCAGTCGGGTGCTGCCGAAAGAGCGGCGAACACCCACCCGCACATCGCCATAGCGATCGACGTTCGCACCGAACGCCGCCTGGACGCCCTTCCGCACAATGCCGTACTCCGACACCGGCTGGTTATTGATATAGCGTTTTCGCAGCGTGTCGGAAGCGCCGACGCGCGCGTTCACGAACCAGTACTCCGCCGGGTCAAGCGGCTGGTAGATTTCGGTGGCAACCAGCGTGCTCTGGCCAAGCTGAAGTTCGGTGCGCCATTTGCCGTTGAGTTCGTTGATCGCCCGTGCCTCGTAGGCCACACCAAAATCAAATTCGGCTCCGCGCCGGCGCTCAGCCGCCATGCGCAGGCCAAAATTCAGCGCGTCTCGCCCCCAGGAGCGCGGCGTCACCGACACAACCAACCCGGTACGTTCGCCCTCTTCATCCAGGCGGTAACGCACGCTCTCGAAGGCCTCGGTTGCATAAATACGGTCCAGACCCAGTTTGAGCGCATCGAGATCGAGTGGGCGGCCAAGCAGGTCACCGAGCCTTGCGCGAAGAACCTCGTCGCGCAGGGACGACGGGTTCTCGAATCGCACGAAGCCGATCACCGGCAGAACCGGCGCAGCACCGACCGTCACGGCTGCCACCGGCCGAGGAGCCGAATCGGCACGCGCGAGCAGAGCGATTTCCTCGAGCCGGCGGATCGCCTGCGAAGCCGCCCGCTCACCCAGCTCCACAGCCTCGTGCGCCTGGGAAAAATCCGAAGTTGACAGGCCATCGACCTGCGGGCGCAAAAGCAAATCGACCGCCCGCAACCGCGCGATCTGATCGGCAGTGTTGCGGGCGGTGAGGAACCCGGTCATCTGATCCATCATGGCAAGCAGGGAGCCCAGTTGCTCGCGTGGGCGAAGGGGCGTACTGATGTCGACAGCGATCACGATATCGGCGCCCATCTCGATGGCCACTGAAATCGGCAGGTTGTTCGACACGGCCCCGTCGATCAACAGCCGGCCATTGATATCGACCCCGGCAAATACCGCCGGTACTGCCATGCTTGCGCGAATCACCCGGGCAAGATCGCCATCGCCGAGGACCACCGGATCACCGGTCGCTGCATCGGTTGCCACCGCACGGAAGCGGACCCGCAACCGGTCAAAGTCGGTGATTCGCTGAACCGGCAGGGTGAGGTTGCGCAGGATGAAGTCGAACTGCTGGCCCTGAACCAGGGCGCTGGGCGCCCGCACCTCCAGCTCGCTCACCCCAGCCACCTCGCGCGAGATCATCACGCGTTCATCGCTACGGCTGTTCTGAACCCGGCGCGAGCGCGGGGGCCGATCGGAGAGTGTGGCATCCCAGTCGATCGTGCGCAGCGTTTGCTCGATCTGATCGGGCGTCTGCCCGGCTGCGTACAGGCCGCCTACGATGGCACCCGCACTCGTCCCGGTGATGATGTCGATCGGCACGCCCGCGCGTTCGAGTACGCGCAGCACGCCGACATGCGCCGCACCGCGCGCCCCCCCACCGCCCAGCACGACCGCCACCACGGGTCGTCTAGCCACTGTCGGGAGACTGGCGGCAGCCGACCCCGTCTGTGCCGAACCCGTCTGTGCCTGAGCCGCCTGCAGCATGCCCGCGAGCAACACTCCGCCCAGACACGCCCACCGCGCTGCACGCCGCACTGCACTCAGCGCATGACACGCACGCGCCACCAAACGGGATATCAGCGGCGACCCGGCCTGACCTCGCCCCGCCTTGCGCTGTGGTTCACCGCCAGGAAGGAGGCGTTTGAAAGCGGGTCGCCGCATGTGAACTGGAGCTCAGTCGCCTCGGATATTGCGTTCGCGGATGATCGTGCCGAAGCGTTTCGAATCATCCGCAATGCGGGCACCGAACTGCGCCGGCGTGAGCGGCAATGGTTCGCCTCCCAGGGCGCGAATCCGCTCGGTGACAGCAGGCGTCGCAAGCGCCCGATTGATCTCGGCGTTCAGCCGCGTAATCGATTCGCCCGCCAGGCCAGCTGGCGCATAAAACCCAAACACAGTGTCGGCATCGAATCCTTTGAGGCCGGCCTCATCGAGCGTGGGGGTGTCCGGGAACATGGGCGAGCGCCGCAGGCTTCCCACTGCCAGCAACTTGAGCTTGCCAGCACGAACCTGGTTGAGCCCGATGCCGGGATCAAAATAAAAATCGATCTGACCCGCGAGAAGATCCTGAAGCGCTGGTGCCGCGCCGCGGTAGGGAACATGGACCGCAAACAGTTCGGCCTGGCTCTTCATCATCTCGGCGGCAAGATGCGGGGAACTGCCGTTGCCGGCCGATCCGAAGGAGAGCTTGCCAGGGCGCGCCTTCACATAGGACAGAAACTCGCGGATGTCGGCCACCGGCAGATCAGCGCGGGCGACCAGGAACACCAGCACTCGTGCGGCGGACGCCACCGGCACCAGTTCACGCGCCGGGTCGAAGCTCATTTTCGGATAGATGTGCGGATTGACCGACACCATGCCGCCGGAACTCAAGAGGAGCGTGGTGCCGTCGGGTGCCGACCGCGCAACCGCCTCGCCGCCCAGATTGCCGTTGGCGCCTGCGCGGTTCTCCACCACCACGGCTTGACCAAGCGATTCCGAGAGCGGAATGGCCACCGCGCGGGCGATGAGATCGGCCGCGCCACCTGGTGGAAAGTTGGCAACGATACGGAGCGGACGCGGTGCGGCGCCCGACTGTGCCAACGCCGGCACACTGCCCGCGAGCGTGGCCAATGCGAGTCCGGCACACAGGAAGGTACGAACCATCTTGTTCATTGCGATCTACTCCTGGAATTGAATCGGACCGCCTGACCCTCAGGCACGACCCGTACGAGGGTTCTTCATCCAAAGCACCGGCTTGGCCTCGACCGGCCGGGGCGGTGCCCCGTGCTCGCGCAGCGCCTGATCGAATGCGCGGCCGGCTTCGTCCTTGAGCGCAGCATCGCGCACCTGCGCGATGGAAGCCGCCCGGGCAAGCGCCGCGGAACCTGGCTGGGTCAGGTGATCGAGCACATGGGCGAGATTGCGTTTGCCGCGTTCGTTGGTGGCCCCATACCCTTTGATGAGCCGCCCGCAGCGGGCAATCTCCAGGCCGAGTTCAGGGTGCTCGCGTGAACCCTGCATCACCGCCTCGACCCAGGTCGTGATCGCGGCCTGTTCGGCCTGGTAGCGGCTTCCCCAGGGGCGAACGACCCGCAGACTTGCAAGAAGCCGCAGCGCCAGAAACCCCAGAACCGAATGGGTGCCGATCCGAAGCGCAAGCGCCCAGGGCGGAATACCCCGGGCCACCCGGCGACGGTCACGTTCGATCAGCCAGCGCGCAATCGGCGCGGGAAGCAGCCCTGCGAACTCAGGCACACCAGGCTTGAAGTGATCATAAAGTTTGAGAAGGTCCTGGGGACCAGCCCCTGCCTCGCGACGCACTTTCTCCAGGCGTGAGGCAGCGCTCTTGAGCGCAGCCACCCGGATCACATCATCGAAAGCCATCCAGAGTGCAAGCCAGCGCGCGGCTTCCACCGTGACGGCATGCGTGCGGGGCGCGGCAACGCGTTCTGCGGTAAGGATGGACTGGAGACGCTCGGTGTAAAGCGCCGCATAGCCCGCGCCCTGGTAGTCCATCATCCGCTGGATGCCCAGCGCGGCAATGGGCTGAACATCGGCGGGAAAGCGCGCTGCCTGCTCGCGCGCCCAGGGCGATACGACAGCCGCCGCGGCTGCAACCTCGGTGGTGTCAACCGCTCCTCGGCCCGGTTGGAGCGTTGCGGTGTCTTGCGGATCGGGAGCGGCATGGTTGCCCTGACGCGATACCGAACGCCATTCGGTATTGGCGGACTGCCTGACCGAATTCAAGCCCAGTTCATAGCCACGCCTGCTTGCCTGTGCCGACGCCGAGTCACCCGCAAGCACCGCTTCAAAGTGTTCGCGCTGCAGCGGCAGACGGCCGGCCCCTGCAATGCATCCCAGCATGACCGCACTCATCACCGTGCCCGCCTGGGCGGTGAGGCGGGTCATGTCAACCAGCCGATGATCGCGGCTGTTGGCCACCACCAGATCGCGCAGGCGGTCGGCATCGCGACGACCATCGCCCATCACCATTTTCTCGGCAGTGGTGAGCACGCGCGCTGCGTTGCTGAGAACCATGGTGCGGTCGCTGGACGGCAGGCCGTTGGCGACCTGACGCGCGGTTTCAAGCAGTTCGGATGACACCAGCAGATCGAGCCGGCCGGGCAGTGGATTGAGACCCAGGACGGGTTTGGGCGCCCCGGCAGGCAGGGGCTCGGGGTAAATTTCAAGGTAGTAGGTGGTGGCGCCGGTACGCTGTGCCACGCCGGGAATGGACGTGGCCTGCGCGGCCAGGCCCGCCACACGCGCAGCCGACACCAGCCAGCCGGCCAGCACGCCGCCCCCCTCGCCGCCCAGCGCGCACAACAGAATGGAAATCGGGGCGCTCATCCCAACACTCCCTGCAGCACGCGTCGGGCTGCCCCCTGGACGCGGTCACGAAGACGTTCACCCATGCCAGGGTTGCGAACCACCTCGGCACGGTAAAAAGACGGGCAGAGCGTGGCGGCGTGTGCGTTTTCGCCACACAGACCGCATCCGACGCACCCCTCCAGAACCGTGGCCACCGGATCGACCTTGAGCGGATCCGGGTTGTCCTTGAGCGTGAGCGTGGGGCAACCCGACAACCGAATGCAGGCGTGATCACCGTTGCACACGTCCTCATCCACGCCATATTTGACGCGCTCGACCCGCTCACCGCGCTTGAGCCGCGCGGCCACCCAGGGACGGACCCGCCGCTGTCTTTCAAGCTGACACTCGCCCTCGGCGACGATCACCTTGAGTCCCTGAAACGGCGTGGTGAACGCTTCGGTGAGCGTGGCCTGAACCTTGGCGACTTCGTAGGTATGAACCGTCCGCAACCACTTGACGCCCAGGCCCTCCAGCGTGGATTCAATCGTGCGATTCTCGTGGGCCAGGCTTTGCCGCTTGTCGGCCGCCTGGTCGCGTGCGGCCTCGCCGGGCGTTGAAATGATGTCCTGCGTGCCAGTCGCGGAGGTGTAGCCATTTTTCATGATGAGCAGCACCGCGTCATCGCCATTGAACAGCGCGCTCTGTACCCCGGTGAGCAGGCCGTTGTGCCAGAACCCGCCGTCGCCCATGATCGACAGCACCCGCCGCTTCATGAGGGGCGACACCCCCGCCCGGCTCGCCAGACTCATGCCGTATCCAAGGATGGAATGACCCACCGAAAACGGCTCGAACGTGGCAAGCGCGTGACAACCGATGTCGCCCGAGACATGCACCGGGCCGACCGTTTCCTGGGCAAGCTTGAGCGCT
>CAMBZS010000154.1 GCA_945872335.1 Bordetella parapertussis | reverse complement strand
GCCTTGCCTGCATTTTCTGCGGGTGCGCACATTCCTGTTCGAACCCCGGCTGGCATGATGCGCCAGTATTCGCTGTGCAGCACCCAATCGGATACCAGCCGATACCTGATTGCCGTCAAGCGGGAGGCGACCGGCCGCGGCGGGTCTTCGAGCATGGTCGAGTCCGTGAAGCCCGGTGACACGCTCCAGATCGGCGCGCCCGTCAACCAGTTTCCGCTCGACGATCGTGCGCGCAGTTTCCTGCTGATTGCGGGCGGCATTGGCATCACGCCCATGCTTGCCATGGCCCTCGCGCTTGCCGAGGAAGGCAGTCGGCGCTTCCGGCTCGTCTACCTCACCCGCGATCTTGAATCGACAGCCTTTGTCGATCAGCTCACCTCCCCTGAGTTGAAGGCAAGCGTCACCCTCCACCAGGACGGTGGCAACCCTGATCGTGCGTTCGATTTGTGGCCCCTCCTCGAGAAGCCGGGCAGCATGAGCGGCCAGCATGTCTACTGCTGCGGGCCCTCGGGCCTGATGGAGGCCGTGCGCGACATGACCGGACACTGGCCGTCGGGCGCGGTGCATTTTGAAAGCTTCGGCGTCGACACCGCTGCGCGCGCCGATGACCGTGGCTTCCGCGTGGCCTGTCGGCGAAGCGGCGTTGAATTCGATGTGCCGGTGGGCCGCAGCATCCTGGAGGTTGCCCGCGCTCAGGGCATCAACATTCCCAGTTCATGCGAAAGCGGCACCTGCGGCTCTTGCAGGACGGTGCTCCTCGCAGGACAAGCCGATCACCGTGACCTGGTGCTGCTGCCCGAGGAGCACGCGAGCCACATCATGGTGTGCGTCTCGCGCGCCCGGAGCGAGCGCCTGGAGCTCGAGCTGTGAGCGCGCCGGTGAGGCTGGGCGTACTCGGCATGGGCCGCGCCTTCACGCTGATGGTGCCCACGTTTGCCGCCGATCCCCGCGTCAAACTGGTAGCCGCTTTCGACCCGCGGGCCGGTGCACGCGAGCGCTTCGTGAGCGAATTCGGCGGCTGTTCGCACGACACGCCGGAAGCGGTGTGCGCCAACCCCGAGGTGGAGTGGGTCTATATCGCGACCCCTCATGGCCTGCACGCTGAACATGTGAAGCTCGCTGCCCGTCACGGCCGACATGTACTGGTGGAAAAGCCCATGGCGCTCACGCTCGCCGACTGCGACGCCATGGTCGATGCCTGCGAGCGCGCAGGCGTTCAGCTGATCGTGGGGCACAGCCACAGCCACAACGCGCCGGTGCGGCTTGCACTTGAACTGATCGGGCAGGGAACGATTGGTCGCGTGCGATTTGTACACGCCATGCAGTTCACCGATTTTCTGTATCGCCCGCGCCGTCCGGAGGAGCTTGACACCGCTCGCGGCGGCGGCGTGGCGTTCAGCCAGGCGGCACATCAGCTCGACATCGTTCGCCTCCTGGCAGGGGGCCGTATTCGCAGCGTGCGCGCGGCGGCTGGCCGCTGGGATCCGGCGCGCCCCACTGAAGGCGCCTACACCGCGCTTCTTTTCTTTGAAGAGGGCGCGTTCGCCAATGTCACCTACAACGGCTACGGCTTCTTTGATACCGATACCCTGATGGAGGGCATCGGCGAGCTTGGCGAACCCAAGCCCGAGCGCGCGCATCAGCATACGCGCGCGCGTCTGCGTGCGGTCACCGACGAGGCCGCCGAGGCCGCGTTCAAGGCCGAGCGCAATTTCGGCGGGAGCCACTACCAGCCGGCACGAATCGGCCCCCCCACTGCCTGGCAGCATTTTGGGCCGACGCTGGTCTGCGGCGAAAAGGGCGACCTGCGTCTCACGCCTCGCGGGGTCGAGCTGATCAATGACGACGGCGCGCGTTTCATCTCAGCGCCCACCCCGCTGGTGGCGCGCTCGGAAGTGATCGACGAGCTCTGCGCAGCCGCCCATCACGATGTGCCGCCGCTTCATGACGGCCGGTGGTCACGCGCCACCGTGGAAGCGTGCCTCGCGCTCCTGGAAAGTGACCGTCAGGGCTGCGACATCATGCTGTCGCGCCAGGTTGCGCCCGCCATCAGGCCGCCTGGTGCCGGCACGACATGAACCGCGACCAACCCGCAGGCAGCATCCTGCGCCACTGGCGCGAGGCCGTGCCCAACGACCGCATGGCGCATCTGGTACGAGACGTGGCGCGGGCCCAGATGCGCGCCCTTCAGCAACGGCTCGCGCCACTCGATGTGTCGTTTGGCCACTGGACCTTTCTGCGCGTGCTCTGGACCCGCGATGGTCTCACCCAGCGCGAGCTGAGCGAGCAGGCCGGCGTGATGGAACCCACCACTTTCACCGCAGTGAAGGCCATGGAAGAAAGGGGGCTGGTGGAGCGGCGCCAAATTGCGGGCAATCGAAAGAACATGCATGTTTTTCTTACCCCCGCCGGCCGCGCCCTTGAAAAACAGCTGGTGCCGCTTGCGGTCGAGGTCAACCGAATCAGCATGCGCGGGCTTGATGCAGACACAGTGGCGCGCACCCGTCGTGCGCTCCTCACCATGATCGAGAACCTGGCCGACGATGAAACCGGCCCGACAGGCGGGCCCACCGTCAGACCGCGAAGCTCTCGTAAGTAGACGGGTGAAACACTTCCTCCACGCTCAGCCGGCGCGATGACAGACCCTGCGAGTGGTGATGGCGAAGGAACGTATCGATCGCCGACTCGTTGCCCGCCACACCGTAGGACCAGTAGTCGGGACCCAGCGTGTCGCGCGCGGCCTTCAGCTGCTCTTCGACAAAGGGCATGGTGACCTTGGTGGCTGAAGTGTCGTTCAGCGCTTCGAGCGCAACATTCTTGGCAGCATTGAACGCTTTCTGGAGCGCGCCGGGCAACCACGGATGTGCGTCCACCAGCGTCTTGCGTACCCCCACCACATGCATGATCGGGAAGATGCCGGTTCGACGGAAGTAGTCCTTGGCGGTCGCGGTCGGGTCGTCGAACAGCCAGCCGATGGCGGGATTGGCCAGCGCCTCGCGCGACGGCGGGCGCGGCGCCATGAAGCCGTCGATGTCGCCACGATTCAGAAGCTCGCTGATGGTCACGCCTTCAGGCGCCGACTCGATCACCACCCCGGGCGGGAGGTTGAGCGCGATCTTTTCCGGCCGTCCCGGTGTTTCGATGCCGCCTCGCACCCAACGGATATCTTCGGGTGCCACGCCGTAGTCGTCCTGGAGGATTGCACGCGCCCAGACATTGGCGGTGAGCTGATATTCGGGCAACCCCATCCGTCGTCCCTTCAGGTCTTCCGGGCGACGGATACGGTCCTTGCGCACATAGATGGAGGTGTGGCGAAACATGCGCGATAGAAAGACCGGGATCGCCACATACGGGCAGTCACCGCGCGCGGTTCGCACCGCGTAGCTTGAAAACGAAAGCTCGCAGACATCGAATGATTCATGCCGCATGGAGCGGAAGAACATTTCTTCAGGCGTGAGCAGCATGTACACCGGGTCGGCGCCGTCGACCTGCACGCGGCCGTCAACCAGCGGACGCGTCCGGTCGTAATCGCCGACCGCCACCGAGATGCGAAGTTTGTTCATGGAAAGGGTTCTCCTGTCGGCGCCCGATCGGCGCATGGCTGGTTGAGGCGAACTGATCCGGGCGTCGCGCGCGGGTCAGGCGCGCACGGAATAAGACGGCTCGAGCTCGGGCCGCTCCGTGCCGTCGGGCCACACGTAGCGGGTGTCGAAGGCGCGCCAGTCAACACTCTTGGGCACGATGGCCTGATAGGAACAGACATGGAGCGGAATCGCCTGGTTGCCCGTGCCGATCGCGGGTGAACCTTCAGAAAACGCACGTACCGCCGCCAACATCTGGCGCCGGAACTCAACGATCGCGAGGTCGCTCGCCCCCAGGCGGTCGTTGTGACGGTCGGCGATCGGCCCCATCGTGAGCCACATCGCAATGTCCTGGTTAGGAAAACCGGTGATGCCGGTGAAGTTGCCCGCCTTCATCGCCTGACGGTCCTGCCAGAAGCGGTTGGCTTCGGTGCGAAGCGGCCGGTACTCGCTGTCTAGATCGACCCCCACTGTCTGCCGAAGAAACTTGCGCCAGGTTTCCACTTCCGGGGTCTGCGATGGATGCCCCCAGGCGATGAAATAGAAAGCGGTGCTGGTGTCATCCATCGGAACGTTGATGTTGGCAACGTTGTAGAGATTGTTCGGGGGAATCAGCACCGTGGCCGGCGCCACGAATACGGTGGAGCGGATGTAATCCTGCGAGGCGGCCTCCTTGATCGGACGGCGGATGGCCGCATAGCGAAAGCCGTAGGTGTCCATGTCCACCTGCAGGCGCGGCGCCTTGTCGGTGGACGGTCGCAGCCAGAGCTGCGAGGTGGCTTTGGCCCCGTCAACCCGCGCCGGCACCATGTCGGATGAATGCAGACTGGAGCTGTGTGCAGAATCGATCGCGCCCTCGAGAATCTGCGCCCAGTTGCAGGGGATGAGCACCTTTGCGATGCTGACCCGCGCTTCGGCCGTCGGCGCCCAGCGCGGCGGCACAAACTGGGGCACCTGGTCAGCCGGACCGAACCAGCCCCACACCAGACCCGCCCATTCCAGGCACGGGTAGCTGCGGTGGGTGATGCGATCGGCGAATCCGCTGGCCGCCGGTTCCGAGACCATCTCGAGCACCTTGCCCGAGACGTCGAACTTCCAACCGTGGTAGAGGCACCGCAGGCCGCCTTCCTCGTTTCTGCCGTACACCAGCGAGGCCCGACGGTGCGGACAGCGCTCATCAAGTACGCCCACCCGGCCGTCGCTATCGCGAAACACCACCAGATCTTCACCAAAAACGCGGGCCTTCACCGGCGGGCCGTCCGGATCAAGCACTTCCTCGCTGAGGCAGACCGGCTGCCAGTGCCGGCGCATCAACTGGCCCATGGGCGCATCGCCCACCACGCGGCAGAGGAGATCATTGTCTTCGGCGGTCATCATGCTGGCGACTCCCGGAATGATTAGACATCTAACGAAATTTCGGCGCATTATACCGATCGCCCTGCCGCCTGCGAAGCCATTTTCCAGGCGCAGTGGGGTTGGCTTACACTGAGCGTTAATCACCGAGCCCCTGATGGGAAACACAGTTCGTCGCCTCGCCTGCTGGTGCCTCATGCTGGTTCTGCCGCTGCAGGCGCTGGCCGGCATGACGCGCGTGCATGGCCCTCACACTGAGAGGCACGGGGTGCACGCAGCGACGCACGCGCACGCGCACGCCAACGGCGTGCAACCCGCGGCGGAGGCCCTGCCTGACGTCCCAACCGGCGAGGCGGCCGCTACCCAAACCGCATGTGCGCACCACGCATCACCCGCCTGCCCAGCCTGTGAATGGCCATCGGCCGACTCCTCCGACCGCTCGAATCTCCCGCCCTCCTGCAACACGTGCGCATCATGCTGCCTGCTGCTGATCCCGGCACCGCTCACCCTCTTGCCGCCAGCGGGTGCCAACAGCAGCCCGCCTGAAAGGGAAGCGCGTTTTCGAAGCGTCTCCCCGCACATACTCGAACGACCTCCTCGATCCTTGGCGGCTGCCTGAAGCCGGCGCGCTGACGCCACCCGCCTGGTGGCAGGCGCCCGGCAGGCACTTCACGCCCGCACGCTTGCCAGCCAGGCGTCACACGCGCCACGCACTGATCCGCCTGTCCTGCCAGGGCTGGCGTTTATCGGCTGAATCTCATCGAGGAGAACGGGATGACACCCATCCGTCCACGCCAGTTTCCCGCTCGTCGCAGCGCCGCCCTGCGCGGCCTGGTGGCGGCGTTGATATGGCTTCCAGCAGTCGCGGCCGCCCGCCCGGATCCACTTGATCCCGCGGCACCCGTGCCCCCGCTCACCCATGCGTCTGCGCTCACCGCCGCGCCCTCGTTATCGGAGACACCCGTGGGGTCATGGCGCGAGGCCAACGACACGGTGAACCGCATCGGCGGCTGGCGCGCCTACGCCCGCGAGGCAAAGCCGCCGGAATCCCTGCCGCCGGCAGCAACCGGTACCCCCGCCGCGGTGGCGCCGGCCAAGCCTGCAGCCGGCCACGGCCATCACTGACCTGCGGAGTGCACCCATGCCCCCTACCCATCCCCGTGACCGCACCGCCCGGCTCGCTCCGGCGGCGCTGGTGACTGCCGCCCTGCTCGCCGGCTGTGCCACCCCCCGCCCTGACGCCGGCTTTGATCAGGTCAGTCAGACCGTTGGTCAGCATCTGAACAAGGATCTGCACTGGGCACGTGACGAGACCCACCGGCGCCTCATCGATGCGCGCGTGGCCGACTTGCTCACGCGACCGCTCTCGGCTGACGATGCAGTACAACTCGCGCTCCTCAACCATCGCGGGCTGCAGGCCGCCTTTGATGAACTCGGCATTGCCGAGGCCGATCGGGTGCGCGCGCTCAGCCTGCCCAACCCCGGCATCAGTATCGGCCGTACCCGGCGCGGCGCCGAGATCGAAAGCGGCCTTGGGCTCCACTTCAATCTCGCGCGACTGCTCGCGTTGCCGCTCGTGGCCGAGGTCGAGTCGAGGCGGACTGCGCAACTGCAGGCCGACACCGCCCTTCGTGCGATCACCCAGGCCGCCGAGGTTCGCAAGGCCTGGGTGCTGGCGGTTGCCTCGGCCGAGTCGGTTCGTTATGCGCGGCAGGTGATGGAGGCTGCGGCGGTGAGCGCGGAGCTGGCACGCCGGATGGCCGCAACCGGCAACTTCAACAAGCTCCAGCATGCCCGCGAGCAGTCGTTTCAGGCCGATGCCACGCTCAATCTGGCGCGTGCCGAGCAGGCGCACAAGGTAAGCCGCGAGCGACTCACGCGACTGCTTGGGCTCTGGGGCACACAAACCGCCTATCGTCTGCCCGAGCGCCTGCCGGACCTCCCCACTGCGCTCGACGAGCGCGCGGCGCTCGAGTCGCTTGCCATCGCACAGCGCCTCGATGTGCAGGGCGCACGGCTCGCCGCCGAGCGCACGGCGAGCGCATTGGGGCTTACGCGCGCCACCCGCTTCATCAATGTCCTCGAGATCGGCGCCGAGCGCGAGCGCTCCAACGAAGCCCCGGTTAAAACCGGGTGGGAGATCAGCCTCGAGTTGCCGGTCTTTGACAGCGGTCATGCGCGAGTCGCGCGTGCCGAAGCCGTCTATCGACAGGCACTCAATCGGGCGGCCGAGATTGCCATCAATGCCCGCTCGGAGGTTCGCGAGGCGTGGTCGACCCGCCAGAGCACCTGGGAGATGGCCCGCTACCACCGGGAGCAGATCGTGCCGCTGCGGCAGCGGATCGCCGAGGAGAACCTGCTGCGCTACAACGGCATGCTGATCGGCGTGTTCGAGTTGCTGGCCGACGCCCGCGCGCAGATCGCAAGCGTGAATGCCGCGATCGATGCCCTGCGCGATTTCTGGCTCGCGCAGGCCGACATGGACATGGCGTTGATCGGCAAGCCGGCGGCGACCCTCTCTGTCGCGCCCGCCCTCGCCCGGCCCGAGAGCACCCCCGCGCATGCCAATCCGCACTGACCCAGGAACCGGTCTGCAACCTGACAAGGACAGCTTCAACATGGTCACACGTCGAAAATTTTTAGGCGGTGCATCGATCGCCGGTGCAGCCGTCAGCGCCGCAGCCGTCAGCCGCGTGGCGCTTGCCGCGATCCCCGAGCCGGTGAGCCAGAGTCGCGCCGCCACCCAGCCACCGCTAGCGCCGCCCAACGGGCGTCCCTATCGCCCGGTGGTCACCCTGAACGGCTGGACCCTGCCCTGGCGAATGCGCGATGGCGTGAAGGAGTTTCATCTCGTTGCCGAGCCCGTGGTGCGCGAGATGGCGCCAGGCTTTCGGGCCCACCTATGGGGCTACAACGGCCAGAGCCCGGGCCCCACGATCGAGGTGGTTGAAGGAGACCGGGTGCGAATCTTCGTGACCAACCGGCTGGGCGAATTCACCAGCATTCACTGGCATGGCCAACGGCTGCCCAACGGCATGGACGGCGTCACCGGACTCACGCAGCCGGGCATTCCGCCCGGCAAGACCTTCGTCTATGAATTCGAGGCCCGGCGACCTGGCACCTTCATGTATCACCCGCATGCCGACGAAATGGTTCAGATGGCAATGGGCATGATGGGGTTCTGGGTCACGCATCCGAAGCAGCGCCACCCGCTGATTGCCGAGGTCGACCGCGATTACTGTTTTCTGCTGGGTGCCTACGACATCGACCCGGGAAGCTACACCCCGCGCGTGATGACCATGCTCGACTTCAACCTGTGGGCATGGAACAGCCGAATTTTTCCGGGCATTGATCCGCTGGTGGCGCGACAGGGCGAGCGCGTGCGGCTTCGTGTGGGCAATCTCACCATGACCAACCACCCCATCCATCTGCACGGCCACGAGTTTGAGGTGACGGGCACCGACGGCGGCCCTGCGCCGCTCGCGGCGCGTCAACCTGAAGTCACGGTCGACATCGCAGTGGGCCAGATGCGTCAGATGGAATTCATCGCGGACGAAGAAGGCGACTGGGCGTTTCACTGCCACAAGAGCCATCACACCATGAACGCGATGGGTCACGGCGTTCCCACCATGATCGGCGTCGATCACCGCGGCGTGGCGGGCCGAATCATGCGGTTGATTCCCGACTACATGGTGATGGGTGAGCGGGGCATGAAAGACATGACCGAGATGGAAATGGCCTTGCCCGACAACACCGCTCCGATGATGGCCGGTCAAGGTCCGTTTGGCGCCCTCGGCATGGGCGGAATGTTCAGCGTGCTGAAGGTTCGTCGCGACCAGCCTGCGGGCGATTTTCGCGACCCGGGCTGGTTCAGCCATCCACCCGGAACGGTGGCCTATGAGTTCAAGGGCGAGCTTCCCCAGGTCAACCGCACCGGGGCGGCGCCATCGGCCGCGGGCGGCGTCGATGTTCAGGTGAAAAAACCTGGCGGCGCGCGCAACCACCAGCATTGACCCACCCACCCAACTTCAATCAGGACCCCCCATGAAAATTTCCCTGATGATCGTTGCGCTCGGCCTCGCAACCGGCCTGCCGCCCGGCAGCAACGCCCTCGCCCAGCACACGGGCCACGGCCACCACGGCCATGCCAGACCCGCAGCCTCCGCAGCCTCTGTAGCCACCGGGGCCGGCACCAGCGCAGAAGCGCCCGCCGCGGGTGCGCAGGAGTCTGAATGGGTAGACGGCGAGGTTCGCCGACTCGACCGCGAACAGGGCCGGGTGACGCTGCGCCATGGCGACATACGCAGCCTCGACATGCCTCCCATGACAATGGTGTTCCATGTGTCCGACAACCGGCTGATCGAATCGCTCGAACCCGGCGATACGGTGCGATTTCGCGTGATCGCGGAGGGAACGCGCTACCGCATCACGGCGCTTGAAAAACGTTAGGCCGCAAGCGCTGACGACCCGCGCCGGTCAGAACCGGAAGCCTGCCGCAAACCGGGTCTGATCACTGGTGGTGAAGTTCACCTTCTGCTCGCGCCCGATCCGCGCGAACAGGTTGCCGTGGTCATAGGTGATGGTGAGGCCTTTACCCGGTGCGCCGGGCAGCCCCGCTTCCGGGCTCCCGGTCTTGTGCACAAAATCGATCGTGATGCGCTGATCCTTTGCGAACCGGTCGCGCCACACCAGATGCGTGACTTTCTGTCCGGTTCC
>CAMBZS010000153.1 GCA_945872335.1 Bordetella parapertussis | reverse complement strand
GCTTCAGTTGCCGGCGGGCAGCTGGAGCATCGAGGCCCGCCATGGCGACACCGTGCGCACACGCACAGTGCTGCTCAAGGCCCAGGACACGGGCCAGCCACAGCGGCTTCAGTTCGCCTTTCCCGAGGAATCCGGCGGCAGCCCGAAGGCAAGCCAGGAGGAGTCCTCGGGGGTAAGCGACTGGGGCCGGGTGGGGCGTTAAGGCTCGCGAGGGCGGCTAACCCGTCAGCGCACGGCAGCCACCACACTCGCCACCGCCACGGTCAGTTTTTTCGCGTAACCGATATCCAGGAATTCATTGGGTCCGTGCGCATTCGATCGCGGCCCCAGCACGCCTGTGATCAGAAATTGCGCCTGCGGGAAATAGTTGCCCAGCATGTTCATGAAGGGAATGGTGCCGCCCTCGCCGAACCACGCCGGATCACGGCCGAAGGCGCCAAGCGACGCCTCCCGAAGCGCGCGCTCGAGCCAGCCTGCGGTAGCGGGGGCGTTCCAGCCTGAAGCACCCCAGTCGGCCTGAAACCGCACCCTCGCCTGATACGGCGCATCATTTTCCAGCGCCTCGCGCATGGCAAGCGTGGCCGTCTGCGCATCAAGCGTGGGCGGAATCCGCATGGAAAGCTTCAGCACGGTTCGCGGCCGCAGCACATTGCCGGCCGCATCAGGCATGGGCAGCCCCGCTGCGCCGGTCACCGAGAGCGCCGGCCGCCAGGTTCGATTGAGAATGGCCTCCACCGGATCGGTGGTGGTGGGCATGGCATGCGCCTGCGGCTCAGGGCCATGACTGCAGCCGACCCAGGGAAAGTGCTGCCAGACCGAATCGCCCAGAATGTCGCCCGCCACCCGCGCCTGCTCCAGCCGCTCAGCCGGGATATCGGCATGGAGGCCTGGCAGGAGCACCCGGCCGGTCTTGGAGTCCTCAATACGTGACAGCAGATGCCGGGCGATCCGGAACGACGAGGGCACGATGCCGCTTGCCATGCCCGAGTGCACGCCCTCGTCGAGAATTTCAACGCTCAGCACACCGCCCACCAGCCCGCGAAGCGATGTGGTGACCCAGAGCTGTTCGTAGTTGCCGCAACCCGAGTCAAGCCCCACCACCAGTTGCACTTCGCCCAGCCGGGGAACCAGTTTCTCGAGATAGGCGGGCAGGTCGGGGCTGCCGCTTTCCTCGCAGGTCTCGATCAGCCCGACACAACGCGGGCGGGCAACGCCCTGGCGGTCAAGGGCTGCGATGACCGTGAGCGCCGAATACACCGCATAGCCATCGTCGGCGCTGCCGCGACCGTAGAGCCGGCCGTCTTCGATGACCGGCGTCCAGGGCCCGAAACCTTCGCGCCAGCCGACCATTTCGGGCTGCTTGTCCAGATGGCCGTAAAAAAGCACGCTGCGATCGTTGCCCAGCCCCTGCGTAGCGGGCACGTCAAAAAGGAGGCACGGCGTGAGCCCATCGATCGAGACGATTTCAAGCGTCATGCCCTCGATGCCCTGAGCCTCGCACCACGCCCGGGCCGAGCGGATCACCGCCTCAAGGTGCCCGTGTGCGGCCCAACTGGCATCAAACGCGGGCGACTTGGCCGGCACCTTCACATAGTCGACCAGTCGGCCCACGATATCTTCGTCCCAGCGGCGCGAGATGAATGACTGAATATCGGCGAGGTTCATGGCACTGACGCTCCGTTATGGGGGTGTTCGCGATGGCGGGCGACGATTGCAGCAACTTGGCTGACGAGTCTAGCGCAGACATGCCAGAATCAGCCGAGGAGCCCCGCCATGACCTCGCCCATGCCCGTTTCGTCGGCTGCACCCGTTGCCGCCCTGCCGCTCGCCCCGCTCGGCCACGGCATTTTCGCGCTCGACTCCGGCTATGTCCGGACGCGTTTTGACGCGGTTCACCTGATGGTCGAGGCCGGTCGCGCCGCCATCATCGACACCAGCACGCGGCACTGCGTGCCGCAGATCCTGGCTGCGCTCGCCGCGCTGGGCCTCGAGCCTGCCGATGTCGACTGGGTCATCCTCACGCATGTTCACCTGGATCACGCGGGCGGCGCAGGCACACTCATGGCGGCGCTTCCCTCGGCCCGGCTGGTCGTCCATCCGCGCGGGGCCCGCCACATGATTGATCCGTCCCGGCTGTGGCAGGCCACCTGTGAGGTCTATGGCACGGCCGAGGCCGAGCAGATGTACGGCCGGGTGGATCCGATCGACGCCTCCCGAGTGGTCGAGGCCACAGACGGGCTCGTGCTTACACTGGCCGGACGCCGCCTGCATTGCATCGATGCGCCGGGCCACGCGCGCCACCACATCGTGATCCACGACGAGTCAAGCGGCTGGGTGTTTGCAGGCGACTCGTTCGGTATTTCCTACCGGGAGTTTGACGTGGAGGGCCGGCCCTTCGCGTTTCCCTCTTCCACCCCGGTGCAGTTTGAACCCGAGGTGCTCTGCCAGACCATCGACCGCATGCTGGCGCTCGCCCCGGAGGCAATCCTCCTCACACATTACTCGCTGGTGCGCGACGTGCCCCGGATCGGCGCAACACTCAAGCGCCTGACGCAGCGCTACGCGCAGATCGGTCTTGTGCACGCGCACGCGGGGACCGAACGCACCGCGCGCATCCGTGCCGACCTGGCGCATTTGCTCTCGACTGAACTGCGCGCGCATGGCGTGACGCTTGATGATGCCCGGGTGTCCGAACTGCTTTCGCTTGATGTGCCGCTCAACGCCGACGGTATCGTCAGCTGGCTTGATGCACGATCGCGTCGATCACCCACGCCGCCGCAGCCAGGCCCATCGTCGCCGTCACCGTAACAGCCGAGCCGTAGCCGGCGCAGGCAAGCGGGGCGCCAGCCTCTCCCCCGCGCGCGCCCCTGCTCGCAGGCGCTTCCCGCGAACAGATGGCGACCACGCCAAAGCGGCGACCCGCTTCGCGCGGAAAACCGTGATCCCTGCGCAGGCGCGCACGCACCGATGCGAGGAGCGCATCACCACGAGTGAGCGCGAGGTCTTCGCGCGAGAGGGCGAGCGGATCGGTGCGCGCACCGGCCGCGCCACACACCACCACCGACTGCCGGCGAGCCCGCGCGAGCGCGATCATCGCAGCCTTGGCCCGCGGCTGGTCGATGGCATCGATCAGCCAGGCATCGGCGGGAATGAGCGCGGCCGCGTTGTCGGCGGTGATGAAGTCGTCAATCAGCGCAACCGAGCAATCGGGCGAGATGTCGGCAATACGATCACGCATCACCTCGATTTTCGCCGCGCCCAGCGTGCTTCCCAGCGCGTGCACCTGCCGGTTGATGTTGGAATCGGCGACGTGATCGAGATCGATCAGCGTGAGCCGGCCGACACCGCTTCGCGCGAGCGCCTCCGCGCTCCAGGACCCCACCCCCCCGATGCCCACCACACAGACATGCGCAGCCGCAAGCCCTGAACAGCCCGCCTCGCCAAACAGACGGACCATGCCGCCGAAGCGACGCTCATCAACCAACGAACGCCGGGGCTCACCAGACGGGCAGGCGGGCGGGGCCCCGGACACTGTCAGGCCACTCAGGGCAGAAGAATGGTGCAGCCGGTGGTGCGGCGCGCCTCGAGGTCGTTGTGCGCCTTCACCGCTTCCGACAACTTGTAGCGCTGATCGATCGGGATCCGTACCTTGCCGCTTGCCACCATCTTGAACAGGTCGCCCGCGATCTCCTCGATGTTGGAACGGCTCACCATGTGCGCCATCAGCGAGGGCCGCGTGATGTAGAGCGACCCTTTCAGCGCGGTGAGTGCGAGCGGTGGCACCGGGCCGGAGGCATTGCCGAAGTTCACCATTAAGCCGAAAGGCTGCAGACAGTCAATCGACGCCTGATAGGTGTCCTTGCCCACTGAATCGTAGACCACAGGCACCATGGCGCCCTGGGTGATCTCGCGTACCCGCTCGACGATGTTTTCCTCGCGATAAAGGATAGTGTGATCGCAACCAAAACTGCGCGCGAGTTCGGCCTTTTCCTTTGAACCCACCGTGCCGATCACCTTCACGCCAAGCGCCTTTGCCCACTGCATGGCAATGAGGCCCACACCGCCTGCAGCAGCGTGAAACAGGATCGTCTGGCCCTTCTGGACCTTGTAGGTGCGGCGGAGCAGGTACTGAACCGTCATGCCCTTGAGCATCATCGCAGCGCCGGTCTCGAAGCTGATCGACTTCGGCAGTTTCACCAGCGTGTGCGCGGGCATGTTGCGCGCCGTGCAATACGACCCCGGGGGCCCGCCGCAGTAGGCGACGCGGTCGCCGGGTTTCACATGGGTGACGCCCGCACCCACGGCGGTGACGATCCCCGCGCCTTCCTGCCCGACGCCCGCCGGCATGGGCTGGGGGTAGAGGCCGCTGCGGAAATAGACGTCGATGTAGTTGATGCCGATCGCATGATGCTCGACCTGCGCCTCGCCCTTGCCGGGCGCACCGAGCTTGACGTCAACCAGCTTCATGTTCTCGGCTGGGCCGACTTTCTCAATTTGAATCGCTTGGGGCATGTTGACTCCTGTCAGGTCTGGGCGGGGCGGGAGGCCGCAAAAGTGGCCGGATGCTAAGATTTCCGGTTGCGTCGCCGGCGTTCGATCATCGGGCATTGTCCGGCCAACCACAACACGTTCTATAGTTTACCGACAGGGCAGACAGAGGCATCCAATGGCCGGTCATTCCAAGTGGGCCAATATTCAGCATCGCAAGGGGCGGCAGGACGCCAAGCGCGGCAAACTCTTCACCCGGCTGATCAAGGAAATAACGGTGGCGGCCAAGCTTGGCGGGGGCGACGCCACCGCCAACCCGAGGCTGCGGCTCGCGATGGACAAAGCTTCCGAGGCCAACATACCCAAGGACACCCTGCAGCGCGCCATCCAGCGCGGCGCGGGCGGCATGGATGGCGCCACCTACGAAGAAATTCGCTACGAGGGCTACGGCATCGGTGGCGCAGCGGTCATCGTCGACTGCATGACCGACAACCGCACCCGAACCGTTGCCGAGGTGCGACACGCCTTCTCCAAACACGGTGGCAACCTCGGCACCGACGGCTCGGTGGCCTTCATGTTCCGGCACTGCGGTCAGCTGCTCTTTGTACCGGGCACCTCCGAAGAAAGGGTGATGGAGGCCGCAATCGAGGCCGGCGCCGAAGATGTGCTGACCGATGATGAAGGCGGAATCGAGGTCATCTGCCAGCCGGGCGAGTTTGGGTCGGTCAAGGCCGCGTTGGAAAAGGCCGGGCTCAAGGCCGAAGTCGCCGAAATCACCATGCGCCCGGAAACCGCAGCCCCGCTTGCCGGCGAAGACGCCCAGAAAATGCAGAAGCTGCTGGATGCCCTCGAGAATCTCGACGATGTCCAACAGGTCTACACCAACGCAGAGTTCGACGAAACCAGCTGAGTCCGCCCGCGTGCGGCCACCGACAGATCATCCGTTAACGCCTATTCCATGAAACTGCTCGTTGTCGGCTCCGGAGGCCGTGAACACGCACTCGCCTGGCGCCTTGCGCAGTCGCCAGTCGTCTCCCAGGTGTTCGTGGCGCCCGGAAACGGGGGCACCGCCCGCGAGCCGGGGCTCAGGAACCTGGCCATGACCGACATCGCAGAGCTCGCCGAGTTTGCGCTTCGCGAGAAGGTCGCCTTCACGGTCGTCGGCCCGGAAGCCCCGCTTGCCGCGGGCATCGTCGACCTGTTTCGCGACAAACGCCTGCGCATCTTCGGCCCCACCCGCGCGGCCGCGAGGCTGGAATCCTCAAAGGATTTCGCCAAGGCCTTCATGAGCCGGCACGGCATCCCGACCGCCGCCTACCAGACCTTCTCCGATGCCGGACAGGCCCGCCAATGGGTCAGCGAGCACGGCGCGCCGATTGTCATCAAGGCCGACGGACTGGCGGCGGGCAAGGGCGTGGTGGTTGCCCAGACGCTTGCCGAGGCCCATGCTGCGATCGACGCCATGCTGGTCGACAACCGGATGGGCGACGCCGGTGCCCGGGTGGTGATCGAAGACTTCCTTGAAGGGGAGGAGGCGAGCTTTATCGTGATGGTGGATGGCCGCAACATCCTGCCGCTTGCCAGCAGCCAGGACCACAAGCGGCTTGCCGACGGCGATCTGGGGCCGAACACCGGCGGCATGGGCGCCTACTCGCCCGCGCCCGTCATCACACCTGAAGTGCATGCGCGCGTCATGCGCGAAATCATCCGCCCCACGGTCGAAGCAATGGCCACCGAGGGCACGCCCTACACCGGATTTCTCTATGCCGGCCTCATGATCGATGCGGCGGGCAAGCCCCGCACGCTCGAATTCAACTGCCGGCTGGGCGACCCGGAAACCCAGCCCATCCTGATGCGCATGCGGGGCGACTTGGCTCGCATCATCGAGCATGCCATTGACGGCGAACTCGACCGGACCGACATCGAATGGGACCGACGCACAGCGCTCGGCGTGGTGCTCGCGGCTGCCCACTACCCGGAGGAGCCGCGGCGCGGCGACCCGATCCACGGCCTGCCCGCACAAGGCAATGCCTTTGGCGACGACTGCATGGTGTTCCACGCCGGCACGGCCGCGGGCGACGGGCAGACCACCGTGACCGCAGGCGGGCGTGTGCTCTGCGTCACCGCGCTCGGTGACTCGGTGCGCGTGGCGCAAACACGCGCCTACCGCGTGATCGACACCGTTGGATTCGACGGCATGCAGCTTCGCCGCGACATCGGCCACCGTGCAATCGGTCGCTCGGCACGTGGCTGACCGGCCATCGATCCGCATGCCAGTTCCGCATCGTTTCCCTTCGAGGCGCATCCCATGACTGCCAACGCCCCTGCCGTGCAGACTCCCGACATCGATGCGGTGCGCACCTTTCTGACCGGCTTGCAGTCAAGGATCGTCACAGCGCTCGAGGGCTGCGACGGCAACCGGTTTGAAACCGACGCCTGGCAGCGTCCGGAGGGAGGTGGCGGCATCACCCGCGTGATCGAGGAAGGCCAGGTCCTCGAGCGGGGTGGCGTGCTGTTCTCACACGTACAGGGCGACCGGTTGCCGGCGTCGGCCAGCTCGCACCGCCAGCAGATCGCTGGCCGCCCGTTCGAGGCCATGGGCGTATCGCTGGTCATCCATCCGCGCAACCCCTACGTGCCCACGGTTCACCTCAATGTCCGGTTTTTCATTGCGTTTGCCACCAACGCGCCGGGGCAATCCGAGCCCATCTGGTGGTTCGGCGGCGGCATGGATCTCACGCCCTACTACCCCTTTGAGGAAGACGCACGCCATTTCCACCAGGTCTGCAAGGCAAGCCTCGCGGCGTTTGGCGACGATACCCATGCGCGCTACAAGAAATGGTGCGATGACTACTTCTTCCTCAAGCACCGTAACGAAGCACGGGGCGTGGGCGGCATCTTTTTTGACGATCTGAGTGAGCCCGGATTCGAGCGTTCGTTCGCCCTGATGCAGAGCGTGGGCAACGCGTTCACCGACGCCTACGTGCCCATCGTCGAGCGACGCAAGCACCTCGCGTGGGGCGAACGCGAGCGCGACTTTCAAGCCTACCGCCGTGGCCGCTACGTGGAATTCAATCTGGTCTTCGACCGCGGCACGCTATTCGGTCTGCAATCGGGCGGGCGCACCGAGTCCATCCTCTGCTCCATGCCGCCGGTCGTACGCTGGCGCTACAACTGGCAACCCGAACCGGGCTCGCCCGAGTCAAAGCTGTACGATTTTCTGAAGCCGCGCGATTGGGCATGAACGCCCGCCCCACCAGGATCGGACTGCTGGGCGGCACCTTCGATCCGATCCATGTCGGCCACGTGGCGCTCGCCCGCGCCGCACAGGCGGCCTACGGCTTTGACGAGATCCGCTTCCTGCCTACCGCCATTTCCTGGCAGAAAGGCGAGACCAGCACCGACTCTCAGCACCGGCTGGAAATGGTGCGGCGTGCGATCGCCGGTCATCGCGGCTTCGTACTCGATGATCGCGAGGTGCGCCGCGGCGGCAATACCTACACCGTCGATACGCTGGGCGAACTGAGAAGCGAGCTGGGGCGCGATGCGGTGCTGGTTCTGCTGCTTGGCAGCGACCAGCTGCGCAACCTCGCCACCTGGCGGCGCTACCGCGAGCTGCTCACGCTGGCGCACATCGCCGTCACACGGCGCGAGCAGATCAGCCTCGCGCGGCTGCCGGATTCGGTCGAGTCACTGGTTGCTGAACATGGACGCGACACCTTGCCCGACGCGCCAAGCGGTGCCATCGTGTTCTTCGGCATGCCTTTTGTGCCAGTATCGGCCACACGTCTGCGCGAACAACTGCTGGCCGGCGAGCGGCCGGCCGCGGTGCTTCCTGCCGGCATACTCAACTATATTGACCACCACCAGCTGTACCGCCCGGCGCGCGGCCAGCCCTGATACAGGCACTGCTCATGGATTTGCGAAAGTTGCAGCGGGTTATCGTCGACGCACTCGATGACATCAAGGCCCAGGATATCCAGGTCTTCAACACCATCGGACAGACGGAACTCTTCGATCGCGTGATCGTAGCCACCGCCTCCTCGAACCGACAGACACGGGCGCTCGCCGCGCACGTTCGCGACAAGGTGAAGGCAGCGGGCGGCCATGTAGTGTCGGTCGAGGGCGAGGAAAGCGGCGAGTGGGTACTGGTCGATCTGGGCGACGCGGTGGTGCACATCATGCAGCCGGCGATCCGGGCCTATTACCGGCTCGAAGAATTGTGGGGCGCCAAGCCAGTCAGCCTCAAGGTTGGGCCGGTGAAGAAAACCGCGGCGCCTCGCACCGGGCAACAGAAGCGACCCTCCTCATCGGCGGGTGCCGCACCAACGGTTGGCAGTGCCCAACCGGCCAAGCGAGGCGCTGCCCCCGGCGCAAAGCGGGGCGCTACCGCTTCGGACACGAAGAAACCCAAGCCATCCCAGGCCGCGGTGGCTGCGGGCGGAGAGCGAACTGCCTCATCACCGGCGACGCGCGCAAGCGCTTCCAAGCGAGCCGCCCCCTCACCCGCCGCGCCGGCTGGCGCCTCGCCACGTAGCCCTCGTGCCAGCGCCGCTGCCGCACCCGCAACACCTGTAACTCGCACAAAACCTGCCGCAGCACGCTCAGCGCCCAGCCCCCGCGCAGCGCGTCCCGCTGCTCCTCGAGCCGGCAAGCGCACCGGCAGCACCTGAGCTGTGCGCATCCGGGTGATCGCGGTCGGCACCAGAATGCCGGCTTGGGTCGACTCCGCCGCCTCCGATTACAGCGCCCGGTTGCCTGCCGAGCTTGCGCTCGAATGGCGCGAGGTGCGTGCCGAGCCCCGCAGTGCGAGCGGCTCGCCCGCAGTCTGGATGCAGCGCGAAGCCGAGCGGATCCGCTCGGCCATCATGCCGGGCGCCTGGCGGGTCGTGCTCGATGAGCGCGGCCGCGATCAGACCACGCGGCAGTTCGCGCAGCGCGTGGGCGCGTGGCGCGATCGCGGTGCACCGGTTGCGCTGGTGATCGGCGGCCCCGACGGCATTGATCCATCGCTCCGTGACGAAGCCGATGAGCTGGTGCGGCTCTCCAGTCTTACCCTGCCCCACCCTCTGGTGCGCGTGGTGCTTGCCGAGCAGCTCTTTCGCGCCTGGTCTATTCTCACCGGACATCCCTATCACCGCGACTGACCTGATGCCGCTTCCCGAGTTCCCCTTCATCTACCTTGCCTCGCGCAGTCCGCGCCGGCAGCAGCTCCTCGAGCAG
>CAMBZS010000152.1 GCA_945872335.1 Bordetella parapertussis | reverse complement strand
ACCGATCTTGATCTGGCCGGCAAGCGGGTCTTCATCCGTGCCGATCTGAATGTTCCGCAGGACGATTCGCTTGCCATCACCGACGACACGCGGATCCGGGCGTCGCTGCCCGCGATCCGGCACTGTCTGGAGGCCGGCGCTGCAGTCATGGTCACCTCGCACCTGGGGCGCCCAACCGAAGGCGAGTTGAAGCCCGACGATTCGCTCGCCCCGATTGCAGCCCGCATGGCCGAACTGCTCGGCCGGCCGGTGCCGCTGAAGGCCAATTGGGTCGATGGTGCATTCACGGTGCAGCCGGGCGAAGTGCTGCTTCTTGAAAATTGCCGCTGCAACAAGGGCGAGAAAAAAGACGACGAGGCGCTCGCCCGCAAGATGGCCTCCCTCTGCGACATTTATGTGAACGATGCCTTTGGCACCGCACATCGTGCCGAAGCCACCACGCACGGCATGGCGCGGTTTGCGCCGGTTGCCTGCGCGGGGCCGCTGCTTGCGGCTGAACTCGACGCACTGGGGCGTGCGCTGGGCGACCCCCGACGACCGCTGGTGGCGATCGTTGCCGGCTCCAAGGTGTCCACCAAGCTCACCATCCTCAAGTCGCTTGCCGCCCGCGTTGATCAGCTCATTGTGGGGGGCGGGATCGCCAATACCTTCATGCTGGCGGCCGGATTACCGATCGGAAAGTCGCTTGCCGAGCGCGATCTCCTTCACGAAGCGCGCAGCATCATTGACCTGATGGCTGTGCGTGGGGCGCAGGTGCCCATACCGGTTGATGTGGTCTGCGCGCCCACCTTCGCGGCCGATGCGCCGGCCACCATCAGGCGGGCCACCGATGTGACCGACGCCGACATGATTCTCGACATCGGTCCCGCCACAGCGGCCACCCTGGCCGAGCGGCTGAGGCAGGCGGGCACCATTGTCTGGAACGGACCGGTTGGCGTATTCGAATTCGAAAGCTTCTCGCACGGCACGCAAACCATCGCGCGGGCCATTGCCGACTCGAAAGCGTTCTCGATTGCGGGGGGCGGCGATACGCTCGCCGCCATCGCGAAGTTCGGGATCACCGATCGGGTGGATTACATTTCCACGGGGGGGGGCGCGTTCCTCGAGTTCCTCGAGGGGCGAACCCTGCCCGCGGTGGCGGCGCTCGCGGCGCGGCACGCGAGCTGACCTGCTTTATCGCTGAGCGATCACCGCCCCCAGCGGCCCGACGCACCACGCCGTGCGGTGCGGTGCGTCAGGCCCGGCTCAGTGTTCGCCCACCCGCACAATCTTCATGGTGTTGGTGCCGCCCGATTTTCCGATCGGCTCGCCGATCGTGATCACCAGCAGGTCGCCTTTTTCCACGACGCCCTCGCGCAGCAGCAGTTCTTCGGCTTCGCGCAGAAGCAGTTCACGATCGACCGACTCATAGCGCATCATCAGCGGATGCACCTCGCGATAGAGGCACATGCGGCGGCGGCTGCTTTCTTCGGGGGTGAGCGCATAGACAGGCACGCCGGAATCGAGGCGCGAGGCCCATAGCGCGGTGGAACCCGACTGGGTGAGCGCAGCGATCGCCTTGACCTTCAGATGCGATGCGACAAACAGCGCACTCATCGCAATCGATTGGTCGATCCGGGTGAAGGTGCGGTTGAGGAACTCGCCATCGAGCCGCGTGTTCTGCGAGCGGTCGGCCTCGAAGCAGACGCGCGCCATGGCCTCGATGGTTTCAACCGGATATTTCCCGGCGGCCGTCTCGGCTGACAGCATGACCGCGTCGGTGCCATCGAGCACTGCATTGGCCACATCGGAGACTTCAGCGCGGGTGGGAACGGGCGCCTCGATCATCGATTCCATCATCTGGGTGGCGGTGATGGTGAGACGATTGTGCTCGCGCGCCATCCGGATCATTTTTTTCTGAAGCGCCGGCACCGTCGCATCGCCCACTTCAACCGCCAAATCGCCGCGCGCGACCATGATGCCGTCGGATGCTTTCAGGATTTCTTCCAGGTTGTCGATTGCCTCGTAGCGTTCGATCTTGGCGATCATGAGCGCCTTGCCGCCGGACGCCCGCGCGAGTTCGCGTGCCATGTACATGTCGGCGGCGTTCTTTGGAAACGAGACGGCAATGAAATCGGCCCCGAATGCCGTCGCGGTGCGGATGTCGTCCATGTCCTTTGCCGTCAGCGCCGGCGCCGACAAGCCGCCGCCCTGACGGTTGATGCCCTTGCGGTCGGACAGGACGCCGCCCACCACAACCGTACATTCGATACGGTTGGCGTGAACCCGGTTGACCTTCATCACCATGCGACCATCATTCAGAAGCAGGGTGTCGTTCGCCCGGACATCGTTGACCAGTTCCTTGTAGTCGAGCCCGACCTGAGCGATGTCGCCCAGCGTGCAGTCGGTATCGAATGCGAAGGACATGCCCGGCTCGAGCGACACCTTACCTTCGGCGAATTTGCCGATGCGGATCTTCGGCCCCTGAAGGTCTGCGAGCACCCCGATTCCCCGGCCGCACTGCTCGGCGATACGCCGTACCAGTGCCACGGTGTCGGTATGCGCGGCTGCGCTGCCATGCGAAAAATTCATCCGCACCACATCGACGCCGGCGCGGATCATGCGCTCGAGCACTTCGGGCGAGGACGACGCGGGCCCAAGCGTCGCAACAATTTTGGTGGCACGGGGAACGGGTCTGCTCACGAAGGCCTCGACTGGGCAATGGGCGGCTCGGCCCGGTGAGGCTATTCTGCATGAGAGACACCGACTTCGCCTTGTCTTTTTGCAGGGTTGCGCGGTGGGCGAAGAGCGGGAACCGATACCCCGGGGCCGCGCGACCGTCGTGAAGCGTCTGGCACGCAGTTAGGCGATAATTGCGGGTTATCCCCCAACAGTGCCCAAGGAGTCGTCCCCATGCCCCTGGTTTCGATGCGGCAGCTACTCGATGACGCTGCCGAAAATGGCTATGGAATCCCGGCGTTCAACGTCAACAACCTTGAGCAGGTGCAGGCGATCATGTCGGCTGCCGCCGAGCTCGATGCCCCGGTGATCATGCAGGCCTCGGCTGGCGCGCGGAAATACGCTGGCGAGGCGTTCCTGAAGCATCTCATCGAGGCGGCCATCGAGGCGTATCCCAAGGTGCCCGTGGTCATGCATCAGGATCACGGGCAGTCGCCCGACATCTGTCGCGGTGCGATCGACCTCGGGTTCTCTTCGGTCATGATGGACGGGTCGCTGCGCGAAGACGGCAAAACCATCGCGAGCTACGACTACAACGTGGAGGTCACCCGCAAGGTGGTCGACATGGCGCACGCGCTCGGCATCACTGTGGAGGGCGAGCTCGGCTGCCTGGGCTCACTCGAAACCATGAAGGGCGACAAGGAAGACGGTCACGGCGCCGAGGGCACGATGACCCGTGAGCAGTTGCTCACCGACCCCGAGCAGGCGGCCGACTTCGTTCGGCAAACCCAGGTGGATGCGCTCGCGATCGCCATCGGCACCTCGCATGGCGCCTACAAATTCTCGCGCAAGCCCACCGGCGAAACGCTTGCCATCGGTCGCGTCCGCGAAATTCACGCCCGCATCCCCAATACGCATCTGGTCATGCACGGCTCGTCGTCTGTGCCCCAGGACCTGCTCGCTGAAATTCGCCAGTTTGGCGGCGCCATGAAGGAAACCTATGGCGTGCCGGTCGAGGAAATCCAGGAGGCGATCCGCCACGGGGTTCGCAAGATCAACATCGACACCGACATCCGGCTGGCCATGACCGGTGCAATCCGCCGTTTCATGGCTGAGCATCCCGACAAGTTCGACCCCCGCGAATATCTCAAGCCGGCTCGCGAAGCCGCGCGCCGCATCTGCCTGCAGCGCTATCGCGAGTTCAGCTGCGAAGGCCGGGGCAGCCGCATTCGTCCGGTGTCGCTGTCGGTCATGGTCAACCGCTACGCGAGCGGTGACCTCGCGCAGGCGGTCCACTGAGGCGTCATCCCATCAAGGCGCTGTCCTCATGAGCTCCGCTCCGCTTCACCAGTCCATGCTCCAGTCGCTGCCGCTGCTCGGTCGCGGCAAGGTTCGCGACAACTACGCGGTCGGAGAGGATCGGTTGCTGATCGTGACCACCGATCGCCTGTCGGCCTTTGATGTGGTGATGGGCGAGCCCATTCCCGACAAGGGTCGTGTGCTCAATCGCATGACGCTCTTCTGGCTGAAGAAGCTTGGCGATGTGGTGCCCAACCATTTGCTCGATCAGCGGCCCGAAGCGGTGGTGGCGGAGTCCGAGCGCGGGCAGGTGGCCGAACGGTCCATGGTGGTTCGGCGGCTGCGTCCGATCCTGGTCGAAGCGGTGGTGCGGGGGTATCTGATTGGCTCGGGCTGGAAGGACTACCAGCAATCCGGTGGCGTCTGTGGCATCACGCTACCTCCGGGTCTGCGCATGGCAGAGAAGCTTCCCGAGCCCATCTTCACCCCGGCTGCGAAGGCCGAACTGGGCGAACACGACGAGAACATTTCGTTTGACGAGATGGTGCTGCGCGTGGGCGAGCCGCTTGCCAGGCGGATTCGCGAAATCAGCCTCGAACTCTATCGCCGGGCAAACGCCTATGCGGCCGAGCGCGGCATCATCATTGCCGACACCAAATTCGAATTCGGGCTCGACGCCAACGAAACGCTCTACCTGATGGACGAAGTGCTCACGGCTGACTCGTCGCGGTTCTGGCCAGCCGATCAGTACCAGGTGGGCCGATCGCCTCCGTCCTACGACAAGCAGTTCGTGCGCGATTACCTTGAAACCCTTACCGGCTGGGGCAAGCGCCCGCCAGCTCCGCCCTTGCCCGCGCAGGTCATCGCACAAACCGCCGACAAATACCGCGAAGCGCTGTGGCGCCTCACGGGAGAGCGCCTTGGCTGAGTCCGACCAGCGGGTTGTTCCAGGCGCGGCGGGTGCGCAAGCGGCCTGCGTCGGTGTGGTCATGGGCTCGGCCAGCGACTGGGAGGTCATGCGCCACGCGGTCGCGATGCTGGAGGAATTCGGCGTTCCGCACGACGTGCGAGTGGTCTCGGCCCACCGCATGCCCGACGAAATGTTCCACTATGCCGAGACCGCGCGTGCGCGCGGGCTGCGCGCGATCATTGCGGGTGCGGGCGGGGCGGCCCACCTGCCCGGCATGTTGGCAGCCAAGACCATCGTTCCGGTGTTCGGTGTGCCGGTGCCATCGCGCTATCTGCGGGGCGAAGATTCGCTGCTCTCCATCGTTCAGATGCCGCGTGGGGTGCCCGTTGCCACCTTTGCCATTGGCGAGGCGGGCGCGGCCAATGCGGCGCTGCATGCCATTGCCACGCTCGCCACCACCGATTCGGCACTCGCCGCCCGGCTTGAAGCGTTTCGTGCTGCCCAAAACGCTGCGGCGCGCGGCATGGTGCTGCCGCCTCCGGGGCAGTGAGCGAACGCCCACAGCGGCCGCTTGCGCCGCGCAGCTGGCTCGGGCTTCTGGGCGGCGGCCAACTCGGTCGCATGTTCGCGCAGGCCGCGCAGGCGTTGGGCTATCGGGTGTGCGTGCTCGATCCCGATGCGCTCGGCCCGGCGGCAGCGGTCGCCGATCGGCACCTTCGCGCCGACTATGCCGACACGGCCGCACTCGCCGAACTGGCTGCGCAATGTTCGGCGGTCACGACCGAATTTGAGAACGTGCCCGCTGCGTCACTCGATTTTCTGGCCGCCCGCGGGGTGGTGAGCCCCGACGGTGCGTCGGTTGCGATTGCGCAGGACAGGATCGCCGAAAAAGCGTTTGTGCGTAGCGCCGGGATCGCCGCGGCACCGTACGCCGAGATCCGTTCATCCGATGATTGTCGGCATGCGGATGCCCACCTCTTTCCCGGCATTCTGAAGGCCGCGCGGCTAGGCTACGACGGCAAGGGCCAGGTACGTGTGGCCTCTGCCGATGAAGCCGCCCGGGCGTTCGATACGCTTGGCCGGGTTCCCTGTGTGCTGGAAAAGCGCGTTGACCTGCAGTGCGAAGTGTCGGTGCTGCTTGCGCGTGGCTTTGATGGTCGATGCGTAGTGTGGCCGGTGGCGCGCAATGTGCATCGCGAGGGCATTCTGTTTACCTCCACGGTACCGGCTGAGGTGCCGTCCGGGGTGGCTGCGCGGGTGGTTGCCGATGCTCAGGCGATTGCGAAACGAATGAGCTATGTGGGCGTGCTCTGCATTGAATTTTTTGTGCTGCAGGACGGTTCTGTGTGCGTCAATGAAATGGCGCCTCGGCCCCACAACTCGGGCCACTGGACGCTCGATGCCAGTCTCACCAGTCAGTTCGAACAGCAGGCGCGGGTGCTGGCGGGATTGCCCCTGGGCGACACGCGCGCGCTCGCACCCGTGGTGATGCTCAACCTGCTCGGTGATCTGTGGTTTACGCATGGCACCTCGCCCAACAGCGAGCGTGAGCCCGACTGGGCGCGCGTGCTGGGCGAGTTGCCGGGTGCAAAGCTCCATCTCTATGGCAAGGCTCAGGCACGGCCGGGCCGCAAGATGGGGCACCTTACCCTGGTGGCCGATGACGCGGGGTCAGCCCGGGCGGCCTGCAGCCGCGCGATTGAACTGCTCGGGATGCTCGAGTGAGCAACCGCGAAGCCGACCGCGGAGCCGACCGAGCGGCTGACCGGGCAGCAGACCGAGAGGCCGACCGAGCGGCATTCCGCGCAGCAGACCGGGCCAGGCTGGGCGGGCCGATTCTGAGCGCTGATCCGGCATCGATCGCGCGCGCAGCCGATACGCTGATCGCGGGCCGGCTGGTCGCCTTCCCCACGGAAACCGTCTACGGGCTGGGTGGCGACGCCGGTAACCCGCTGGCGGTGGCGCAGATCTATCAGGTCAAGGGCAGGCCGGCTGATCATCCGTTGATCGTGCATGTACGCGACATCGCCGCCGCCAGGCGCTGGGCAGACTGGACGCCGGAGGCCGAGCGTCTGGCGGCTGCTTTCTGGCCGGGGCCGCTCACGCTGATTCTCAACCGATTGCCCGAGGCCTCTGGCGCTGCCTGCGGCGGCCAGCGCACGATCGGTCTGCGTGCGCCAGCTCACCCGATATCGATGCAGTTGCTGGATGCGTTTGTGGCGCGCGGCGGGTCGGCAATCGCGGCACCTTCGGCCAACCGGTTCGGCCGCGTCAGCCCCACGCGTGCGCAGCATGTCCTGGATGACCTCGGCCCCGACGCGCCACTTATCCTCGACGGTGGCGACTGCGCCGTGGGGCTGGAGTCGACTATCGTTGATCTGTCGGGTGGCACGCCAGCGCTACTGAGGCCGGGCGGCCTCATCCGCTCGGAAATCGAGCGGGTGCTGGGTCGAGGTCTGGCCGCCCCGGATCAGGCTCGCCCGAGGGTATCGGGTGCACTGGCCGCGCACTACGCTCCGCGGACGGCGCTCGAAATGCTGTCGGCCTCTGCCATCGAGCTGCGGCTCGAGGCGCTCGCGCACGCTGGGCTCACGGCGGCTGTGTGGTCGCGCCGCAAACCTGGTGCGCCCTGCGCGGTCTGGCTTGAGCAGCCGGCCGATCCAGGCGCGGCGGGTCGACAGCTCTACGCGGCGCTGCGCGACCTGGACCGCACCGGCGTGAGTTGCCTGCTCATCGAGTCTGCGCCCCCGGACGAGGCCTGGCGGGCGATCGACGATCGCCTGGGGCGGGCGGCGGTCGGCTCGGGTTCCAATGCTGATCGGCTGCCGCACCCGTCTTCGGATTGAGCTTGATGCCCGGGGCCGCCTGCTTCAGGCTGGGCGACAGACTCACCGATACCGGATGCGCTGCTCCAAGCGACCTCAGGCCTGCGGGCAGGGCGTTCAGTTGCATCGCGGCATGGCGCCGGATGGCCTCGATGGACGGCGCGGGTCGTAGCCTGTGACCGTCTCGCATGACTGGCCAAAGCAGCGCCTGCCAGGCCATACCGGGCAGCGGCGTGGCCGCGCCGGGTGCTGCGTGTGGGCCACCCGTGAGCGCGCTGGCGCCGGTACTCACCGCGGGCGCAGGCTCATCGGCCAGGGCAATCAGATCGGATGCGATCCGCCCCTGCGCGTCATAGCGCCGCCAGACCTGCTTGCGGCCGGGCAGTGTGGCCTTGCCCGGCGAGCGCTTGCTGCACGGCCGACCCTCGTATTCCACCAGCTTATAGGCCAGGTCGAGCGAGGGGGCGTCGGATGAGGTGCTGAGCGCTGTGCCCACGCAGAAGGCGTCAATCGGCGCCCGTGCTGCGCGTAAGGCCGCCACAGACCATTCATCGAGATCACCGCTCACCAGTATCTTCACCTGATCGAGACCCGCCGAATCCAGAATCCGCCGGACCCGATGGCTGTGTCGTGCCAGGTCGCCGCTGTCGATTCGCACCGCCTGCAGGGCAATCCCGTGGCGTGCGAGCTCGTGCGCTGCGGCGACCGCGCGATGTGCGCCCTGTTCGGTGTCGTAGGTGTCGATCACGAATGCAGTGTTGCCGGGATTGGCGTGGCCAAAGTGCTCGAACGCGATTGCCTCGGCCTCGTGCGCAAGTACAAACGAATGCGCCATCGTCCCGGCAAGCGGAAGCCCGTCGCACATCCCCGCGAGCACATTGGCAGTGGCCTCGAACCCGGCGATCACCGAGGCGCGGGCAGCAATCATCGCGGCATCTGCGCCATGTGCGCGACGCATGCCGAACTCGATCAGCGAAACGCCGCCAGCCGCCATGACACAGCGTGCCGCTTTGGTTGCGATCAGGCTGTGAGCGTGAATCAGATTCAGGACCCGACTCTCAACCAACTGCGCCTCGCCGATCGATGCTGTCACACGAAGGAGAGGCTCACCGGGGAAGAGAATTGTGCCCTCGGGAACGGCGCAGACCTCACCGGTGAACCGCCAGTCGCGAAGCATCGCGATCAGGTCGGGGGTGAACCGGCCCGTTCCGCCGAGCCAGTCAAGTTCATGAGATTGAAAGTGCAGCGCCTCGAGCCATTCGAGGGCGGGCTCCAGACCGGCCGCCATCAGGAAGCCGCGCCGCGAGGGGAGCCTTCGGCAGAACAGCTCGAAACTCGCCTGCCCATGCATGCCAGCAGCGTGATAAGCCTGCAGCATCGTGAACTGGTAAAGATCGGCGAGAAGCGCGCTTTGCGCAGCGTCGGAAACAGGGCGGGTCAGCGTATCGGGTGCATTCATGGATCGGCTTCTGTTGAAAGCGCGATTGCACCTGCTGGGTAGCCGCCCGTCTTGATTGGAAGCAGATACCGTTCGAATGGAGGCAATGGCCGCCCGCCTGGCTTGATCGCGCGCAGACGGTGGGCGCATCGCGCGATAATGCCGCTTTAATTGTCCAGGGTGGAACCTTCGATGCGAACCATTCCCCGTCTCGGTGACCTCAAGTCGATGGTTGGTGAAGAGCTTGCAGTGAGCAACTGGTTCGTGGTGGACCAGGGGCGCATCAATCAGTTTGCCGACGCTACGGGCGACCATCAATGGATTCACGTCGACCCCGACCGCGCTGCATCCGGTGCGTTCGGCGCCACCATCGCGCACGGGTTTCTCACGCTCTCCATGCTGCCGCTTTTCATCCAGGATGCTTTGCGATTCGACGATGTGCGCATGAGTGTCAACTATGGCCTCAATCGCGTTCGTTTCACCGCACCCGTTCCGGTCGGCAGCGAGCTTCGGGCGCGGTTTCGTCTGGTGGGCATCGAGGACGTGGCCGGTCAGGGCATGCAGGTGACCATGGAGGCCACCATCGAGCGCAAGGGCTCAGACAAGC
>CAMBZS010000151.1 GCA_945872335.1 Bordetella parapertussis | reverse complement strand
TACCAGGGGGCTGCGCCGTCCAGCGCGTTGTTCTGGCGCAGATCGCTCCAGAGCCCAGCCGCCCGCATGCCGTAGGTGCTCGCCATGAGCAGCGCGGCCCCGTCGACCATGCCGGCATCGACCACCTGACCCTTGCCTGATCGCCCAGCCTCAATCACTGCGGCCAGAACTCCCACCGCGAGCAGCATGCCGCCGCCACCGAAATCGCCCACCAGGTTCAAGGGCGGCAGGGGGTGATCCGACGGACCGATGGCCGCGAGCGCGCCGGTGAGCGCGATGTAGTTGAGGTCGTGACCCGCCGCATGGGCGAGCGGTCCGTCCTGGCCCCAGCCGGTCATCCGTCCGATCACCAGTCTGGGCTGAAGGGCCAGGCATTCGTCTGGCCCCAGCCCCAGGCGTTCCATCACGCCGGGGCGGAAGCCCTCGATCAGGACGTCGGCGGCGCCGATCAGCTGGCGGACAACGGACAGGTCGGCGGGTGACTTCAGGTCGAGCGCGATCGAGCGCCGGCCGCGACCCATGACATCGAATTGAGGCGCCATGGAAAAACCCAGGCCCGCATCGACCCGCCGGTCAACGCGAACGACGTCGGCGCCCATATCGGAGAGCATCATCGCGCAGAACGGTGCGGGGCCAATGGCTGCGATTTCCAGCACCTTCAGTCCGTTCAGGGCGCCCATGGTCAGCTCACTTGTTGGTGGGGTCGGAGTTGAAACTTTACCGCGTATGCGAGTGGCCCCTCCCTAGACGGCTCGGCGAACCGGGGTGTGTCGCTCATAGTCGCCAGACCGGAAGTGACCAGTTGCGCAGGATCGCAAGCGCCCGCAGGCTGGTGGCCAGGGCAGCGCAGACGCTCATTGCCAGCCACGCCGGTGCATCGAGCGCGGCCAGCAGCAGGTAGGCGAGAGCACCTGCGAGGGCGCAGATCGCATACGGACGATGGTTTCTGAGCGTGGCGGGAATCTCGTTGCAGACCATGTCGCGCAGCACGCCACCAAACACGGCGGTGACCACGCCCATGATGATCGACACCAGCGGTGGCATACCGAGCAGATGAGCCTGATGAACGCCTGACGCGCAGAACAGCCCCAGACCGATCGCGTCGGGCCATTCGATCATGCGTTCGGTGATGGCGACATGGCGCTGGCGCATGAAGAAGAGCGCAAGCACGCAGAGGAGAAACACGCCGGCGAGCGCGTACTGTTCGCGCACCCAGAAGAAGGGGCGCTGATCGAGGAGCAGATCGCGCAGCGTGCCGCCGCCGAACGCGGTGAGAAAAGCCACCACCCCCACGCCCACGACATCCATGCGTTTGCGGGTGGCTTCGATGATGCCGGAGAGGGCGAACGCGGCGGTGGCCAGCCCCTCGAGCGCGGTGAGCGCAACGCTCCCCCACCAGTGCAGCGGTTCCATCAGCGTTTGCGCCGGGCGGGACGGGCTGGCGGCGCGGGTTCGCGCAGCACCTGCGCCATCAGTTGCCGGATTTCGGGCAGGAATGGCGACTGCGCCCGGCCCGCCAGCGTGACCAGTGCGAACCGCGCGTTGGCCTCGAGTGCGGGCGAGACTGCGAGCTCGTGCAGCCCCGGCGCCGCGGCACGGATGGCAAGAAGCAGCATGTCCGTACGATGGGTGACTTCGATCAGGTGCGAGATCTCGTCGCTGGTCAGTCGCACCATGGCTTCGGGGTGCGCCCGCGCGCCGTAGCGCTCCACCAGGACGCGCGCGAGCTCGTCGCTGAGCGGCGTGGAGGCCACCGGGTAGTTGAGCAGCTGCTGGATGGCCACGCGGGGCAGTTGGGCGAGCGGATGCCCGGGTCGGCACAAGAACGAGCCACGCATTTCGATGGACGGTTCAATGGCCAGATCGGGAGCGGGTCGCAGGGACCGGGCATCGACCACCATGGCATCGAGATCGCGGTTGCGCAGCATCTGCTCAAGCGCATGCGTGTTGGCGCGAACGATGTCGACATGAAACAGGGGGTAGCGCGTGGCGAAGTGAGTGATGACGGGTGCCGTGAGCATCACGCCCGGACCAGAGCTGAGGCCAAGTCTCAGTCGGCCCTGTGCCTGCGCGTTGGGCGCTGCGCCGCTCTGGACCAGCTGCCCTGCGTCTTCGATCAGTTGTCGGACCCGCAGCAGCGAGTCGCGACCGAAGGCGGTCAGCTCGATGCGCCGGCCCACGCGGTCAAAGAGCGGCCGGCCCAGCGCCTCCTCGAGCGCGCGGATGCTGCGGCTCAATGCGGGCTGCGTGAGGTGGAGCAGCTCGCTCGCCCGAACAAACGAGCCGGCCTGGGCGAGCACGCTGAAATGTCGAAGCTGGACGAGCGTGATCATGTATGCAAATAAAGTATTGAATGATGATTATTAATGCATTGGACAGCATGATTATGCCGATCCAGAATGGCTTGGGCAACAACTTCGCATCATTCCAATCCATCCGGTCCCAGACCGGTGAACCGTTCGGGAGACTCCAATGACCTCGTTGATGAAGCGACTACCCGGCCTCTTGGGCGCTCTGCTCGTGACCTGCGCGGCGCAGGCTCAGACGTTCCCTGCAAAGCCGGTGGTGTTGATGGTGCCGTATCCGGTGGGGGGCGTGTCGGACGTGATTGCACGTACCCTGAGCGGAACGCTCGCCAGACACCTGGGCCAGCCGGTGGTAGTGGAAAACCTCGGTGGCGCAAGCGGCGGCATCGCCGCCCAGAAAGTATTGAACAGCCCCGCTGATGGCTACGTCATTTTTCAGGGCTCGCCCAACGAGCTGATTCTCGCGCCACTCGCCAACGCCGCCATCAAGTACCGCAGCGAGGATTTCCGGCTGGTGCAGATGATCACCATCAATCCCCTGGTCATGCTGGCGCGTAAAGACCTGCCGGCGGCCAACGGTGACGAACTGATGGCCTATGCGAAGCGGGCCGCGGCGGGGGGCAAGCCGCTTACCTATGCAAGCGTGGGGCCGGGCTCGTTTTATCACCTCCTGGGCGAACACATGTCGAGTGTCACGGGCGTGCCGATGGTGCATGTGCCCTACAAGGGTGGCGCCCCGGCGGTGCAGGATCTGCTTGCCGGTCAGGTCGACATCTTCATGACCCCCTATGGCAAGGGGCAGGTGCAACTGGTGGAGGAGGGAAAGCTGAAGGCGCCGGCGGTGCTGTCCGCCGGACGCCAGCAGCTTTTTTCGAAGGTGCCCACGCTGGATGAAAGCGGCGCGCTGAAGGGCTTTGTGTTCGATATCTGGGCGGGATATTTCTTGCACCGGAACACACCCGAGGCGATCGTGACTGTGCTGCACAAGGCGCTGGGCGAAGTGGCCAACGATGCCACCGTGCGCAGTCAGCTCGAGGCACAGGCCATGGTGGTACCCAGTCCGCGTCCGCTTGACGAACTCGCCAGGCTCTATCAGGAAAACACAGCGCAGATGCGGACGATCGCCAAGTCGATGAATCTGCAGCCGCAGTGAGATGTCGATGAGCGTCCTCGCCGAAGCGCCCGCGCTGCCCCTGGCCGAATCCAGCGCGGGTATGCCGCTTGCGCAATTCATTCGCATCCGCCGGAACCTGCATGCGAATCCCGAACTGGGATTCAAGGAACACCGCACGGCGGCCATGGTGGCGAATCTTCTGTCGCAGTGGGGCTATTCGGTGACCACCGGCGTCGGTGGCACGGGCGTGGTGGGGCAGCTTAAGCGAGGCCGTGGCGGCCGCCGCCTGGGGCTTCGCGCCGACATGGATGCGCTTCCCGTCAACGAGAAGACTGGCCTCGCGTGGGCAAGCACGGTGCCCGGGGTGATGCACGCCTGCGGTCACGATGGGCACACCGCCACGCTGCTTGCAGCGGGCGAGGCCATCGCTCGATCGGCGCGTTTCGAGGGTACCGTCAACCTGATCTTCCAGCCAGCCGAAGAGGGCGCGGGCGGCGCGGTTCGCATGATCGACGACGGCCTTTTCGAGCGCTTTCCCTGCGATGCCGTCTTCGCCTTGCACAACATGCCGGGTTTGGCGACCGGCAGCTTCATGTTCCGAAGCGGTCCGACCATGGCATCGAGCGACGATGTCACGGTACACCTGAGCGGGGTGGGCGGCCACGGCGCCATGCCGCACACCACAACCGACGTGATCGTTGCCGCCTCGTCGATCGTCCTGGCACTCCAGTCGGTGGTGTCACGCAATGTGGATCCGCTCGAAACCGCTGTGGTGTCGGTGGGGGCGCTTCATGCCGGTCAGGCCGGTAATGTGATTCCCGACCGCGCCACGCTCGAGCTGAGCGTGCGCGCGCTCAATGGCGAGGTGCGCGCGCTCCTTCGCCGCCGGATTGTCGAGATTGTCGAATCGCAGGCAAGGAGTCTGGGCGTGGAGGCCCTGATCGACTGGCGACCGGGCTATGACGTGCTCGTCAATGACGCTGAGTGCACAGCGTTCGCATCAGACGTGGCGCTCTCCCTGTTCGGGCCTGATCGTGTGGTTGCCGATGGCCGACGCTTCACGGCCAGCGAGGATTTCGCTTTCATGTTGCAGAAGGTGCCGGGTTGCTACTTCTTCGTGGGGAACGGGCTCGCCGGGCAGCCGGGGGGCTGCATGGTGCACAACCCGGGTTATGACTTCAACGACCAGATCATCGAGCCCGCAGCCCGGCTCTGGGCGACGCTGGTCGACCGCTATCTGGCTGCAGGCCCGTCTTCGCCTGTCGCGGTGACACGCTGACGGGTCGACACGCGGCGCTGACGCGCTAACGGGTTGTCGCAGCGACGGGGTTCAGGCAACATCGCCGGCTTCATCGATTGCCAATCCTCCTCGCGAAGCCGTTCCGGCGGAAGGGCGTTTGCGCTCCGGCATGCCAGACCTGCACACTCAGCCTACCTCCAGCGCGTCATTCAAACCGCTTCGCCGTGAAGACGATCGCCTCCTGACCGGGCGTGGCCGGTTCACGGCCGACATCCGGATTGACGGGTCGCTTCACGTCGCCTTCGTGAGAAGTCAGCATGCGCGTGGGCGGCTGCTGGCCATCGACACTCGCGACGCGCGTCTTTTGCCCGGGGTTGTTGCGGTATTCACCGCGACCGAACTCGGGGTGCTGTCGATGCCTGCCGTCAATCCGCTCTTGCCGCTCGACCGCACCGAATCGTTTGACCTGCTGGCGCGCGATCGTGTGACCTGGTCCGGGCAGCCGGTGGCGATCGTGGTGGCGCAGTCCAGGGCGCTCGCGCTCGCGGCGGCAGACCGGGTCGGTGTCGACGTCGAACCGGAGCCCGCTGTACCCGATTGTGACGCGGCAGGCCAGGCGATCGCGCAGGTCCAGCATCACTACGCCTCCAGCAAGCCGCAGTGCGCGGCGCAAACGCCCGGCACAACCGTTTCGGTATCGCTCGATTCGCCCAGACTCGTGGCGATGGCGCTCGAGCCTCGGGCCGTGGTGGCGGAGGTGCACGCGAAAGAAGATCGCATCACGGTGTGGCTTGCCTCGCAGTCACCCTCCCGCGCGCGCGACGACATTGCGCGCACGCTGGGCCTCACCCGTGACCAGGTACGCGTGATTGCGCCCGATGTGGGGGGCGCGTTCGGTGCGCGCGCGTCGGTCGTACCCGAAGACCTGCTGGTGCCCTGGGCGGCATGGCGGCTGCGTCGATCGCTTCGGTGGGTGGCGAGCCGTTCGGAAGAGTTCACCGCTGGCATGCATGGGCGAGGATCGACGATACAGGGGCAACTGTCCGTTTCGGCAGATGGGCTGCTGCAGACGCTCGATGCGCAACTGCATTTCGCGCTGGGAGCCTGGATGCCGTTTTCATCGGTGGTGCCACTTCGTAACGCGGCACGAATTCTGCCCGGCCCCTACCAGGTTCAGGCGCTGTCGGTTCAGGGCAAGGCGACCCTGTCGAACGCGTCGGCCGTCAACATCTATCGCGGCGCCGGTCGGCCGGAAGCCGTGCTCCTTACCGAAGTGCTGATCGAGCGCGCGGCGAGGGCGCTGCGACTCGACCCCATGGAATTGCGGCGGCGCAATCTCATTGCTGCCCAGGCCTTGCCCTACCTCACGCCGACTGGCGAAACCCTCGACTCCGGTGACTACCCGGCGTTGCTTGAACGCGCCAGTGGGCGCTTTGATTACCCGCGGGCGCGCCGCGAGCAGGCGCTTCGGCGCCGCGCTGGCGAATGCGTCGGGGTGGGGATTGCCCTTTACGTGGAGCCCTGCGGGCAAGGGTGGGAGAGCGCACGGATCACGCTTCACGACACCGGTCGGGTGACGGTGGCAAGTGGTTCGCCAGCCCAGGGGCAGGGGCATGCGACCGCCTTTGCGAGGATTGCGGCCCAAGCGTTGGGATGCGATGAATCCATGGTCGACGTCGATCTGGGTGACACTGCTCTGTGCCCCGACGGCGTCGGAGCGCTCGCCAGTCGTAGCACGGCGATCGGCGGAAGTGCCATCGTTGATGCCTGCCGCCAGGCGCTCGCGCGTCGCGCCGCGGGCGACGCGCTGCCCCTTACGGTCGAGACGCGATTTGCCGCGCGTGAGTCCTGGGCAAGCGGTTGCGTCATGGCGCAGGTTGCGATCGATAGCGATACAGGCGAGCTGACCATCGAACGGGTGGTGTGGGTGGACGACGCAGGACGCCTGATCCACCCTGCGCTCGTACACGGTCAACTGTTGGGCGGTTTTGCGCAAGGCATGGGCCAGGCGCTGATGGAACGTGTGGTGTATGACGAAGCCGGTCAGCTCCTCACCGGCTCTCTGATGGACTACGCCGTGCCCCGTGCCTCAGACATGCCCGATGTCGTCATCGAGAGCCTGGGGCAGCCCACTGCGTTCAATCTGCTGGGCGCGAAAGGCGTGGGTGAGGCGGGTTGCATCGGCGTACCGGCGGCAATCATGAATGCCGCGCTCGATGCGCTATCGCCCTGGGGCGAGGCAGACCTGCAATTTCCGCTCACTGCGCCGAGGTTGTGGCAGGCGTTGTCGGCGTTGCGCTCCGGTTCGATGGGAAGGCTGCCATGACCCGCCGCATCATCGCCTTGCGGGTCAATGGGCGTGAATGTGTTCTGGAAGTTGACGCAGCCGAGCCCCTGATAGAAACGCTGCGTGAACGCTGTCAGCTCACCGGTACCCATCAGGGCTGCGATACCGCACAGTGCGGCGCGTGCACGGTGGTGGTGAACGGCGCGCCCATCAAAAGCTGCAACCGGCTGAGCGAACAGAGCAGCGGCTGCGATGTGCTGACCATTGAAGGGCTTGGGGGCGAGGGCGATGAGCTTCACCTCATCCAGCAGGCGTTCAGTCGTCACCATGCCCTGCAGTGCGGGTTCTGCACGCCGGGTTTCGTGATGCGTACGCTTGCGATGGTGGACGAGGCGGTTGAGCCTGAACCGGTCGCGGTTCGCAAAGCCCTGAGCGGCAATCTTTGCCGCTGCACGGGCTATGAAGGCATTGTGAAGGCAATTTGTGAAGTCCTGCCAGGTCTTCGGCGAGAACGCGCGGCGGACCGTCAGGTTGACCGGGTGTCCAGCGAGCAACCTGGCCGCGGGCGTCTGAATTCGCCCACGCCCGATACGCCGCTGTCGGGCCCGATCCACTGCCGACCGGGTTCGATCGCCTCAGCCATCGAGAGCCTGAGCGCCGGTCCGGAGGCGCGCCCCCTGGCGGGTGGCCAAAGCCTGATCCCCTCGATGCGTCTTGGTCTCGCGGCGCCCTCGCATCTGATCGATCTGCAGGCCATCGACGAACTGCGCGCGCTTCGCGCCGGGGCCGATCATCTGCTGATTGCGGCGATGGTGCCGCACGCACGCGTGGCCGCGGACCGAGGTGTGATCGAAGGTTGGCCGATGCTTGCAGCGCTGGCCGGCGGGATCGCCGACCAGCAGGTCCGCTCGGTGGGCACACTGGGTGGCTCGCTCGCAAACAACGATCCCGCTGCCTGCTGGCCCGCGGGTGTGCTTGCCAGCGGCGCGACCGTGGTCACCACACGATCCCGGATTCCTGCGGATGAGTTTTTCAAGGGGATCTTCGCGACCGCGCTTGCTGCGGATGAATTGATCCTCGGCGTCGAGTTTCCGCGCCCGATCGCTGGCCGCTACCTGAAGTTTGAACAGCCGGCTTCGCGCTTTGCGCTGGTGGGTGTTGCGGTGGTGCGTCTGCCCGGGGCGGTGCGCGTCGCGCTCACCGGCCTGGGCGCGGGGGTATGCCGCTGGCCAGAGGCGGAGGCGCGCCTTGACGAGCGCTTCGAGCGCGCGGCGCTGGAAGGCCTGTCACTGGATCCGGCGGGTGCGTACGGCGATCTTCACGCGCCTGCCGAGTATCGTGCCCATGTGGCCGCCGTACTGCTGAAGCGTGCTGTCGGCGAACTGTCGCCTGGCTGAGCCGTACCCCCTCTGGGCGGAACCGCCCGCCGTTGCAAGGATCCGTTACGGGTATCGTTGCGCGGTAGGCGTCGATCCGACGCAGTCGCCAGATCGTTATCGGGAGGACCCCCACCATGACAGAACCTGCAGCCGATTCGGCCATGATTACCGATACGCTTCGTTATGGCGCGCCCATCAGCCTGGGTGGGTGGCTGGAGACGCATGCCCACCGGCTCAAGCCTCCGGTGGGTAACCAGCAGATCTGGCCTGACTCCGATCTCATCTGCACGGTAGTGGGGGGGCCGAATCAGCGGACTGATTTTCATGATGACCCCTTCGAGGAATACTTTCATCAGTTTCGCGGCAATGCGTCCGTGCTGGTGGCCGATCGGGGAAAGATCGAGCGAATTCCTCTGCGCGAGGGCGACGTGTTTCTGCTCCCCGCGCATGTCCGGCATTCGCCGCAGCGCCCTGAAGCTGGCAGTCTTTGTACGGTGATCGAGCGAAGCCGTCCGGCAGGAACCATCGATGCCTTCGAGTGGTTCTGCGCGAACTGTGGGCATCTGGTCATGCGCCTTGAGATTCAGCTGCAGAGCATTGTCGAGGATCTGCCCAGGACCTATGCCCGGTTCTACGACGCCTCGCCTGCGGCGCGCACCTGCAGCCAATGCGGCACGGTTCATCCGGGGCGCGACTGGGCGACGTGGCTACAGGCGTGCGCGAAAACGTGGCCGCAAACGGCTGTCTGAGGTGTTGGCGCTGATCGCTCGGGCTCGGGCCTGGCCGAACCGAAAAGCGCCCCTCGCGCGAAGCGCTCCACCCGTCTAAGATACCTGCACCGCCCCCGGAGACCCGCCATGGAATTGACCTCCTCCCAACGCGAGCAATTCGAACGCGACGGATACCTGTTTTTCCCGTCGCTCTTTAGCGCTGCCGAAATGAAGGTGCTGCGCGACGAAGTCCCGCGCATCTACGCCGAACATCGCCCCGAAATCGTTCGCGAGAAGGATGGCGTCACACCACGCACCAGTTTCGCAGCGCATACGTACAGCGATGTGTTCGCGAAGCTCGCCCGTCATCCCCGCATGGTGCAGCCGGTGCAGCAGGTTTTTGGCGAGCCGGTCTACATGCATCAGTTCAAGATCAACGGCAAGCAGGCCTTTGATGGCGATGTCTGGCAATGGCATCAGGACTTCGGCACGTGGCACCGCGATGACGCCATGCCCGAGGCGCGCGCGATGAACGTGTCGATCTTTCTTGATGAGGTCAACGAATTCAACGGGCCACTCTGGTTCATTCCAGGCTCGCACCGCGAAGGCGTGGTTGAAGCGGGGCACGACACCCGCACCACCAGCTATCCGCTCTGGACCCTGGACAACTCAAAAGTGCGCGAACTCATCGAGCGCGGCGGCATCGTCGCGCCGAAAGGGCCGCCCGGATCGATGC
>CAMBZS010000150.1 GCA_945872335.1 Bordetella parapertussis | reverse complement strand
GCGGAACTGCTTGATGGTTTCCACCCGGGCAAGCCCCGCATTGACCTGCTCGATCTGGCGCGACACCAGGTCGATCACCTCGGGGGTGCGTGTCAGGCTCGCAAAATCCGTGAACGGAATCTGGCGATCCTGCGCATACCGGGAAACGTTGTCGGCATCGATCATCACCAGACAGGTGAGATAGGGACGCGCCTCTCCAATCACCACCACATCGGCAATATAGGGATTGAACTTCAGGCGATTTTCGATGTCACTCGGGTTGATGTTCTTGCCGCCCGAGGTGATCAGGATGTCCTTGATGCGATCGCGAATGCGCAGGTAACCGTCCGCATCCATCTCGCCGCAGTCGCCTGTATGGAGCCAGCCCTCCGAATCGATCGCGTCTCGGGTTTGCTCCGCTCGTCCCCAGTAACCTGCAAACACGTTGGGACCGCGCACCAGCACCTCGTCGTCTGCTCCGATCCGCACCTCTGTGCCAAGGGCTCGAACGCCCGCATAGCCCAGACGAACCGCACCACGCGGGTTGGCAGTGCAAAAGCCGCAGGTTTCGGTCAGGCCATAGGCTTCCCTCAGCACCACACCGATTCCCATGAACCAGCGGAGCAGATCCGGGGGAACGGGCGCCGCGCCAGTGATGGCGGTGCGCAGATCCTTGAGCCCCATGAAGCTCAGCAGATTGGGCCACAACAGCGCCTCCCGCACGGCCTGCCCGCCCCGGCTCCAGACCGACAGCGGCCTGTTCTGCAGACGGGCATCGACCGCGCGAAGGCTGGCAGCAGCGCCCTGTTCGGCCAGCGCGCGGATCCAGCCCGGCGCGTCGTCGAGCGCAAGCCGCACCTGAGAATGCAGCTTCTCCCAGAATCGAGGCGGGCCGAACACCAGATGGGGCGAGACCTCGCGCAGGTCATTGAACACCGTGCCGGCATGCTCCGGAAAATGCATGACATGCCCCATGGCAAGCGGATTGCCAACGGTATTGAGTCGCTCGGCAATGTGACAGAGCGGCAGAAACGACAGGCCGCGGTCGCCCGGCCCCACCTCGAGATATTGCGGCGCCGCCTCGAGCTGAAACATGAGGTTGCGCTGCGAGATCATCGCGCCCTTGGGCGGCCCGGTGGTACCCGAGGTGTAAACCAGAAACGCGATGTCGGATTCACGTCCGGCCTCGACTTCGCGTTCGAACACCGACCCATGCGTGGCGACCTTCTCGCAGCCCTGTGCAATAAAGGCTTCCCAGCTGATCACGCCTTCAAGATCGAGCGCGCGCAGCCCCCGCAAGTCGATCACGACGATGGTGTGAAGCGCGGGGCACTGATCGCGTATCGACCACGCCTTGTCAAACTGCTCCTGGTTTTCCACCACCAGCAGTTCGCTGCCCGAGTCGTTCAGAAAATAGGCGATCTGCTCGGGCGACGAGGTGGGATAGATGCCGTTGGTGATCACGCCCAGCGCCTGCGCGCCCATATCGACAAACAGCCATTCGGGGCGGTTTTCAGCGAGCACACTCACCACCGCACCGCGGTGAAGCCCGTACGCAACCAGCGCGAGCGCAGCCGTACGGACCTGCTCCCAGTACATTGCCCAGGTCCAGGTATGCCAAAGGCCGCGCAGCTTGTGACGCAGCGCCGGGCGCTCGCCCCACTGCGCTGCGCGCCTTCTCAACATCTGCGGCCAGGTGTGGATCGAATGCGTAGCGAGCCAGCCCGGCTCGCGCATGGGAAAGCCGCCGTCCGGAAATACGGAATCGGGTGCGCTCATCGCCAGGTTTTCCTGCGCTTCCAGCGCTGCTGGTGAGTGCGATCGTCGGTGGCGCCTGCCCCCATGCCCAAATAAAACTCGCGAACATCGTCTTTCGCCATCAGGGCTTCACAGGAATCATCAGCCACGATCCGGCCCAGTTCCATGATGTAGCCATGTTGCGCGGTCGCGAGCGCGATCGCTGCGTTCTGCTCGACCACCAGGATGGCGGTGCCGAGTTCAGCGTTGATCTGGGCGAGGATGGAAAAAATCTCGCGCGTAAGAAGGGGCGAGAGCCCGAGCGAGGGCTCATCAAGCAGCAGCAGCGCGGGCCGCGCCATGAGAGCGCGACCGATGGCAAGCATCTGCTGTTCGCCGCCCGAGAGAAGCCCTGCATGCTGCTGCGCCCGCTCGAGCAGACGCGGAAACCAGCGATGAATGCGCGCCAGTTCATCGCCCACGCCCTGCCGACCCGCGCGCGCAAACCGGCCCATGTCAAGATTCTGCTGCACGGTGAGGAAGGGAAACACCTGCCGCCCCTCGGGCACCAGCACCGCGCCTCGTCGCGCCACCTCATCGGGATCCAGCGCGGTGATGTCCTGGCCCTGAAAACGGACGCTTCCCTTGAAGGGGTCGATCACACCGGCGATGGTGTTGAGGAGCGTGGTCTTTCCCGCGCCATTCGCGCCCAGCACCGTGACAAAGCCGCCTTCCGGCACATCGAGCGAAACGCCACGGATCGCCGCGACCGGCCCGTACCAGGTTTCGAGATTGCGTACCGACAGGAGCGGCTCTGCCACGATCAGGCCCCCAGATAGGCGGCGACCACCCGCGGGTCGGACTGCACTTCAGCGGGCTTGCCCAGTGCAAGCGCAGCGCCCTGATTCATGCAAAGCACGCGATCCGCCGCGCGCGCCACCAGCGACATGTCGTGCTCGACCATCACCACGGTAATGCCCAGATCGTGACGGATATCGTCGATCCAAAAAGACAGGTCGCGGGTTTCCTCCGGGTTGAGCCCTGAGGCGGGTTCATCGAGCAGGAGCAACGCGGGTTCAGCGGCCAGCGCACGCGCCAGTTCCACCACCTTGCGCACACCATAGGGAAGCCCCGCCACCGGCGCATTCCGCCAGGCTGCGAGATCAAGCAGTTCGATGATGTCTTCGATGCGTTCGCGCGAGGCGGCCTCGGCGCGCGCCACCGATGGCGGCCGAAACCACTGGGCAAGAAAACCGCCCTGGGCGAACCGATGTCGCCCCAGCATCAGGTTGTCGAGCACGCTTGCGCCTTCAAAAAGCTCGATGTTCTGAAAGGTGCGCGCCACCCCCGCACCAATCACCTGGTGGCGCTTGAGCGCGAGCATGTCGCAGCCGCGCACGCGAATTGCGCCGCCTTGCGGATCGAAGATCCGGGTGATCGCATTGAAGACGCTGGTCTTGCCCGCGCCGTTGGGCCCGATGATCGCAAACACCTCGCCCGGGTTCACCGTAAAACTGAGGGCGTCGATTGCCCGTACGCCACCAAATGCGAGCGACAGGTTCTCGACCTCGAGCATGGGCCCCTGGTTAACAGAGCGGGCGCGCGCGGTCATCGGTAGCGCTCCGACTTCATGTAGGTCTTGCCGCGCCGGAAGGTGTCGCGCCGATAGAGCGGGAAGCTCTCCAGGAAGGCGCGAAATTTGAGCCACCGGCCATTCAAGCCGCGCGGCTCGAACAGTACGAAGAGCGCGAGCACCAGGCCGAACATGAAAATCTCCAGCCCCATCTGCTTGGCGATGTGATCGGGCAGCAGCGGCTTCACGCGCGAGATGAGCGTCGGCAGCATGCCGATCAGAAGCGCGCCCAGCACTGCCCCGCGAAGCGACCCCAGGCCACCAATCACCACCATCAGGACCAGTTCGAGCGACAGCAGCATGCTGAAGGCCTCGGGCGACAGGAACTGCACATGGTGCGCAAGCAGCGCACCCGACAGTCCAGTCACAGCGGCGGACACCACGAAGGCCAGCACCTTGGTGCCAGCCACCTGAATGCCCAGCGCATGCGCGGCCGCTTCGGAATCTCGCACACCGATAAACGCCCGCCCCGTCCGACTTCGCATCAAATTGGCGAGCCCCAGCACCACCAGCACCAGTACCGCAAGACTCAGGTAATAGAAAGGCTTGAGCCCTCCCAGCGAGAGCCCGAAGATCACCAGATCGGGGACCGGCATACCGTTGTGGCCACCGGTCACGCTCTTCCAGCGACCCGCCACCTGTTCAACAACCATTGAAAAAGCGAGCGTGACCATGGCCAGATAAAGCCCGGACACCCGAATGGCGGGCAGGCCGATCAAGAGCCCCACCAGCGCCGACAGTGCGGTGGCGCCCACGACGCTTAGCACCCAGGGAACACCCTGAGTGAGCAACCACGCATGCGAATAGGCGCCGATTGCGATGAATGCAGCATGCCCCAGCGACACTTGCCCGGTGTAGCCGGTGAGCACCATGAGACCCAGGCTCGCCAGACACAGAATGAAGAGATAGGTCACTTCGCCAATGAAGAATTTCGGCAGGAAGGCGGGCGCAGCAATCAGGAGGGCGAGCAGCAGCCCCCACAAAATCCAGTCCTGCCGGTAACGGACCAGCCGCAGGCCATCGAGATAGGAGGTGTCGTAGGGAAAACGCATGGCCTCAGACCCGTCGCCCGTGCGCTTCGCCAAGGAGGCCGCGCGGCCAGACCACCAGCACGCCAATCAGCACCAGATAGGCAGCCACGTCTTTGCTGCCATCGGGCAGATACACACCGGCCAGTTGCTCGATCACGCCAATCAGCACTCCGCCCAGAATGGCGCCGGGCACACTGCCAAAGCCGCCCAGCACCAACGCCGCCAGCGCCTTCAACACCACCACCCAGAGCCCGATATCGACCAGCGCCACCGGCGCGAGGAGCAGCCCGCACACCGCCGAGATGGCCCCCGATAGTGCCCAGACGAGCGATGACAGCGCCTTCACCCGAATGCCGTTGAGGTAGGCTGCCAACTGGTTCTGCGACGACGCCTGAATCGCGAGCCCCAGCCGCGTGCGGCCCAGGAACCAGAACAACGTGACCGTGATCAGCAGCGCAACGCCCAGAATCACCAGGTTCAGATCGTTGATGACTAGCGGCCCGATCTGGGTGCGGCCCTGAAACGGCACTTCGAAGCGGCGCGAGTCAGGACCAAACACCATGCTGACCGCGCCACGGATCATGAACGCAATGGCAATGGTGAGCATCACACCTGCAAACTGGGGCTGCCCTGCGATGCGCCGCAGAAGCTGACGGTCGATCGCCCAGCCCAGCGCCGCAGCAAACGCGAGCACCATGGGAATGGCGAGCCAGAAAGGCCAGCCTGCGCCAGCGATCAGTGCCCAGCCCACGAACGCGGAGGCCATCAGCACATCGCCGTGCGCAAAATTGAGTACCTCGGTGGCCTTGTAGGTAAGCACCAGACCCAGTGCCACCAGCGCATAGATGGCGCCGATTGCAATACCGTTTGCAATCAGCTGGAGCAGCTGGGCGAGCGCGGCGTCCATCCTGTTGAAGCAGCAGGCGGCGAGCGGGTCACCAGCCTCGCCGCAGGCGCTCGGCACTCACCCAGGTCGCGTGAAACCCGTTGGGCACACGCTCGGGCACGCGGATGCGGGCCACCGGACCACGGCTCACATCGCGGGCATCGAACACCGTGCAGTAGGACTGCAGCGTCTCGTGGTCGGTCATGAAGCCCACCAGATAGCCATCGTCCTCGGCCTTCATGGCGTCGGCCGGCGCAAAGGGTGCCTCGCTCCACCACTTCGACGGACCTTCGTGATAAACCTGACAACGGCCGGTTTCAAGATCGTAGCGGGCGAGCCCGCCGAATCGCGGTTCTTCAGGCCGGTTGACCCGACCCATCAACAGGTTCCATGAATAGCGTGTTCGCACGCCCTGCATGGTGGAGTTGATAACCGGAAACTCGGTATTGATGAAATCGTCGAGGACGCGCTCGCGGGTCTGGCCGGTGCGCAGGTTGAACCGCCACTCATAGAACATGCAGTCGTTGTCGAGTTCGGCGAAATAGCGCGGTACCTTGGCAGCGTCGATCATGCCGTCGGGCCGGCGTGGAAATTTGAATGGCGTGCCGGTCATCACGATTTCGGTGCCACCCTGCCCATCTGCCTCTTCCCAGGCGTTGGACACGTGATAGATGTAGATCGGGTTGGCCTCGAACCAGCGAATCTGGCTGGGGTTGCCGTGCCTGGGAACAACGCCGAAGCGCGCAGGCATCTGTTCGTAGAAGCGCAGCTTGTGACGACCTGCCGCGAAGGCATCCATGTCATAGAACAGCGGCAGGTCATGGAGGATGGTGTAGTTCGTGGTGATCGCCATGTCGTGCGGCAGGCGCGGCCCGGGCAATTCCACCGGCATGAGGGTGCGTAGCGCCCCCTGTCGATCCAGCACACCATAGTGCATGTAGGGTGCTTTCTTGCCGTAGGCAAAAAACAGAAACTCGCCGGTGCGCTCATCGACCTTGGAGTGCGCCGAGATTGGCAGGCCCTCGAGTCGTGGATCGAGCGCGAGCGGGCCTCGGGTGGACAGATCGTGTGGATTGCAGCGATAGACCGTGCCACCCAGGTACCACATGGTCAGCAGATCGCCTGCAAAGAACTTGACGTCGGTGTTCGAGGTGTTCTTGAGCGGCTGATCGGGGCGATCGCGCCGGGGTGGATCTTTCACGCCCTGCCACAGCGCGCGACCCGCCGACAATTCTTCGTCGAGCCCCGCCGTGTGGATCCAGCGGTTGCGGTAGCGTGCGCGGCCACGGTCGAATTCGACCGAGTGCAGCATGCCATCGCCGTCAAACCAGTGATAGCGACCTGGTGCCTCGAAGCGCCGGTTGGGACCGTTTCGAACATGGATGCCGTTGAGGTCCGCCGGAATCTCGCCTTCAATATCGGTGAGCTCGATCATCCGCTCCGATTCGATCGGCGCAAAACCGCCCTCCAGCACTGGTACGTCGCTCGCGCCCATGTCGGTCTCCGTGAATTGTTCTGATTGGCCGTGCCAGCCGGCTCGAATGCTTTGAGCATAGCAAGCGTTTATTGGAACGCAAAGGACTGGCGGGCCACGCAGCGCAGGCCAGTCCGCTTGGCTGCCCTTCAAGACCAGCGGGTAACATCGGGTCAACCGAACCGAGGAGTCAACGATGGCCAACCGACCATTTCGCGAGCCGATGCCCCTGTCCGCTCATTCCACTTCCCGGGCAGTTCGCCGGTCGAGACTTCTCGCTGTGCTCGTTGGCCTCACCGCGCTACTGATTGGCGCACCGGCAAGCGCGCAGCCGTCCTCAAGCTACCCAGACCGGCCGGTCCGGATCGTGATTCCGTTTGCGCCCGGAGGCGGCACCGACGTGATCGGCCGAATGCTCGCGCATTCACTGCGCGGCCCGTTGGGCCAGTCGGTCGTGGTTGAAAACAAGCCCGGCGCTGCGGGAGCAGTGGGCGCCATGCAGGTTGTGCAGGCCGCGCCCGACGGCTACACCCTGCTCTTCGCGCCGGTCGGCTCGCTCACCATTTCGCCCAACCTGCCGGGTGCCAAGGCCAACTTCGACCCCCTGAATGATTTCTCCCCCATCGGACTGATTGCGAGTCAACCTGTTCTGTTGGTCGCCAGCGCAAAAATCGGCGTCACCGACATGAAAGGCATGATCGCGCTCGCCGCGCAGCGCCGGCTCACCTATGGAACGCCCGGGAGCGGAACGGAACTCCACATGATCGGCGAGACCTTCCGCCAGGCCACCCGTACCGACCTGACGCATGTGCCCTACCGAGGTGGCGGCCCCGCAATCACCGACCTGATTGCTGGCAACATCGATCTGATGGTGGTGGTCACTTCGTCCATCCTGCCGCACATCCGCAGCGGCGCGGTCAAGCCGCTGGTCACCACCGAAAAGAAGCGGATCGACTCATTGCCCGACGTACCCACCACCGCCGAGGTTGGACTCGCCCAGGTGGACGGGACCGCCTCATGGGGTGTGCTGGGGCCAAAGAGTCTCCCGGCGCCGGTGCTGGACAAGCTTCAACAGGCGCTGCGCACCGTGGCGGGCGATGCCGAGTTTGTGGGCCGCGTGCGCGAGGCAGGTGCCACGGTGGTGCCTCTTCCGGCGAGCGAATTCGCACAACACCTTCGCCGTGAAAGCGAGATGTGGCGCACTGTGATCACGGCGGGCGGCCTGCGTGCAGATTGAACGTTCAGATGGAATGTTTCGACTGACCCGTTCCCGCTGAACGCACCGCCCAACCGCGCTCCCGCCCCTCCACCAACCCCTCCAGCCATACAGCCATGAAACAGCCCAACTTCCTTTTCATCATCACCGATCAGCATCGCGCCGATCACCTGGGCTGCTACGGCAATCCAATCGTTCGTACCCCCCACATTGACGCGATCGCCGCCCGCGGGTTGCGGTTCAACCGCTTTCATGTCGCCACCCCGGTCTGCATGCCCAACCGGGCGAGCATCATGACCGGCCGGATGCCATCCGTGCATCGCTCGCGCAGCAACGGCATTCCGCTGTCGCTGGACGCCACCACGTTTTCCCAGTTGCTGCTCGAACATGGATACGACACAGCGCTGATCGGCAAGTGCCATCTGCAGAACATGGAAGACCGTCCGCCGCTTGTCGACCCCGAAGATGTGGGCACGCTCAAGCCCACGCCCGGCTATGCAGAGGCCACCCACAGCGATCTCGAGCACGCGGCCTATCGTCAGGAACTGCGCTCCACGTGGACCGATCCCGAGCACCGACTCACCTTGCCCTACTACGGCTTTTCGCACGTGGAACTCTGCAATCACCACGGCGATGAGACCTACGGCGACTGGAGCCGCTGGGCGGCGGCACAGATGCACGACTTCGAAGCACACCGCGGCCCCGGTCGCGGGATACCGGATGCGCGCTTCTCGGCGCCGCAGGCGCGCCGTACGCCGCTTCCCGAGCACCTCTATTCAAGCGCCTACATTGCAGAGCGCTCGGTCGACTACCTGCACCGCCATGTCGCCTCGGGCAGTCGCCGCCCCTTCTTTCTCAAATGTTCCTTTCCCGACCCGCACCATCCGTTCACGCCGCCGGGGAAATACTGGGACATGTATTCGCCCGACTCTGTGCAGGTACCCGAGACCTGCGCCGAACCCGGGCCCGATGCGCCAGCACATGTCCGCTGGATTCACGAAGAGCGCAGGCAAGGCAAGTCGCTCCTCACCGCGCAGCGCATGTTTGCGGTGAGTGCCGCTGAAACACGCGAGATCCTGGCGCTCACCTACGGCATGATCACCATGATCGATGATGCAGTGGGGCGGATTCTGAACGCGCTTCGCGAGTCGGGTCTGGCCGACAACACGGTGGTCGTCTTCACCAGTGATCATGGCGACTACATGGGCGACCACGGCCTCATGCTGAAGGGCCCGATCCACTACCAGGGGCTGGTGCGCATCCCGTTCATCTGGTCCGATCCGGCCGCCTCGCAGACGGGCACGAGCACCGAATCGCTAGGCAGCAGCATCGATATCGCCCGCACCGTGCTGGCGCGCGCCGGCATCGCGCCGGTCAACGGCATGCAGGGCCGCAATCTTGCGCCGCAGCCCGGCGTGCCCGCAGCGAACGAACCCGATTCGATTCTGATCGAAGACGACAACCAGCGCGCCTATCTTGGATTTTCAGAGCCGGTGCGCGCCCGTACGCTGGTGACTGCAAGCCACCGGCTCACCCTGTATCTGGGCGCCGACTGGGGGGAACTCTACGATCTGAATGCCGATCCGCTCGAGCGCCACAATCTGTGGGAGCAGGAGCCCGTTTTGCGGGGCGCCCTGCTCGAGCGGATGGTGCAGAAAATGATGGCGCTTGCCGATCGCAGCCCGCGTCCGACGCGCATCGCCTAGACGCGGCCGCTACAAGAAGCGGGGGCGCTCCCGCCCCTGCAAGCCGTTTACTGCGCCTGGAGCGCCCGAATGCGCTCTTCGATCGGCGGGTGGCTGGAGAAGAGCGCCATGATGCCGCTGGGCCGCGAGCTGATG
>CAMBZS010000149.1 GCA_945872335.1 Bordetella parapertussis | reverse complement strand
CTTGGCGGAGACGGAGGGATTCGAACCCTCGATCCAGGTTTTGCCCAGATGCTCCCTTAGCAGGGGAGTGCCTTCGACCACTCGGCCACGTCTCCTGGCTTCGATAACATTCGCTCTCGATGCCGGCTCAACTTTTAATTGTACCCGTCTTCAGACCGACGCGGGCCCCGGGAGGTTTGGGCCAGCTCGTACCCGATCAGCCGGACTACCCCTTGAGCCCGGTAAAGCGGGCGCGCAGGTCCGCGCCCAAGTCGGATTCCGGGGGCGACCTATCTCCCTCCCAGAGCGCATTGAGCGCCTGAGCTCGCTCGATACCCTCGACCAGCCAGGCCTGTAGATCAGGTACACGGGTACGCGCGATCTCCAGCGTCAGCCAGATCACCAGGTGATCGGATTCGTCAACCGTGGCTACCCAATCATGTTCCACCCTGGCTTGAGCGTTGAGTCGGTGAATCAGTAGCGCGCTATCGCGCGTGAGGTCTTGCGCAGACTCGCCCAGGTAGCGAACCATCACCTCGATCACCAGCCGATCGGAATCGGCGGGGTGAGGCATCACACGGCACGTATGTGGGGGCGCTTCGAACTCCAGCACCAAAGATTGCGATCCTTCAAAGCGGTGCTCAAGACCCACGTCCTTGGCAAGGCTGATCAGCAGGGAATCAAGCGGCGTCGGAGCGAGAGTGGTTTGGTTCATATGCAGGCGAGGTTGATTGTACGGGTGTCATTCCAGCATACTTCAACCGGCGGGCACTGGCCAACTGAACCCTGGGTCGCAGTCGCTACGCTCCGCACCATCCATCATCGGCTGTGCCCTAAGGAGGCGCGATCGTGCCTGACAATCTGCTATCGCTTAAATCCCGCGTGTCGGGGAGTGTCAACACCACAGCCCAGCGCCTCGAAGCGGTCAAAAGCGCGGTCGGTAGTGCCAATCTGCAGGGTGGACTCGGCACCCTGCAGGGCACGCTCGTGGGTCACGGCGGTCGGGGGCCTGTCACCGGCTTTGTACGGCTGTTGAACTCAAGCCACAGCAATCAGGATCTGAAGCTGCAAAGCCGTGGCGGCTGGGGAATGTTCTGGACGAGCAACCGGAACCGTGAAACGGCGCAGGCGCTTCTGACCCTGGCGGAGCGCGAGGGCATCCGTGATGCTGGGCTCGAGGCCTACCTGGCGGGGAAAATCCGATCGGGAGACAAGATCAACGCGCAAACCCTGTCCGGTCATCTGGCGCGTGTATTGAAAGCGGCCAATGAGGCCGGCAGCCAGCAGTTGTTGAACCCGCCGCCGCCTGAGGGTGGCCAGCAAAGCGACGGAGTGCGACCGTCGTTGCAGCAATTGCAGCTGCAAGGTCAACCGGATCTGATCCAGGATTCCAATCAGGATCCCGTAGCCGAGCAGCAGCGTGGCGAGCAACCCCCCTTGCCATTGCAGCAACCGCAACCGAATTCAGAGCTTCCTGATCCCTTGATTGATCGGCCGCTCAGCAACCAGTCGCCGTCAGAGCAGAACCGGAGCGTGCCGGCTGACAACGACGATCAGTTGACCGAGCCGGAGCAGCTGAACCCCTCGCGCTTATCGTTGGACTCGAACCGTTTTGTGCCGTACAACTACGAGACCGATCCGGAAGGCGACTTAGGGCAGCAGTGGGATTTCGGGCGGCAAAATGACGAACACAGAGACAGCATCTTTACCGACAGCGGCAAACTCCCGCGCATCGTCAGTTACCGGCCAGATGATGACTCAGGTCTGGATCCCGACCCGAATCCAATCCCCAACCCGAAGCCACTCCCGATTCCTATTCCAGACACCATTGATGAATCGTACTCGCAGGATGACGAGATCGAGCTTAAGCCGCAGTCGAATGAGATTGAAAATAGAAAACTGCACGCGGCTGCCCGCCGAACGGAATTCTTGCAAGCGGCGGAGAAGGGCGCACGGGGTCTCACTCCAAAGTTCAAGGCGTTGGAAGAAAAACAGAACGCCCTGGAAGCAGATCTCGAGGAATTCAGGCAGGAATGGCTCAAACACGTTGAGACGGCAAGCGGTGCCCTACAGTTCCAGAGGGACGCTACCGCCGCCGAGCGTTTCTCGGAGGGCGCTGCGGATCTGAACGCAGCTATTCTCGACCTTCAAAGGGAACTCTTGCAGGCTTCGGAGACGCTGGCCAAGCTGCAAAAAGAGGGAGAAGAGGTGTTGGCCGCAGAGAAACTCGTGCCAAATCCGGCCGAGGACCAACGTGTCAAGAAGCTCCTCAACTTCTACGACGACTGGAGCACTTATTTCAATAAATCGCTCGACGCACAAGAGGAGAACACCGTACTTCTTGAATCACTTTCAGGCGAGCTCCAAGGCGTTAGCGATCAAACCATCAGCGAGTTCAACCGCGTAAACAGCGACCGGAACAGCGAACTGCAGAAGCTCTTCACTCCCCTTCAGAGTCGACTTACCCGGATCGAGACCCGCGTCAGAGAGCTGAAAGAGGTCCAGGAGGACGCCATCCGAAGGCGCAATATCGACGACCTCCGCTGGGCCAATATATCCATGGAAAGTCGCCACATTGAACTGAAGGGTTCGCCGGGTGGTGAGCCGCCTGGCTTGGTCAAAGAGCTGACTGAGTTCCGGGATAAAGCAAATAAACGCCTGAATGAATTCAAGAATATGGGCCTCACTGATGACCCACCGGCGGACTACGCCCAACCCTTCAATGCACTCTACGACTGGGCAGTTCAGGCAATCGAGCAGGGCGAAGCGCTCCAGAAGCAAGCCATTGCTCGCGAATTGCCTGCCTCGAATCCCATTGGGACAGCTGACACAAGCCGCTCCGTAGCCAGCGACAATGCAACGTCAGAGAGCGCCGAACGCGAGGCGGTTTCGGCGCAGCTCTCGAATTCTCGCAAGGAGATGCGGGAAAAAGCTCTACGGGTCGTCAACGAAACATTGATTAATCTGCAAACGGAGGCGCGCGACTTCGCCAATTTCAAGAGCCTGGCCACCAAAATGACGAACGGTGATCAACTGAAAGAGCTTGGGAGAATGTATGTGAGCCTTATTGCCGAGCATGCCAGTAGCGGCGCGCGCTCCATTGAGCCAGAGGGCGAGCGCAAGAGGCTGATCGAGACGATCGAGTTTATTCGAGAAACGTTTCACGCTCTGGATTCGTGGCAAACCGATTCTATTGCGCAATCAGTCCTAACTCAGCACCAGAGCGAGCAGCTGCTCCTCCAACTTGATCTGGCACGCCAGCAGTCTGAACTTGCTTCGATGCAGGCAGAGCGGAATGTTCGGCTGGAGGATGCGAAGCGGAACCATTTGGCATTGAAGACAGCGTCTGAACTAGCCGGCGCCCTAGGAGAGGAAGCCTACGCCGCGATCGACGCCGAAGAAAAGCCCAGCGCTGAAGAACTTGCTCTGGAATCCCAAATCGCGGAAACGAGCACCTCCGTCAATGATCTGACCGCTGGTATACGAGCGAACTTGCAGGCGAGAGAAGCGGCAGCGACCTGGAGGGACAAGGTTGATGATCTCACCCGCAACCACATCGAGAGCGTCGGCGAAATGAAGTTTGGCGAGTGATGCTTTCTGTCCCTCAAGCGGCAGCCGGCTGGTCGAGCTCGAACGCCTTGTGCAGCGCTCGCACCGCGAGTTCCATGTATTTGTCTTCGATCACCACCGAAATCTTGATTTCCGAGGTGGAAATCATCTGGATGTTGATGCCCTCTTGGGACAAGGTACGGAACATGAGGCTGGCAATGCCTACATGCGACCGCATGCCGATGCCCACCACCGACACCTTGGCGATCTTGGGGTCACCCACGATTTCGCCCGCCTGAATACGCGCCTTCACCGCGTCATTCAGCACCGTCATCGCCTTCTGGTATTCGTTGCGATGAACCGTGAATGAAAAATCGGTGTTGCCGCCAACACTCGCGTTCTGAATGATCATGTCAACGTCGATATTGGCTTCGGCAACCGGGCCCAGAATCTGATAGGCAATGCCTGGCCGGTCGGGAACATTGGTGACCGTGATTTTGGCTTCGTCGCGGTTGAACGCAATTCCCGAAATGACCGCCTTTTCCATCTGCTCGTCTTCCTCGAATGTGATCAGCGTGCCCGATTCGGCCTCGGTGGCCAGATCGATATCGGGTGGCGTAAGACTGGACAACACCCGCGTTTTCACACGGTATTTGCCGGCAAACTCTACCGAGCGAATCTGCAGCACCTTCGACCCCAGGCTCGCCATTTCGAGCATTTCCTCGAAGGTGACGCGCAGAAGCCGTCGCGCCTCGGGCACGATGCGGGGATCGGTGGTGTAGACACCGTCGACATCGGTGTAGATGAGACACTCGGCTGCATTCAGCGCTGCAGCCACCGCAACCGCCGAGGTATCCGACCCGCCCCGCCCGAGCGTGGTGATATTGCCGCCCGCATCGACCCCCTGAAAGCCGGTGATGATCACCACCCGCCCGGCCGTCAGATCCGATCGCACCCGCGTATCGTCGATCGATTCGATACGTGCCTTGGTGTAGGCATCATCGGTTCGAATGGGTACCTGCCAGCCTGCGTAGCTGACCGCTGGAACACCGATGGCCTTCAACGCCATTGCCAGCAAGCCCACCGAGACCTGTTCGCCGGTCGACGCCAGCATGTCGAGTTCGCGCGGATCGGGTTGCGCCTGAATCTCTTTGGCAAGCCCGATCAGCCGGTTGGTTTCACCCGACATGGCCGACGGCACCACCACCATTTGATGACCTGCCGCATGCCACTTGGCAACGCGTTGCGCCACGTTCTTGATGCGCTCGACCGAGCCCATCGAGGTGCCGCCGTATTTATGAACGATCAATGCCATGGAAAGCGACCTCTGGCCGCGAAACGCAAAGCTTTCAATTATAGGACAAAACCCACGCGGACCGAGGGTCTTGTGAGCTGAGCAGGCGTACCGACACGGCCATGAGCGGTCGCTCGCTCTCCGCCGCAGGCACACTGCAAACGCCCATTGCCGAAACGCCAAGCGCCACCACGCCCAGCGGCCGCCCTGCCACCTGCACCTCGGGCAACCAGGCCCGCAGCCACGGAGGCACCCCCAGTTCCTGCCAGCGCTTGCGCACCTCCCGAGAGCTTGCCCTGGGCCCGGGCCGCACCCGCACGCGAGCACCGACCGCATCCACCACGATGGGGCCCTGCTCCAACACCGCGCGCTCGATCAGAAACGCACCCTGCCCCGCGCTGCTTGCCGGTTCGAATTGGAGTGCGATTTCCCACCCCGGCACCTGCATGAGCGACTCCCCAGACCAGTTGCCAACCCAACCCCCCGGCGCCGGTTGGTCGGGACGCACTGATCCATGCGGCGGCAGCGCCTGCAGCCGATCGCGATAGCGCACCACGCTCCACCCCGCATGTCGCCACAACGCATGAGCGGAACGGGATTCAAACGTTTGCGCAAGGAGCGCGGACAACCGGGCCTGCGAGGGCACCGGCGCACCGCGCGCGCGCAACCACTGCCGAATCGCGTTGGCCTGCCTGACCCGCGACAGTCGTACCAGCGAGGTTGAATTCAGCGCGCCCCCCGTCTCCACGGCTTGCGTCAGATCCGACTGCGCGAGCTCGATCGCCAGTTGCGCGGCCTCCGCAATCAGCCCCGCACTGCGCGCCGCATTCGCGGCAAAGCCCGGCACCACGTCGCGCAATACCGGCATCACCTTCGCGCGCAGGGCCGAGCGCAACAGCGTGAGGTCTGCGTTCATGGGGTCATGAACGGCACGCAGGCCGTATCGTGCGCAGTATTCATCCAGGTGCGTGCGGGACACGGCAAGGAGCGGCCGCAGCAAGCGGACGCCGTCGCGATCACCCTCGGCATGAATGCCCGACAAGCCATCCACACCGCTGCCCCGCGCCAGTCCGATCAGAAGCGTTTCTGCCTGGTCATCAGCGTGGTGCGCAGTGAGCACCGCGACCGCCTGTGCTGCGCGAGCGCAGTCGAACAGCGCCTGATAGCGATGCACACGCGCCCAGGCCTCGACCGACTCCCCGCGCACTGGCTGGCCAGTGAGGTGCCGCAGCGCAAGCCGAACGCCAAGCTGCGCCGCCGCGGCGGCGCAATGCCCGGCAAACGCATCGGCTGCCGGCTGCAGGCCGTGGTGCACATGACAAGCAAGCACGCGCTCGGGCGAAACAGCCTGAATGCAGGCATGCAGCAACGCAGTGGAATCGATGCCGCCGCTGAAGGCCACCACCAACGGAGCCCCAACAGGCATCGCAGCCAGCGCACGCTGAACCGTCTGAACAACCGGCTCTTCAGGGGTCATGGCACCAAGGCGCTCAGCTCGGGCCGATTTCCTTGAACTTTCCGTAGGCGAGGATTCGCTCGTGGCGCTGCTTCAGCAGCGTTTTCACATCGACGGACTGCAGCTGCCTCAGGGCATCGGAGATGGCGCGACGCAACAGCTGCGCCATTTGCTGCGGATCGCGATGTGCGCCGCCCAAGGGCTCGTTCACGATCCGGTCGATCAGCCCCAGCGCCTTCAGGCGGTGGGCGGTGATGCCGAGCGTTTCCGCAGCGTCCGGCGCCTTTTCAGCGCTCTTCCAGAGAATGGCGGCGCAGCCTTCGGGCGAAATCACCGAATACACCGAGTACTGCAGCATCAGCACCGTGTCGCCCACCGCAATGGCGAGCGCACCACCCGAGCCGCCCTCGCCAATGACTGTGGTGACCACCGGCACTCGCAGCGCCGCCATTTCGATGAGATTGCGCCCGATGGCCTCGGACTGGTTGCGCTCTTCGGCGCCAATGCCTGGAAACGCGCCAGGCGTGTCTACAAAGGTAAGCACCGGGATTTCGAATTTTTCAGCAAGCTTCATCAGCCGCAGCGCCTTGCGATAGCCCTCAGGCCGCGGCATGCCGAAATTGCGATAGCCACGCTCGCGCGTGTCTCGACCCTTCTGGTGCCCGATCACCATGACAGGCTGACCATTGAAACGCGCAAGCCCACCCACAATGGCGGGGTCGTCGCCGAAAGCGCGATCACCGTGCAATTCGTGAAAGTCGGTGCACAGCGCCGCGATGTAATCAAGCGTGTAGGGGCGCTGCGGATGTCGTGCGACGAGCGCCACCTGCCAGGGCGAGAGCTTCGCGTAGGTGTCTTTCAGCAGGGTCTGGCTCTTTTTCTTGAGGAGATCGACCTCCTCGGCGATATCGATGGCCGAGTCTTCCTGCGCAAAACGCAGCGCCTCGATCTTCTGTTCGAGATCGGCGACGGACGCCTCGAAATCAAGAAAGGTTGTTTTCATCAGTACTCCACCGGCAACGGATCGAGGCTGCGCCACAGGTACCAGGTGGCCACCGTGCGCCAGGGGCGCCAGCGTTCGCCGAATTCACTGGCATGCGCCCGGCTTACCTTGCTGCCATCACCGTATGCGCATCCGATTCCGCGAAGCAGCCCGATGTCATCAACGGGAAAGACATCGGGTCGGAGCAGATTAAAAATCAGAAACATCTCCGCTGTCCAGCGTCCGATGCCGCGGACGGCAGTGAGCTCATCGATGATCGCATCATCGGGCAACTGCGGCCAGCGCTCTGGATCGACCCTGCGCTGGGCGAAACCGGCCGCCAGATCGCGGATGTATTCGGCCTTGCGCTCCGACAGGCCGCAGCCGCGAAGCGTGGCCATGCGCATGCGCGAGACCCGAAGCGGCTCCACCGTGCGCGCGGCCTTCGAGAACCGATCCCAGACGGTTTGGGCGGCCTTCACCGAAATCTGCTGCCCCACCACCGAGCGCGCGAGCGTGACAAACGGATCTCCGCGCGACACCAGGTGCACGGCCCCCGCTGAGCGGATGATGCCGCCCATGACCGGGTCGGCGCGCGACAGCTCGCGACAGGCTTCGTCCCAGTAGGCTGGCTTCACGCGCGACGCCAGCTCGTGCCGGCCGGCGTGTCTTCGAGAACGACCCCTTGTGCGAGGAGCTCGGCCCGGATACGGTCGGCTTCCTGGTAGCGCTTGGCCTTCTTGGCGGCCGCCCGCTCGGCAATGAGGGATTCGATCTGATCGGTGTCAGACACGCCGGAGGCGCCTTCTTCGGAGCCCGCCAGACCACTGCGGCGCACGGCCTGGGGCGCGCGATCGAGAAGCCCCAGCACCGAGGCGAGCGAGCGCAGCTGCTCGCGCGCGCCCGCCACACCACGGTGAGCATCGGCCGCGAGTTCGAACAGAATTGATAACGCGATCGGCGTGTTGAAGTCGTCGTCCATGGCCTCGCGAAACCGCGTGCAGGCTGCATCGGACCAGCTGATGGGGCCAACTGGCAGCGGCGCCGCCTCGTCGCCCAGCGCACCATAGAGGCGCAGCAGCGACTGCCGCGCGTCTTCGAGGTGTGCGTCCGAATAATTGAGCGGACTGCGGTAATGCGCCCTGAGAATGAACAGGCGGATCACCTCGGCATCAAACTTTTTCAGCACTTCGCGAATGGTGAAGAAATTGCCGAGCGACTTGGACATTTTTTCGTCATCGACCCGCACGAACCCGTTGTGCATCCAGTAGCGCACAAACTGGGAATTGAGCGCGCCTTCACTCTGCGCGATTTCGTTTTCGTGATGCGGAAACTGCAGATCGGCGCCCCCGCCATGAATGTCGACGGTATTTCCAAGGAGCGACGTGGCCATGGCCGAGCATTCAATGTGCCAGCCAGGACGGCCCTCGCCGTGCGCCGATGGCCACCGTGCCTCGGCAGGCTCGTCAGGTTTGGCCGATTTCCAGAGCACGAAATCAAGGGGATCCTGCTTGGCGCTGTCAACCGCCACCCGCTCGCCAGCGCGCAGATCATCGAGCGACTTACCCGACAGCCGCCCATAGGGCGCGAAGCGGCGCACAGCAAAATTGACATCGCCATCAGCCGCGCGATAGGCAAGCCCCTTGTTCTCTAGAAGGCCGATAAGGCTCAGCATCTGCGGCACATAGTCGGTGGCGCGCGGCTCGTGGTCGGGCCGCTCTACACCCAGCGCATCGGCGTCCTGGTGCATGGCGGCAATGAAGCGACCGGTGAGCGCACCAATGGTTTCGTTGTTTTCGACCGCCCGGCGGATGATCTTGTCATCGATGTCGGTGATGTTGCGGACATAGGTGACCGCGTAACCGCTGGAGCGGAGCCAGCGCTGCACAGCATCGAACACCACCATGACGCGGGCGTGCCCGACATGGCAAAAATCGTAAACCGTCATGCCGCAGACGTACATGCGAACCCGGCCGGGTTCAAGCGGGACGAATTCTTCCTTGGCGCGGCTGAGGGTGTTGAAAACGCGAAGCATCAGGGGTTTGAGCGCAGAGCCCCCTGGGAGAGGGCCGAAAACCAGGCGAAATGACGCCCGTTGTTAGAATGCTGCGATGCGTTCCAGTATAGCACCGGGCCCCTGTCTGCCCTCGAGCCAAGCGGCCCCAACCGGCATGCGGCGGGCGGCGGTTCGCCGCGCGACGCTGCGGGTGGCCGTGGCGCTCGCGCTTGCGCCCTTCGCGGGTGGGCTCGCCCCGCTCCACGCGCAGCCGCTGCCCTCGCCGCTATCGCCGGCCTGGTCTGACCCGCGCGCGGCCTCCACTGCCCTTGAGCAGGCGCGACGGCTCTATGCCGAGGGCCAGCGCGAAGCGGCCATGAAGGTGGTGGATAGCGCGCTTCAGAATTCGCCCCGCGATGCGGCGCTCCGCTTTACGCGCGCCGTGATGCTGGCTGACGCCGGCCGCACCGAGGACGCCATGCGGGGCTTCATCGAACTCACGCAGGAGTTCCCCGAACTACCCGAGCCGCACAACAATCTCGCTACGCTGCACGCCGCGCGTGGCGACCTGGATCAGGC
>CAMBZS010000148.1 GCA_945872335.1 Bordetella parapertussis | reverse complement strand
AAGGCGATCATGGGCAGCACGCTGGCGGTATCGGTCAGGCCATTGGCGGCGCGCCCCAGCCAGCGGATCAGTGAGGTGGTAACCATCACCGTGAAAAGCGTGGCAAAGACAACACCGGCCAGGTTCGACAGGTCGCGCCGCAACGCTGTCTTGAAAAGCATCGCGCGAACCCCTCGCTATAATCGATCGGTTGTGAGCAAAGGCCGAGGAAGACTCAATGCAATTTAGCACAAAGACCCTGTCAGCCGACCGTCTGAAAACCGGTTGCGCAATCGTGCCGGTCGTGGTCGGCGAACCCCTGGCGGGCGATGCCCGCGCAATTGATCAGGCGCAGGGCGGGCGGCTTGCCGCAGTCATCGCCCGAGGTGATCTGCAGAAAAAGGCGGGCTCGACGGTGATGCTTCACCTTGAAGGAGCGCTGCAGCGGGTGCTCCTCGTGTCGGTGGGCAGCAGCACCGAGGTCACGGAAAAGAGCTACACCGATGCGGTGGCCGCGGTCTGGCGGGCACTCGGCAACGCGGCGGCCGACGAGGTCGTATCCCTGCTCCACGAGGCAGCGGTCTCCCAACGCCCGCTCGAGTGGAAGCTGCACTCGCAGGTCATGGCCGGCCGTGAAGCCGCCTACCGTTTCGAATCGATGAAGAGCCGCAAGGAGCCCACACCCCGACGGCCCCGGCAGGTGGTTTTCTCTGTGCCCCGCGCCCAGCAGGCCGCCGCTTCGCAGGCAGTAGCTCGCGCGCAGGCGCTTGCCAACGGCATGGATCTCACCCGCGACCTCGGCAACCTGCCGCCCAACATCTGTACCCCCACCTATCTCGCCGATCAGGCGAAGAAGCTCGCCCGCGAATTCGGTCTGAAGATCGAGGTTCTTGATACCCGGCAGATGCAGGCGCTCAAGATGGGGGCGCTCCTCGCGGTGGCGCAGGGTTCCGAGCAGCCGCCCAAGTTCATCATCCTTCACTACAACGGCGCATCAAGCCGCCAGCAGCCGGTGGCGCTGGTGGGCAAGGGCATCACCTTCGACACCGGCGGCATTTCGATCAAGCCCGCGGCGGGCATGGACGAAATGAAGTTCGACATGTGCGGCGCGGCGTCGGTGCTCGGCACCCTGCGCGCCGTGGCCGAAATGAAGCTCAAGATCAATCTGATCGGCGTGGTGCCCACTTGCGAGAACATGCCAAGCGGCCGCGCCACACGCCCGGGCGATATCGTGACCTCCATGTCAGGCCAGACCGTCGAAATTCTCAACACCGACGCCGAAGGCCGTCTGATCCTGTGCGATGCGCTCACCTATGTGGAGCGTTTCAAGCCGCGCACGGTCATCGACATTGCGACCCTGACCGGCGCCTGCGTGGTGGCACTCGGCCATCACCACTCGGGGCTGTTCACCCCCCAGGACGCGCTCGCCGCCGAACTGCTCGATGCAGGCCGCGATGCCGGCGACACCTGCTGGCGCATGCCGCTCGACGAGGCTTACGAGAGTTCGCTCAAATCGCGTTTTGCTGACGTCGCCAACGTGGGAGGGCGCGACGGCGGCGCCATCACGGCGGCATGTTTTCTCGCGCGATTCACCAAAAAATACGACTGGGCCCACCTCGACATTGCCGGCACCGCCTGGAAATCAGGTGCGGCCAAGGGTGCAAGTGCCCGTCCGGTGCCGCTTCTCACCCGCTTCCTGATCTCGCGTGCCGAGGGATGACGCGGGTCGATTTTCACTTCAACGCACCCGACCGGCTGCAATATGGCTGCCGGCTGGTGCGCAAGATTCACCGTAGCGGCGCACGTATCCTCGTCTGGTGCGAAGACCCGGTCGCGCTGGCGCAGTTCGACAGCCTGCTCTGGACCTTCTCGGACGCCGATTTCATTCCGCATGTGGTGGCAAGCGACCCGCTGGCGCCCGAAACGCCCGTACTGCTCACGGCCGAAGCGATCGACACGCCGCATCACGAGGTGCTGGTCAACCTGGGGCGCCAGACCCCGCCGATGTTCAGCCGCTTCGATCGACTGATCGAGGTGGTGAGCGGCAATGATGAAGACCGGACCCTCGCCCGCGACCGGTGGCGCTTCTACAAGGACCGCGGCTACCCGCTCAACGCGCACGATCTGGCTCGCGCCGCCTGATGAAAGAGCTCAACATGACCACTGCCCAAGACCCTGCCCAGGCTTCGCTCGCCAAGAGCTTTGAGCCGGGTGACATCGAAGCCCGCTGGTATCCGCTCTGGGAAGGACGCGGCTGCTTTCGCCACCAGGCGTCGGCTTCGGCAGCCGGCAGCTACTGTATCCAGCTTCCGCCGCCCAATGTCACCGGCACGCTGCACATGGGTCATGCGTTTCAGCAAACCCTCATGGATGCGCTCATCCGCTATCACCGCATGAAGGGACTGGACACCAACTGGGTGGTGGGCACCGACCATGCCGGCATCGCCACACAGGTGGTGGTCGAGCGGCAACTGCAGGGCGAAGGGCTCACGCGTCACGATCTCGGTCGCGGACCGTTCCTCGACCGGGTCTGGCAATGGAAGCGGCAGTCGGGTGCCACCATCACCCGCCAGATGCGAAGGCTGGGCGCCTCGGCCAATTGGGAATACGCCGACACCGAGGGCGAGCGGGCCGGCTACTTCACCATGGATGACACCATGAGCGCAGCCGTGCTCGAGGTGTTTGTTCAACTGCACGAGCAGGGTCTCATTTATCGCGGCAAGCGTCTGGTGAATTGGGATCCGGTGCTGATGACCGCAGTCTCCGATCTCGAGGTCGACAGCGAGGAGGAGAAGGGCCATCTCTGGGAAATCCGCTATCCGCTGGCCGACGGCACAGGCTCTCTCACCGTGGCCACCACCCGCCCGGAAACCATGTTGGGTGACACTGCGGTGGCAGTCCATCCGGATGATGAACGCTACCGCGCCCTGATCGGCAAGCGGGTAAGACTTCCGCTTTGCGATCGCGACATCCCGATCATCGCCGACGACTATGTCGACCCCGCATTCGGCACGGGCTGCGTCAAGATCACGCCGGCTCATGATTTCAACGACTGGAAGATGGGCGAGCGCCACGGGCTCGCCGCAATCAGCGTACTCACGCTCGATGCGCGTATCAACGACCAGGCGCCTGCGGCCTATCGCGGCCTTGATCGCTATGACGCCAGAAAGAAAATACTGGAGGACCTGCGCGCCGCGGATTGCCTGGTATCAGAGAAGCCGCACACGCTGATGGTGCCGCGTTCGGCGCGCACCCAGGTGGTGGTCGAGCCCATGCTCACCGACCAGTGGTTTGTCGCCATGAGCCGTCGTGATCACGGCAATGCGTTCTTCCCCGGGCAGTCCATCGCAGATATCTGCCTGCAGGTGGTCGGTGACGGGCAAATTCGCTTTTATCCCGACCATTGGACGAGCACCTACAACCACTGGCTCGAGAACATCCAGGATTGGTGCATTTCGCGGCAACTCTGGTGGGGCCATCGCATTCCGGCCTGGTACAAGGCCGACGCGAACGGCCAGCCGATTCACGACGGCACGGTGTTTGTCGCGCGTAGCGAGACCGATGCCCAGGCCCGGGCCCGCGCGGCGGGCTACCAGGGCGCATTGGTGCGTGACGATGACGTGCTCGACACCTGGTTCTCTTCAGCCCTGGTGCCCTTCACCTCGCTCGGTTGGCCGACACAGACCGCTGACCTGGATCGCTATCTGCCGTCAAACGTGCTGGTGACAGGCTTTGACATCATCTTCTTCTGGGTGGCCAGGATGGTGATGATGACCACCTTCTTCACCGGCAAGGTGCCTTTTCATCACGTCTACATCAATGCGATCGTGCGTGATTCCGAAGGCCAGAAAATGTCGAAGTCGAAGGGCAACACCATCGACCCGATCGATCTGGTGGACGGCATCACGCTCGAGGCGCTCCTAGAGAAGTCAACGGTTGGCCTGCTTCGGGCCGACCACAAGCAGCGCATCGACCGCTATATCCGCAGCAATTTCCCGCAAGGAATTCCGGCGTTCGGTTCCGACGCGGTTCGCTTCACCTTCGCCTCGCTTGCCACCTTCGCCCGCACGCTCAACTTCGACCTCAGCCGCTGCGAGGGCTATCGAAACTTCTGCAACAAGCTCTGGAATGCCTCGCGATTCGTGCTGATGCAAACCGAAGGGCGCGACTGCGGTTTCGAGCCCCACGAGGCGGGCGCCTGTGTCCCCGGTGGCTATCTTCACTTCAACGCGGTAGACCGCTGGATCGTCTCTGCGCTGCAGCGCACCGAAGCCGAGATCGAGCGCGCGTTGTCCGACTATCGCTTCGATCTCGCCGCGCGCGCGCTCTACGAATTTGTCTGGGACCAGTACTGCGACTGGTATCTGGAGCTCGCCAAGGTCAATCTTCAGGCGGACGATCAGGCTGTGGTGCGCGCCACGCGGCGCACGCTGCTCCGCGTGCTCGAGGCGGTGCTGCGGCTCGCGCATCCCATCATTCCTTTCATCACCGAAGAGTTGTGGCAAAAGGTCGCGCCGATTGCCCAGCGCTATGGCGAACGCGGCGTGCAGAAGCTCTCCGGAGAGGCGCTTGCACAGGCGGTGGCCGAGCAGCGTCACCTGCTCATGCAGCAGCCCTATCCGAAGAGCGAGCCCGGAAAAATCGATGAAAAGAGTGAAGCGTTCGTCAATCAGTTGAAGCGGCTGATCGATGCGTGTCGTGCCTTGCGCGGCGAAATGAATGTTTCGCCCGCGCAGAAGCTTCCGCTGATCGCGCAGGGTCCGCGCGAACACCTGGCGGAATTCGCGCCCTACCTGAAGGCGCTCGCAAAGCTCGAGGCGGTTGAAATCGTTGACGCGCTACCCGCCGGATCGATCGCGCCGGTGCAGATCGTTGGTGACTTCCGGCTGATGCTGCGTGTCGAGATCGATGTGGAGGCTGAGCGCGCGCGCCTCGATCGGGAGATTACTCGGGTAGCGGGCGAAGTTCAGCGCGCCGGCGCCAAGCTCGGCAACGCGAGTTTTGTCGAGCGGGCGCCCGCCAATGTGGTGGCACAGGAACGCGAACGGCTGGCCGGATTTGAGGCCTCGCTCGCGCGGCTTCACGAGCAGCGCGCCAAGCTCGGGTGATCGGATTCGCGGGGTGCCCCGCGAATCACAGAAAGCCGCTCGCCGTTGGGGCGATGCGCCTTCAGCCCATGGACATGTAGCCGCCGTCCACCGCCATGACCGTGCCGGTCATGTAGCGGGCCGCGTCCGAGCACAGGAACAAAATGGGATCGGCGATTTCGGCGGGCTCGGCCCAGCGGCCAATGGGCGTGCGAGACATGATCATCGCGTTTCGCTCCGGGTTTTCGCGAGCGCCCCGAGACAGATCGGTGATGACCCAGCCGGGCGCCACCGCGTTGACGCGAATGCCATCGGCTGCATAGGCCGCGGCGAGCGACATGGTGAGATTGCGCACCGCGCCCTTGGATGCGGAATAGGCCGGCTGTTTGGGCCCACCGAAAAACGACATGACCGAACCAATGAACACGATGCTGCCGCGGCTCTGGGAGAGTAGCGGTCGTGCGGCCGCGCTCACCCGCATGCCGCCGTTCAGATTCACGTCAATCACGTGCGCGAACACGTCGGGATCATGTTCGGCATCGCGGCGAATCAGGCCGGCGCTGTTCACGACCGCATCCAGCCTGGACAACCCGCCCACGAGCGCATCGACCGCTGCACGATCGGTGACGTCGAGCTGACGCAGCTCAATGCCTTCGAAGCCGGGATTCGCGCGCGCCGCCGACAGTTCCTGATCAGTCAGACCGCAGGCAATCACGTTTGCACCCGCCTGGCGGAACGCCATAGCGGTCGCAGCACCAATGCCGGACGTGCCACCGGTCACCAGGACATGGCGCCCCGAGTAATCAAAGCTCGCTTTCATGGGCTATCGCCTCTGAAGAAAAAAGACCCACTGCCGGTCCTGCTCGTCGACGCGTAGCAGCGTGTGCCCCGTTTGCCTGGCAAATGCCTCAAAGTCGCGCTTCGAACCCGGGTCGGTCGACACCACCTTCAGCACCTGACCACTGCCCAGATCGGTGAGCGCCTTCTTGGCCCGCAGAATCGGCAGCGGACAGTTGAGTCCCCGCGCATCCACCTCGCGATCACAGGAAATTGCTTCATCAGCCATACCACACCCTCATCAATCGACACATTCCATCAAGGCAGAACCCAAGGCCCCAGCACTGCGCCCAGCGCAATCAGCCAGAGGGGATTCAACTTCGACACCAGACACACCAGCACGGTGACGACGCAAAGCGCTGCGAGCGCCCAGTGGGTCACCGCACCCTCCGCAATCACCCAGCCCGCTGACAGGGTGAGCCCCACCGCAAGCGGCGACAGGCCCAGCCGGATGGCACGAACCGCACGCGTATCAAGGTTGCCGCTTCGCCAGCGGTTCGCATGATAGGTGATCAGGCTGGACGGCACGAGCAATCCCAGCGTCGCGAGCACGGCTCCCACCAGCCCGGCGGTCTGCCAGCCCAAAAGCGTGACGAACAGGACGTTGGGCCCGGGAACCGCCTGGGCCACCGCAATCGCTTCGCTGAACTGTGCGGCAGTAAGCAGCCCCTTCTCGTCGACCATGTAGCGGCTGATGTCGGGCACCATCGAGACCGCGCCGCCCACCGCAATCGCCGACAGCATGGCGAAGTGCGCAAGCATCTCCAGCTGATCCCAGAACGTCATGGCGATTTCCCCTCCTTCCACCAGGCAAGCAGCACCGCAACCGGGACGGTGAGCGCAAGCACCTGCAGCAGGGGCCAGCGCAGGAGCGCGAGCCCAATGAAGCTCGCGAGCCCGAACGCGAGCCATGGCCAGCGCCGGCGCTGCGCCCAGGCGAGCTTGAGTGCCATCGCGATGATGAGGCCCGCGGCCACCGCGGCCATGCCCGACAAGGCCTTCTGTACGGCCGGTACGCTCACGAATTGCGAATAAACCAGGCCCGCCGTCAGCACGATCACGGCTGGGAACAGGACCAGCCCGGTGACAGCAACCACCGAGCCCCGCCAGCCGAAGTAGCGGTGACCGACGATGATGCCCACGTTGATGATGTTGGGGCCGGGTAGCAACTGACCGAAAGCGAGCACCTCCAGGAACTCTTCCCGACTCAGCCAGCGGCGATCGTCGACGAGCGTGCGCTGAGCCCAGGGCAATACGCCGCCAAAGCCGTGCAGCGCGAGGGTCGTGAAAGCGACGAACAGATCGGCGAGCGTCCGGGGGGCTGGGCGCTCGGACGCGGGCCGGGGTTCCGTGGTCTCGCCATCAGGGGGTTGAGCGCCGACGGTCATATCGGCCCCTTCCGGTCGGTGCCACGGGCCACATAGAACAGGCTCCCGCCCAGAAGCAGCGCCATGCCCCAGAAGAGCGTCGCCACACCGAACACGCCCCCAATTGCACCGAACGCGCCGGGCAGCAGGGTCTGCGTTCCATTCACCAGCACCATCCTGAGACCCACCGCCTCGCCTGTGCGATCGGGCGGCGCGAGCCGGTGCAGAAGCGACAGGACGATGGGCTGCGACACACCCAACCCCATTCCGAGTACAAACGACAGCATCATCATGACCGGCAGCGATTCGGTGAGCGGATAGAGGAGATAGATGATGCCGCCCACGACATGCGACGCGAGAATCATTGGCCATTCGGGCACACGCCTCGCGAGCCAGGGCACCGCGACCCGGATGACGAAGGTGGCAGCCGAGTAGGAGGCCAGCAGAATGCCGATGGCGGACGCCGACATGCCGATCGCAGAGCCGTAGATCGGAACGACGAACTGGTGCACATCCCAGGCGGCCGAGATCACACCCACCGACAGATAGACCTTGCGCAGCGCCGGGTCGCGCAGCAGATCGAACACGCTCTGCTCACCCGCCGACTCGCGCGAGCCGCCCGCGAGGCGCGGTCGCTCCTCGAACTTCACCCTGCTCAACCACCATGCCGTGCCAAGCGGCAGCAGCAGCAGTGCGAAAAACGCCGCCCGGAAGCCGGCGAAGTCGATGATCGGCCCCACCAGCAGTGGACCGATGAACGATGAAATGGAGAAGCCAACCGACAGCAGTCCGAAATTGGTGGCCCGCGCCGCCGGCCCGCCCAACTCGCCGCCCAGCTTTTGAATGGCGACGTTGATCCCCATGAACCCCAGGCCGGTGGCGGTGCTGGCCAGAAAGAGAGAGCCCACCTCCCAGGACAATGCCGGCGCAAGAATGGCCACCGCCAGCACGGCCAGGCCCCAGAACATGGGCTTGCGGGTGCCGATACGGTCGACCAATCGGCCAGCCGGCACCGACAGCACCATGGGGAGCAGCCCGAAAAACGCCATGAGCAGCCCGATGGTGAACGCCGACGCGCCAAGCTCGATGCCCCCCAGCGTGACCGCGATCCGGCAACCCACCAGCGCCGCATGCGACAGTACCGACATCCCGACCAGCGTCAGGAGCACACGGCGGTGCCCCGACCCCGGATCGGCGCTGGCGCTGTCAGTCATCAGGCGCGGGCAGCCACCCAGCCCGAGACGCTGGCAAGCGCTGCCGGCAGCTGATCGGGAAGCGTGCCGCCAGCCTGCGCCATATCCGGCCGGCCCCCGCCCTTGCCTCCCACCTGCTGGGCCACGTGGTTGACCAGATCACCCGCCTTCACCCGACCGGTGACATCGGCTGTCACACCGGCAATGAGGCTCACCTTGCCGCCATCGACCGCGGCCAGCACGATGGCTGCGGTGCGAAGTTTGGATTTCAGCTGGTCGACCGTGTCGCGCAGCACCTTGACGTCTGCCCCCTCAAGTGTTGCGGCCAGCACCTTGATGCCGTTGATCTCCACTGCGCTTGCCGCCAGGTCGTCGCCCTGGGAGGAGGCGAGCCTGGACTTGAGCCGCGCGACCTCTTTCTCGAGCGCGCGCACCGAATCGAGAACCTGGGCGAGCTTGGCCGGCACCTCGGTTGCAGACACCTTGAGTGCGCCCGCTGCGCTGCCCAGCATGGCCGAGGCCTCCTGGATCCAGGCGAGCGCGTTGTCGCCGGTGACCGCCTCAACCCGGCGGATGCCCGCCGCGACCCCTGATTCCGCAACGATCTTGAACGGTCCGATATCACCGGTTCTGCGCACATGCGTGCCGCCGCACAATTCGCGGGACGATCCGATGTCGAGCACCCGAACCGTGTCGCCGTATTTTTCGCCGAAGAGCGCCATGGCACCGGCACGAACCGCGTCGTCAAACCCCATGACCCGCGCCTCGGTCGCGGCATTGGAAAGAATCTCGTCGTTCACGCGTGCCTCGACCCGACGGATCTCTTCGTCGGTGACCGGTGCATGGTGGGAAAAATCAAAACGCGTACGCTCGGCATCCACCAGCGAGCCCTTCTGCTGGACATGGGCGCCCAGCACCTCGCGCAAGGCCTTGTGCATGAGGTGGGTGGCTGAATGGTTGCGCACAGTGCGCCCGCGCCGCACGGTATCGACCTGCGCAGCGAGCGTATCGCCCACCGCCAGGTGCCCGGCCATCAGCGTGCCATGATGACCGAACACATCGGCCTGGATCTTTCGCGTGTCTTCCACCGCAAAGCGTGTAGCGTTGTCAGCCGAGCGGAGCAGGCCCGCATCGCCCACCTGGCCGCCCGACTCGGCATAGAACGGCGTGCGATCAAGCACCACGACCGCCTGCACGCCCGCTGAGGCCGACGGCGTGGCCACGCCGTCTACATAGAGCGCGAGTACCCGCGCCTGGGCCACCTCAAGCTGCTCATAGCCATCAAAGCGCGTCTGCTCGCCACTGTATTCGAGTCCGGCCGCCATGCGGAATTTGCCGGCCGCGCGCGCCTGCTCCCGCTGACGCTCCATCGCCACCTCAAAGCCCGCTTCATCAACCGTGACCGCGCGCTCGCGACAGACATCGGCGGTGAGATCCAGCGGAAAACCGTAGGTGT
>CAMBZS010000147.1 GCA_945872335.1 Bordetella parapertussis | reverse complement strand
AACGTCGCAGGAGGCGATGATCGCGTACTGCGGGCTGGTGGAGGTGTGCATCAGATAGGCTTCATTGAAGCGGTACTGATCGAGCTTTCGGGTTTCTGAGTCCTGCACCAGAATTTGCGAGGCCTGCGACAGACCCGCCAGCAGCTTGTGCGTGGATTGGGTGGAGAACACCATTGAGTCGGTGGAGCGCGGCCGATTCACGCCGATGGCGTGAAACTCGTGATAGAAGGGATGAAACGCCGCGTGCGGCAGCCAAGCTTCGTCGAAATGAAGATTCTCGATGTAGCTGCCCAGCGACTTCTTGATGGTTTCAACGTTGTACATCACGCCGTCGTAAGTAGATTGCGTGATGGTCATCACGCGTGGCCGGCGGCTTTTGTCGCGAATGAGGGGATTGGCGTCGATTTTTTTCTGAATGCTCGCCTGATCGAACTCCTCAAGCGGAATCGGTCCGATGATGCCCAGATGATTGCGGGTGGGCTGCAGAAAGATCGGCACGGTGCCCGTCATGATGATCGCGTGCAGAATCGACTTATGACAGTTGCGATCGACCAGCACCACGTCATCGGTGCCAACGGTGGAATGCCAAACCACCTTGTTGGAGGTGCTGGTGCCGTTGGTCACGAAGAAAAGATGGTCGGCATTGAAAATGCGCGCGGCATTGCGCTCCGAGGCCGCCACCGGCCCGGTGTGATCCAGCAACTGGCCCAGCTCATCGACCGCATTGCAAACATCGGCGCGCAGCATGTTTTCGCCAAAGAACTGGTGGAACATCTGGCCCACCGGGCTCTTCAGAAAAGCCACCCCGCCTGAGTGCCCGGGGCAGTGCCAGGAGTACGAGCCGTCGTGCGCATAGTTGACCAGCGCCTTGAAAAAGGGCGGCGCGAGCGATGACAGATAGTTGTTCGCTTCGCGGATGATGTAACGCGCGACAAATTCCGGCGTGTCCTCGAACATGTGAATGAAGCCGTGGAGCTCCTTCAGGATGTCGTTGGGGATGTGTTGCGAGGTACGGGTTTCGCCAAACAGAAACACCGGGATGTGCACATTGCGGCGCCGGGTTTCGACAATGAACTTGCGCAACTCCTGCACTGCCTTGCTTTCTGCGCCGTCTTCGTTGATTTCTTCGTCGTCGATCGACACCACAAACGCCGAGGCGCGCGCGGCCTGGTTGGCCACCATGGTGACATCAACGTAAGTGAAGCCGCCCACCACCTCATAGCCTTGCTCCTCGATCGCCTTGGCGAGCGCACGGATGCCCAGACCACTGGCCGACTCGGCCTTCCAGTCTTCGTCGATGATGACAATAGGGAAACGGTATTTCATCGCGTCGCCAAGGTGAAAGTGTTGGAGGAGGAAGAGAGACCCAAGTAGACCACAAAACCGCGTGGGGCCGAGACTCGCTCAGCAGCTACGCAACAGTTGACCGGGCCAAGGGTCAACCGGACTCATGGCAACCGGATGACCATGGGCATCGACCACGCGTGTGCCGTTCACCCAGACACCGTGAACCCCCACTGGCGGCGTAAGCAGCCGGGCGCCGCCGCCCGGCAAATCGTTCACGCGCGTTTTGTCTGCACGGCCCACGGTGGACGGGTCGAAGAGCAACAGATCCGCCCAGGCGCCGGGCCGGATCAAACCCCGGTCGGTAAGTCCGAAGAGCGCGGCCGGCTCGGCGGTAAGCTTCCTGACAGCGCTGGAAAGGCTCAGCACCTGACGCTCGCGCACCCAGTGCCCCAGCAGATGAAGTCCGAAACCGGCGTCATTGAAAAACGTGAGGTGCGCGCCGGCATCCGACAGGGATACCAGACTTGCAGGATGGGCCAACATGCGGGCGACAGCCTCTTCGTCCGAATTGAGCAGCACGGCGGAAAAGACGGTGTCGAGGTTTTCCTCGATCGCCAGATCGAGCATGAAATCAAGCGGATCGCACCCCGCCTCACGCGCGAGTGCGGCAATGCTGCGGTGCTCCAGGTGACGGTGGCTTGCGCGCCGCGTCTCCACCACCTGCACCTTGTCCCACTCGCCGTTGAACAGCCGAAATACAGCGGGCTGTGAGAGCTCTCGCCGAATGGCATCGCGTCGCTCGGCCGACCGGAGTGCCGCGATAAACGCATCGCCCTTCAGCGCGAGGAGCGGTCGCCAGCTCTCCAGCCCCTCCACCGGATAGGGCGAATGCAGGGTGAAGTCGTTGGTGAGCGGGCACGGCGACACCGCGCCCACCATCTCGCGGCCACGCGCACGGGCCGCCGCAATGGCATCCAGATCGGCGAATACAGCACCCGGATTGGTGCTGTTGTGGAGCAGCGCCGCAACGATCACCGGACGACCACTCTGCTCGGCGAGCGTCTCCAGAAAATCGATGCGGGTATGGCCGCCTTTGGTGAGCATGAAGACCGAGCGGGGAGCATCACTAAGCGCACCCACCAGGGCCTGAAGCTCGCTATCGTCCGCCAGCCGCGAGGGCATTGGAATGCCGCCCTCGCCGTTGTGGGCGGGCGAGGTTGAGGTGGCAAAACCGATCGCCCCGGCCTTCAATCCCTCGACCAGGAGAGCGCGCATCTGCGCCACTTCAGCGGGCGTGGCCGCCCGCCGGGATGCCTCCTCACCCATGACAAAGGTTCGCAGCGACGAGTGACCGACAAAGGCCGCAAGGTTCGGCACGGTGCCGCGCCGCTCGATAAACGCCAGATAGTCGGCAATCGACTCGAACTGCCAGTCGATACCCTGGCGCAACACCTCGAGCGACATGCCCTCCACCTGCGTGAGGTTGCGCATGATGCGCTCCCGGTCGCCGGGCCGGCAGGGGGCAATGGTAAAGCCGCAATTGCCGATCACCGCAGTGGTCACGCCAAGCTGGGGTGAGGGCGAGCACCAGGGGTCCCAGGTCACCTGCGCGTCATAGTGGGTGTGGTTATCGACAATCCCGGGCATCAGCGCCAGACCCTCGGCATTGATTTGCTCGCGCGCCCGACTCAGGCTGCCGGGCGGGCCCACCTCGGCAATCCGCGCACCCGATAACAACACGTCTGCGTGCCGGGGATCAGCGCCGCTACCGTCAACCAGCAGCGCGCCACGAATCAGCAGGTCATTCATCGCGGGTCTCCGATTTGACCGTTGCCTGCGGGCGGGATCAGCGCCGAATGGCGCGCGCGAGCGCGGCCCCGAGCGCGGTGGTCTCTGCCGCAGGTTCGCGCCTGGCGGCGCCTGCCGGTGAACGGGCGCCCCCTGCGCCTGCGCCCGACGGGCGGCCACCGCCTCCCGCCGGCGGCGCGCCGCGCGTGGCGCCCTGGGGGCCACCTCCAGCACCGTCAGCGGCGCGTGCGCCAATCACCGGCCGGCTCTTCATCGATAGCGCGATGCGTTTTCGCGCCGCGTCGACCTCGACCACCGTCACGCTCACCACCTGTCCGGCCTTCACCGCCTCGCGGGGATCACGAACGAACCGGTCGGACAGTTGCGACACGTGGACCAGTCCATCCTGGTGAACACCAATGTCGACGAATGCACCGAAATTCGCCACATTGGTCACCACACCCTGGAGCCGCATGCCGGGTGAGAGGTCGGCAATCGACTCCACGCCTTCCTTGAAATTGGCAGTCGAAAATTCTCCGCGCGGATCGCGGCCGGGCTTTTCAAGCTCGGCGAGAATGTCTCGTACGGTCGGCTCGCCAAAGCGCGCGTCGGTGAAGTTGGAGGGCACCAGTTGGCGCAGCAGTTCGCGCCGTCCGATCACGTCGCGCGCCGAACGCGCGAGCTTGGCCAGCATCCGCTCAACTACAGGGTAGGCCTCAGGGTGCACCGAGGAAGCATCCAGCGGGTTGTCGCCATCGCGAATGCGCAAAAAACCCGCAGCCTGCTCAAATGCGCGCTCGCCAAGCCAGGGCACCTCCTTCAATGTCTCGCGGTTCGGAAAAGGGCCTTTGAGATTGCGTTGGTCCACGATCCTTTGTGCCACATTGGCGCTGAGACCGGACACTCTGGACAACAGCGGCGCCGATGCCGTGTTGAGATCGACGCCAACCGAGTTGACGCAATCTTCAACGACTGCATCAAGGGCCCGCGCAAGCGCCCGCTGATTCACGTCATGCTGATACTGCCCGACACCGATCGATTTCGGATCGATCTTCACCAGCTCGGCGAGCGGATCCTGCAGCCGCCGGGCAATCGACACCGCCCCGCGAAGACTCACATCCAGATCGGGCATTTCGCGCGCAGCGAGTTCGCTGGCTGAATACACCGAGGCGCCGGCCTCGCTCACCATCACTTTGCGAAGCTTCAGCTGGGGGCATCGGCGCAGCAGTTCGATCGCAAGGCGGTCGGTCTCGCGCGACGCCGTCCCGTTGCCGATCGCAACCAGCTCACAGCGGTGGCGGACTGCAAGTGCCGCGAGCACCGCCAGCGAGCCTTCCCAATCGCGCCTTGGTTCATGCGGAAAAATCGTGGCGGTCTCAACGACCTGACCCGTTGCATCGACAACCGCCACTTTCACGCCGGTGCGAAGCCCCGGATCCAGGCCGATCACCGACCGCGCGCCCGCAGGCGCAGCGAGCAGCAGGTCCTTGAGATTCGCCCCAAACACCCGGATGGCCTCGGCCTCTGCCGCCTCACGGATGCGGCCGAACAAACTGGTCTCGAAATGTGGCAGGAGCTTGACCCGCCAGCACCAGCGAAGCACTTCGGCGAGCCAACCATCGGCCGCACGGGTGCCGCCGATCACCGCCCCAAGTCCGGTCAAGCCCCCCAGCCGGGCGATGGCGGGATGCGGGACCACGGTTTCAAGCGCCGGCTCCAGCCCTAAGCGCAACGAAAGAATGGCCTGTTGGCGGCCTCGAAACAGCGCAAGCGCCCGATGAGAGGGAATCGTAGCCATCGGTTCGGCATGCTCGAAGTAATCGCGAAAATTTTCGCCTTCAACGCGCTTGTCTTCGAACACCTTCGCATGCAGCCAGCCGCGCTCCCACAGCCAGTCCTGGAGCGTGCCCAACACCTCGGGGCGCTCCGCGAACCGCTCGGACAGAATGTCGCGCGCACCCTCCAACGCCGCTTTGATATCGGCCACACCATGCTCGCCCGCGGCATCCGGCGGGCGGATGAAGCGCTGCGCCTCGTCGGCCGGCACCCGCTCAGGCTCGGCGAGCAGCAGATCGGCGAGCGGCTCCAGCCCACACTCCCGGGCGATGTCGGCACGGGTCCGCCGCTTGGGCCGATAGGGCAGATAGAGGTCCTCAAGCCGGCTGCGGGTTTCGGCCGCATCGATCAGCGCTGCGAGCTCCTTACTGAGGCGTCCCTGCGAGGTAATGCTTTCCAGGATCGTGGCGCGTCGCTCTTCCAGCTCCCGCAGGGTGCCCAGACGATCCTCCAGCAGGCGCAGCTGACCATCATCAAGACCGTCAGTCGCTTCCTTCCTGTAGCGCGCGATGAAGGGGACCGTTGCGCCTTCATCAAGCAGGGCTGTCGCCGCTTCGACCTGGACGGGCCTGGCAGCGAGTTCGGCGCAGAGAGTTCGCAAAATGCGGGCCTGTGCCGCATCGGAGAGCGTGGACGACATCGGAGATTGAAGAGGGGGTGAGCGAGCGGTTGAAGGGAGCGGGCGCGATTGTGCCACGCAACCTGTACGCTCAGCTCGCCGACTGCAGCGCCGGAACCATGACCCTCCAGATACGAATCGCGGCTGGCCCCAGCAGCACGGTAAACATCGCGGGGAAAATGCAGAATACCAGCGGCAGCATCAGCTTGACCGGCACCTTGGCCGCCGCTTCCTGCGCCCGCAGACGGCGGGTGGTGCGAAGCGAGTCAGCCTGCACGCGCAGGGCATCGCCGATGCTGGTTCCAAAACGGTCCGCCTGGGTGAGCAGAGCGGAGAATCCGGTGACCTCATCGAGTCCGATCCGCTCGGTGAGCCGTTGCAGCGCACGCTCGCGGGTGGAACCCGCACGCACGTCCGCGCTGACCAGTTCCAGCTCGAGCGAAAGCGCCGGCGAACGCAAGCGGATCTCGGCCGCCACGCGCTGAATCGCAAGATCAAGCCCCAGGCCCGCCTCCACACAAACGAGCATCAGGTCGAGCGCGTCGGGAAAAGCCTCGAATATGTCGCGCTGCCGCCGACCCACCCGCATCGTCAGCCAGGCCCCGGGGGCGAGGTAGCCGATGGCAGCGGCCGCCAGCATGCCCAGTGATTGCATCGCAATGCTCGGCACTTCGCCTGGTGCAGCCTGCATGCCGATCCAGGCCAGGACCGGCAGCATCACCGCGAGCAGCGTACGCGCGGCCACGAAGGCTTGAAGCGCCGAGGGCGCCCGCCAGCCTGCATGACGCAGTCGACGCCTCAAGGCCGAAATCTCTTCGTCCTGCTCAGGCATGGAGAGCGAGGCAAGCGGTTCGGCATAACGTTGCACGGACTCGACCCACGTGGGCGTGTCAATTGCAACGACCTGGCGAGCCTCGCCGGCAACCGGTCGCGCCCGCGCCAGGGCCCGAAACCGGCGCCGCAAATCCGAGCGCCGCTCCAGCGACGAAACAAGCAGCCAGACGGTCATCGTCGTCCCGGCAAAAAGTGCGACCATCGCCCAGATCGGCAGGGTCATAGAGGATTCTCCCTCATGTCAGGCACGAACCTGGACCAGCTGACGCATGATCAGAATGCCCAACATCATCATGAAAATCGCGCCACCAGCCATTGCGCGGCCTGCGGGATCGGTCCAGAGCAGCGACAGCAGGTCCGGGTTGATCACCGAAATCACACCTGCGAGCGCGAACGGCAGGATTCCCAGAATCCACGCCGACAAACGGCCTTCCGCGGACAGCGCCCGCACGCTGTGCCGCAGTTGCTGACGCTGCCGGACCAGCCCCGCGATGTTGTCCAGCAGCTCGGCCAGGTTGCCGCCGGTTTCACGCTGCAGAAGAACCGCGGTCACGACATAGCGCAGATCATCCGAGCGACTCCGCACCGCCATTTCGCGAAGCGCCTGATCGGCAGGAACGCCGAACCCTATCTGATCACACACGGTGGCGAACTCGACCGATATTGGCGCAGGCGCCTGATCGGCAACCATCCGGAGCGCCGAAGCGAGCGCATGGCCGGCGCGGAGCGCGCGTGCCACCAGATCAACCGCTTCGGCAAGCTGGCTCTGAATCTGCGCCGCGCGGCGTCGGATGACGCGGGCTGCGTAAAGCCAGGGGACGGCGAGCATCAGACCGAGCACGGGCAGCACCAGTACGACAGGCACGCCCGGCACCAGTCCCACGCCCGCCACCGGCAGTCCGATCACGGACCACGCGAGCAGCACTTGCGGGGTGCGCCAGCGCAACTGCGCATCGCGAAGCGGCTGATCCAGCCAGCGAAGGAGACGACGTCCACCGGTGCGGACGTCGGCACCGGCGAGGCGCTCGCCCGGCAGATCGCCGGCAAATGCGCGCCCCGACCCAGACCGCATCCGAGCAGCCGATGGCTCATGAAACCGCGCCCAGCGTAACGACATCCGTCGTCGGCTCCGCATCGTACCGTCCCAGATCAGCCAGGCGCCGTGCAGCAGCAGACTCACCGCGATGAAGACGAGCAGCATCCAGGGCAGCCAGGCGCTCAACGACAAGGCGCTCATTTGCTGGCAGCCTGCGCGGGCCAGGTGCAACGCGGGTCAAAGCAGCCCGACGGCAGCCCGATCGCACGCGCGGCGAGTCGATCGGCGAACCGCGGCCGGACACCGGTTGAATGAAAAGCGCCCAGCACCCTGCCCTCGCCATCGACGCCGGTCTGCCGAAACTCGAAGATGTTCTGCATGGTGATGGTATCGGTCTCCATGCCGGTGACCTCGGCCAGTGCCGTCAGGCGCCGGCTGCCATCGGACAGCCGGGACAGCTGCACCACCGCATCGATCGCGGACGCAATCTGCTGCCGGATCGAGCGGGGGGACAGCGACAGCTCGGCCATGCCCACCATGTTTTCCAGGCGCATCAGCGCATCGCGCGGCATGTTCGCGTGCACGGTGGCGAGCGAGCCTTCATGACCCGTGTTCATTGCCTGCAGCATGTCGAACGCCTCACCACCGCGCACCTCGCCGAGAATGATCCGGTCGGGGCGCATCCGCAGGCTGTTGCGAACCAGTGCGCGCTGCGACACCTCGCCCCGCCCCTCGATGTTGGGCGGGCGAGTTTCCAGGCGAACCACATGGGGCTGCTGCAGCTGTAGCTCGGCCGCATCCTCGATGGTGATGACACGTTCCTGATTCGGAATGAACGACGAGAGCACGTTGAGGAGCGTGGTTTTCCCCGCGCCCGTTCCGCCCGACACCAGAATATTGAGCCGGGCCCGCACCATCCCTGCCAGCAGTTCGGAAACCGGCGCGGGCATCGCGCCCCGCGCAATCAGATCGTCCATCTTCAGCGGCACCGCGCTGAAGCGCCGGATCGACAAACACGGTCCGTCAATCGCGAGCGGCGGGATGATGGCGTTGACCCGCGAGCCGTCGGCAAGGCGCGCGTCAACCATCGGACTCGATTCGTCAATCCGTCGGCCCATTCGGGACACGATCCGATCGATCAACGCGAGCAGGTGCTGATCATCATCGAATTCCACCTGGGTGGGTTCCAGCACGCCACCGCGCTCGACATACACCTGCCTCGCCGAGTTCACCAGAATATCGGAGATCGTAGCGTCGGCCAGCAGCGGCTCAAGCGGCCCCAGTCCGGCAACTTCATGCCGGATGTCCACCACAATCTGTCGTCGCTCGGCTGCATTCAGCTGAGCACCGTGCTCGGACAACAGCTGATCGATCTGGCGACGCAACTCCTCATGGAGCTGTTCGGGCGCCTGCGCCGACAGCTGGCGCGTATCGACGCGATCGAGAAGTTCACGATGGATCCGCCCTTTCAGAATCCGGTAGGAGGCGCTGCTGACCGACTCTGGCGTGGGCCTGGCGGACGCGGGTATCGGGTTCGCGCCCTGAGGCGCCATCCCGGGCGAACGAGCGGGTTCAACCAAACGGTCTCGGATTGACATCAAGGCTCCTGACTGTGCTGCAGACACGGCATTCAATGGCGCACCGGTTTCGCGGGACCAGGTTCCAGCGCATCGCCACGCCCAGGACGCGGCTGCGACAAAAGCCGCTCGGCGAGCACTGACAGTGCCTTCGCGACCGGGTCGCGCGGCGCACTCGCACGGATAGGCTGACCATGATTGATCGCGCGCCCCACGGCGCGGTAACTGTTTGGAATCAGATCGGCGACCTTGACGCCCAGCATCTTCGAGGCCTCGTCGGCCGACGGCTCCATGCCGCGCTCGAAGCGGTTGAGCACCAGGTCGATTCGATCCGAGCCGTAGCCCAGACCCACAAACAGATCGAGCACGCGGCGCGCCGCGTGCAGATAAGGCAAGGACGGCTGAGAGATCAGCAGAATGCGATCAGCGCGATCAAGGCCGCGAACCGTGACCGGATCGAGCGAGCGGCCGACGTCGAGGAGTACAAAACGGAAACGCGAACGAGCCAGTGCCAGGATCCGCTCGAACGCGTCGGCACTGACCTGTTCGAATGACTCGATCGAGTCGGGCGCGGCAAGAAGCGACAAGCCGTCACTTGCTTCCACCGCGACCGATTCGAGCAGCGTCGCATCCAGGCGCCCCACCTGACGCACCAGATCAGCGAGCGTGGCGGATGGACGCTCCTCGACCAGATGGAGCGCCGCATCGCCGAACGGCGCGTTCAGATCGATGACCAGCGTTCGTGCGCCCTGCGCCGCGAGCTCGGCCGCGAGGCTGGTCGCGATGAAGGTTGCACCGCTTCCGCCCTTCGCGGGAACCAGGGCAATCACCGTGCCCGCCGGCATGCCAAGACGCTGCAGCCCCAGCCGTTCAAGTTGGCGCGCAAAGGCTGCACTCAGGTCGGCTGCGGCCGAGGGTGAGGGGATCACCTCCCGCACGCCCGCGCGCATTGCCCGCATCAGAAACTCGCT
>CAMBZS010000146.1 GCA_945872335.1 Bordetella parapertussis | reverse complement strand
GATGTCAGCGTCCGCCGGGTCGATGGCAAGCTGATTCTTTCGCGAGAGGGAAGCGTTGTCGAAATCGCCAACCCCGAGACCGTGACCTTCAACCTGCGCGCGGGTGAGGTCCTCACCGGCGCGGCGGATGCATTCAGCAATCTGCGTATCGCGGGTGCCGGCAGTGTGGTGCTGTCGACGGTCACCGCGACGCCGCCCACGCAGCCGGTCCTGCTCAATCTGTCGAATATTGTTGGAAGTACGCTCACGCTGGCCGTGCCGGCGTCGGCCACGCTGGATGCCGGCTCGAATATCGGTCAGTTCAAGGTGCGCACTGCATCGGGTCAGACACTTACGCTGTCCGCTGCGCAGGCAAGCGGCAAGTCAATCAACGGAACGGGTTCGGTCACCATCACCGGTCTCGGGGCGGGTGGCGCGGCGGTTGACCTCACCGGCGTGATCTCGACCGGGATGCTGTTGGCTGAAGCGGTTCCCGGTGCGGTGCTCACCACGGCAACCTCTCTGAATCCACGCTTTGTGATCCAGTCGGCGGGCGCAGCGGGTGCGGCGCAGTCGCTCACCATCGCCTCGGGCCTTGCCAACGGCCGATTGATCCGGGCGGCGGGTGAGGTGGTTGTCACCGGAATCAACGGTACCGCGGTCGACCTCACCCGGGTTCAGGCGATTGGCAACACGGCACTCAGTCGTCGACTGGTCATCGCCAACGACACGACGCTTGCGGCCGCCACCGATCTGGGTGGCTTCGGGATCGACATTGCTTCGGGTCGTACGCTCACGCTCGGCGCTGGACAAGCCAGTGGCCGGAGCGTGATAGGCGCCGGCAGTGTTCAGATTACCGGGGTGGATGACCGGACGCTCGACTTCAGCCAGGTTTCGGTCAGCGGAACCCGAAGTGCCACGCTCGCATCGGGTGCGTCACTGGTGCGTCTGGACGCGGGAACCGTGATGAGCGCAGTGACCCTGTCGGTTGGCGCGGGTCAGACCCTGGCGTTGAGTGCCGCGCAGGCGACCCGCGTTGCAACCGATGGCGGGCGCGTGGTCGGTGCGGGCACCACCCGAATCTCGGATCTGGGCACGGTGGCGGCCAATCTGTCTGCGATACAGACCACCCGCGTGGAGGCCACGCTGAGCGCGAGCGTGTCAACGCTTGCGGCGGGTACGGTCTTGGGAACCGCCATCGTTTCCATCCCGGCTGGGCGCAGCCTTGCGCTTTCCGCCGCGCAATTGAACGGCGCACGTCTGGAGGGGGCTGGCACCCTGGTGCTGACCGGGCCGATTTCGTCGAGCACATCGCTCGCCGGTGCTGCGACCCAGACGGTCGACCTGACCAGCGCAGCCCTTGCCGCCACCACCGGTGCGGGCACCGAGATCACGCTGTCAAGCTCATCGCGATTTGTTGTCACGCCGCAGCAGCTGCAGGCCACCAAATTGCGTGGCAATGCAGCCAACAACACGCTGATCGTGGATGTGTCGGGGCTCAGCTTTAACCCCGACACCTCGGGTACGCCAACAGCCATCATGCTGCTCGACATGACCGATTCGGTCGGCGGTAACGACACCGTGTCGTTCCGCTTCGGTCAGGGCAGCACGGCGCGGGTGGTCCGGCTGGATCCCGCCTCGGTGATCAAGCTCGGCCAGATCGGCAACGGCGAGAGCAACACGCTCGAGTCGAACAACGGTGTTCTCGATATCAGCCGGGTACCCCTTGCCAATCTCGGTGGCTTCTCCCGCGTGGTGGTGAACTCGGCCCTCACGGTGTCGGTCGAGCAGATGAAGCAGCTCCTCGATACCGGCGGGCTGTCCGAATTCCTGGGTGACGGCGTCCTTACGGTTGAAGGCGCGATTGATCGCGAGATCGATCTGCGCAAGATCGCCTCGTTCCTGCCGGGCGGCGCAGTCAAGCCTGAAATCCGGTTCGTCAGCGCAACGCTGAGCTCTGTCAAGGACAGCAGCACCGCTGGGGCCGGAATCATCCTCCCGCCCTCGGGCAGTGCAGTGCAGATCCGTCTCGGTTCGCAGCTTGCGCCGGGGTTCGATGTACCGGGCGCACCGATTGCTGCGAACGCCAGTGTTGTCGTATTCAACGGCCGGCAGCTGGAGGCGCTCACCACTCACCCGGATGTGGCCAACATCGCTTCGCTCACACTCTCTGGCGATATCGCCATTGCAGGGTCGGTCAACCTGGGGGCTGGCGGAGCGTTCCGATCAGGGCTTGCGCTGGTCAATAGCGCCACGTCGATCAACGTTGCTACCGGTGCGACGCTCACGCTCAGTGCGGCGCAGGCCAACTTAGCGATGGTCGGTGGCGCCGGTCAGGTGAGGGTCACGGGGCTGTCGCAATACCTCGCTGCTCAAGGGGTGCCAAGCTTTGACGGGTTGTCGGCTGCCACTACCGTGGTGATCGACAGCACCATGACGCTGCCCGGCGCGGTCGAACTCGGGCATGTTGGGCTCGAGGTTGCGGCAGGTGCAACCGTCACGGTGAGCGCGGCGCAGGCGAGCGGACGCAGTATCCACGCCGGTACCGGTGCTCAATCGTCGCTCGTCATCACAGGGCTCGGCGGGGGGACGGTTGATTTCACGCGCGTAGCGTCCGGGCTTGCCAGCCAGGCGCAGGTGTCGTCGAACCTGACCGTTTCCTCAGGCAGCCTTCTTGGCCCGGTGGCCCTCGCGCTCGCCGACGGGGCACAGGTCGTGATGTCCGCCAGCCAGGCAAGTGGCCGCGCCGTCACGGGTTCTGGCTCGTTGAGTCTTATCGGCCTCGACGCTGCGCCGTTCAACCTGTCAGCGATCGCAGTGCCGACCTCGGCTGTCATTGGCCGAAGCATCGAGGTGAACCCAGCGTCGGTCCTCGGGAATCGACTCACGTTGCAGGTCGCCGATGATGTGTCGCTCACGCTCACGGCGGCGCAAGCGACAACCGGAAGCGACAGTGGCATCTCTGGTCGTTCCATCACGGGCACTGGCTCGGTGGTGGTGACCGGATTGGGCAGCGCCCGGGTCATGCTGAACAACATTTCCGTGGCGGGTACCGTCACGGCGCAGGCATCGGCCAGCGCGGCACTTGATGGCGAAACGAACCTGGGTGGCGCATCGATCCGGGTCGGGGCCGGCGCAACGCTCACGATGACACCGGCTCAGACGCTGGTTGGCAGCGGCTCGACGGCGGTGGCCCGCGACATGGCTGGCGAGGGTGCGCTGCAACTGGCCGGAGCGGCGGGAACCGCAGCATCGCCCACGGTCATCAGCGGCGCGAACCTGTCGGCAAGCGAACTCACGCTGGTTGTCAATACGCATCAGAATCTCTCTGGCGTATCGCTTGGCGCCTCGCCAATCGTGGTCAATTCGGGGGCGTCGGCCACGCTCAGCGCGGCCCAGGCGGGTGGGCGCAAGGTCAGTGGCGAGGGCCAGGTGATCATCACCGCGCTCGGTGCATCGCCCCAGGCGGACCTCTCCGGTGTAACTGCCGCGAGTGCGACGGCGCTGATTTCCTCGAGCACGATCTTCAAGGGGGCCCTGGGCAAGACTCAGCTGGTGATCAGCCCGGCTGTTGCGCTGACCATCAACGGCGCCATCGTGAGCGGTGTCACCGTTACCGGTGGCGGCCGCCTGATCATCGTCACTGGCGAGATCGCGGGCCCGACCGGTAATATCCTGTCGCCGAGCGAGGCGCTTACCCGGTTCGATCTCAGCAAAGTCGCCAAGTCCATCACGATCGAAGGCAGGCTCAACTCGGGCACCGAACTTGAAACCGACTCGGTCGATATCAAGGCACTGGGGCAACTCGCTGGTGCTAACGACGTGGTTCAGTTGCGCCCGACGGTCGATACCAAGGGGATCAGGCTCGCAGGTGCATCCAATGCGAGTTCGGCGACCTCGCTCTTCGTCAACACCACCGATCTTCGGACGCTCGAGGTCAAGGAACTGGTGGTTGGGTCGTACACCGGCAAACACATCATTGATGTGGGTGATTCGGGCAATGCACAGCCGATCGTCTTCAACGTTCCGCTAACGCTGCAGGCGCCGGTGGCGGGTGGTCACATCAACCTGAACCAGCAGATCCAGGGCGAGTCGCTCAAGATCTATGGCTCGGGGGCGACAACCTCGCTCAACAACGATGTATCGATGTCGGACGATGTATTCATCGACGACAGGGTGATCGTGACCGGTGGCCGCACGATCGTGGCGAGGACGGCGGTACCAGGGGGTACGGGTGCCGACGGTATCCGCATCACGGGTGACGTGGTCGATGGCAACGCGAACGGCACCGACAGCCTCACGCTGACCGCCGGTGGGTATGACATCACCTTCAACAAGTCGGTATCGCTCAACGCGATGACGCTGTCGAATTTCGATGACCTGAAATTCGAGGGCGATGTCACGATCGATGGCGGGACGCTCGACATCACGGCGGGTGCGGGCGACACCGTTCGCTTCGGCGGCCGGGTGACCCTCCTGAACGGAGCGAAGCTGCTGGTGAATGGCGCGGCCGGTGGCACCTCCGACATGGTGATATTCGATGGAGGCCTCGCGATTGGTGGCACGGCTGCCGCGGCGGCGGTGAGCGTCACGCTCTCCAACATTGATCAGGTGGTGTTGAACAACGCTGCCGCTACCGCTGGTGCGGCGGGCAACTTCACGATCAACAATGCGGCCGAGGTGAAGCTCACCGCGCGGTCGGGCGCAGGTGCCAGGACCCTTGTCGAATCAATGCGCAGCGACGGGGCGGGCCTGAACTTCGGCCTGCCGCAGTACCCGGCGAAGACCGGCCTCAGCTCGCCAGCGGCGGCTTCCGTCATGGCGCTGGGCAGCATCGACCTGGTGGTCAACGCGGCGGGCACGCTGCAGTTCAACAGAGGGTTCGCCCTCCTGGGTGGCTCCACGCTGGACATCAACGGCGGCACGGTAGAGGGTGCGACCAACCGGGTGATCTTCGATGGCGGATTGCGTAGCGACGTCACCGGTGCGCGCACCACGCAGGTCAGCATCGAGAACGTGACAAGCGTTGACTTTGGCGCGCTCAGTCTGCCGGCCAACCCGGCTATTGCGGCCACCGCTTCGAACCTGCGTCTGTCAGCGGTGGTGGAAGGGGGCGCGGCTGGCAGGTTGTCGCAGGTGGAGATGAGCTTTGCAGGCAGTGATGCCCAGCAGCTGCTGATCCGGCCGGCCACCGGTCAGGGCGTGGTGCTCGGGGCGATCAACGCGAACGCGCCGGTCTCGGCCGCGGACACGCGCTTTGACATCACAGCCGCAGCGGTGAGGTTCGACCAGACCATGTCGGTGCACAGCCTGGCATTGAGGGGCGATGCAGGGGGCTTGTTGACGATTGCCTCCGGCGCGGCTCCCGGCCAAACGGTCACGATTACCACGAGTGCAACCAGTGGGCGTGCGGTCGAGTTGGCCGCCGACAGCACGGTGGATATTGCAGCAGCTGTGAAACTGCGCGGTTCAGGCGGGGAGTTTGCATTGAGCCCGGCCACCCCCACGCGGGCCATGGTGATCGGCGATCTGGCGAGCGACCCGGGCGCATTGAGGATGCTGGCGCGAGGCGGGTTCGACAGCGCGCTCGATGGGTTCAGTGCGTTGGTGATTGGCAGCGATCAGCAGCAGGGTTCGATCACGATGGGGCAGTCCGGAACCGGTCTGAGCTTTGCGGACCCGGTGGTGGTGCGGGTGAAGCCGGACGGAGCGGTGCCGGTTCGGCTGCAGAATGAGATCCGCGGCGTGTCGCTCACCATCGGAACAGGCAGCGTCGTGGTGAGCAGCGGACCGCTACTGGGCTTCACCGACCGGATCGAGTTTGGCGGCACCCTGCAGGTGGCGGGCAGCACCACGCTGCAGGCGAGGACGATCGACTTCCGGGGCGGGGCGGGTTCCGTGACAGCGCCCACGTCGGCTACGCTCACGCTGCAACCCGACACCAAGACCGGTGCCATCCGCCTGGGTGGCAACGAGGCCGCCGGCACATTTGTGCTCGATACCGACTCGATCGCTGCGCTCGCCGCGGGAGGCGGTCGGGTGGTGGTGGGCTACGATGCGAGCGCCGGTAACGGCGGTCGGGGTGACGTCTCAGTGGTCGGTTCGGTTGATGTGAAGCGACCGTTGTCGGTGTTTGGCGGGTCGCTCTCCATGACGGCTGCCGATCGGCTGAGCGGTAACGATGTGCAGATCCGCCTGACCGGTAACGCGACCGTTTCGGAGATCCGGGGCGACACCTCGGTGGCGGTCTACAGCACGGGTGGCGTGATCCAGTCGGCGGACGCGGCCCTGCTCAACATCAGCACGCGTAGCGCAGGTTCGGTACCGCTCCTGGTGGTGAGCGGCAAGGGGCCGGCAGTGGGATCGGGGCAGTCGCCTCTGAGGGCGGCTGCTGACAGCGTGAATGTGATGGTGCCAGCGGGCGGCGTGGACCGCGCGCAGCTTGCGAACGGCACCACGCGGTATCTGGGCTACGACGCCAATGGTCGCTACCTGATGCTTAACGTGACGGCGGGGCAGTCGAAGTTCAGCCCGTCGATTTACGATCCTCAGGGTGACAACTGGCAGCAGAGCCAGCTGGGTGCGGCAGCGGTGGCCTATCGCGCCACGCCGAGTGCCACGACGCTGCTTGCGCTCAAGTCGCTCGACACCACCCCTGTGCTGGCGCCGTCGGGTGGCGGCTCGGCGCCGGTGTTGAAGAGCCTCAACACCAACACGCAAGCGTATCTGCAGTCGCTGGGCAGTGCGGAGCGGGTGAGCGTTGGGGCGGCGCCGAACTGGGGAACCGCGCGCACGGGCGATGGACTGCTTGACGAATTGTTCGATCCGCTGGAGGCCGACCGGGCCACCGATCCTTCGCAACTCGAGAATGCGTGGCTGCTGGGTACGCCGTCGTATCTGCCAGGTGTAACCGGGGCTGACACGATCGGTGCGAGCGCGTATGAATATTGGAGTGATGACGATGAACTCAGCATCTGATCGCAGCGGGCAGCGGCCCGCGGACGATCGCCGTGGCATGAAGGACCAGTACCGTCGCCTGGCGGCGTGGCTCGTGGCGGTGCCGCTCGTCGGCCTGGCGGCGGCTGGATGCGGGGGCGGAGGCGGGGGAGGCGGCCCCACCACGTCCACGGCCTGGTACGAAGTCTCGGTATCGGGGGTGGGCAGCACGTCGAGTTCCGCGTTTGAGGGCGGCAATATCGTCCTGAAGGGAAATGACGGCGTGCCCTACACGGTGCCTGCAGTGGCCGGGGCGGGTGCCGGGTTACAGGTCACGAGCGCGGGCGGCGTGGCCGCCACGCTTGTGATCGACCGCAATCCGGTGAACCGGATCTGTTCGATCAGCGCCGCGCCCACTGCGCTGGGCGGGCGGGGGTCTGCGTCGCTGTCCTGCGTCCACACGCCTATCAACGACACCGGTCTCACCGAATGCATGCCAGGAGTGGACTGCGCGCTCCAGGATGGCGGGACTGGCCGTGGTGCCATTCCAGCCAAGCTGGGGAAACTCAACCCCAGTTCCCCTGAGTCGTTCGACTACACCCGGATCTGCAACAACGGTTTAGAGGAAGGGGCCGCTGGTTGCCCGAGTGGCACGCCGGTGGGCGCGGGCGCTTCGCAATGGGGGTGCACCCGCGACAACGTGACGGGGCTGGTGTGGCGGGTAGTGGACTATCCCGGGCGCTACACGCAAGGCGATGCTGTCGCCATTCCTGTGGAAGGCTGGTGTGGCCGCGCTGCCAGCTCCTGGCGGCTGCCCTCGGTCGATCAGCTGCAGTCGGTATTTTTCAACGCGGGAACGGTGGAGGGTGCCGACCGCGTCGCGGCGCTCACCTCATGGCTGCCGATGCTCAACTTCAACCGGCGAAACGCCCTCGAGAACCCGATTCCGTCCAGCATCAGTTCGGAAGGCAGCGGTTTCTGGAGCAGCACCCTGGTCGCCACCGCCACGGGCGAGGCCTGGATGGCGCTTCTGCAGGGCAATGGTCGCGTCCGAAGCGAGGCGTCCAATACGCTACGCTTGCGGGTGGCGCCCGTGAGCACGGCAGACCTGTCCTCGCGCTTCGCTGATTCCTACTACAGCGCAGCGCGCTGGGAAGCGAACCTGAGCGCAGGCACCTTGCTTGATCGTCGGAGCGGCCTGATGTGGATGATCTGCTCGGCGGGATGGAGCTTCAACGCCACCGCAGGGCGTTGTGATCCGGTGGCAGGGCAGCCCGCGGTACGCGCGTTCCGCGACGCGCTCGCCGAGTCGGCGGCAGTGAACCAGGACGCCTCGCGGAATCGTGGCTATTCCGATTGGCGAGTACCGAACCGCGCTGAACTGGCAAGCCTGGTTGATTGCGTACGCTGGCGGCCTGCCGAGGGCGGCAGCGCTGGCTGTACCGATGCCGCGCTGAAGAAGCTGGTTGACCTCGACCTGACCGGCGCGGGCTCGTTCTGGACCTCATCGTGGGTGCCAGGCAATGAAGTGTTCACGATCGACTTCAGCACCGGCGCGATTGGACTGAGTCCGATCATTGGACTCGACCCCCTCGATCCTGCTGCCCCGACCACCTTTCGCGCCCGCCTTGTCCGCAACGCCCGCTGAGGCGCTACACTCCCCAGGATTTAATCAGGCTCTCACTCATGTTTGAACGACTTGTTGCGGTCAGTCGCGAGCAACACGGCCATCTGCGGGTTCGCCCCGCAATTGGATTTGGGTTTTCACGCAAGTTTCATCTCGCATCGCTCGCGATGCAGGAATTCGTGCGCGCCTCCGCGTTTTATCCAATTGTGTTCCTGGATGACCGCGAGCGCGAAGCCTTTAGGCCGGTGGCGCTGCTGGGGGTTGAATCGGGAGAAAACCTTTGCGTGGACGCAGAAGGGGCCTGGCTCAAGGGGGCCTATATTCCTGGCATCCTGCGTCGCTATCCCTTCGCGCTTGCCGACACCGAGCGCACCGACGAATACGCAGTCTGTGTCGACGCCGACTCAGGTCTGCTCGACGAAAACGAGGGGCTGCCGCTCTTCAACGCTGATGGCGCGCCCACCGAAACGCTTGAGAACGTAAAGCGATTCCTGGGTGAACTCCAGCAGATGGATACGCTCACGCGACAGTTTTCCGCATTCCTCGTCAGGCACAACCTGCTGCGTCCGCTGAATCTTCGCGTGCAGGTGGCGGGGTCGGCGCGCGACATCGCGGGCAGTTATGTCATCAACGAGGAGCGCTTCGACGCGCTGAACGATTCGGTTTTCCTCGAAATGCGTTCGCTCCGGTATCTGCAAGCGATCTACGCCCATCTGTCGTCGCTGCCGCAGATCGACCGGCTGGTTCGACTCAAGGAGGGGCGGCTCAGCGCAGCCTCCACGCCTTTGACGGCTCCGGCGGCATCGCCCGCTGCAGATCCGCTACCCGCCGACGCCCAGCCCGCGCCGCGTCCACGCGCCCGGCGCCGTGCCGCTGCGAAATCCTGATCGTCAGCATCCGAGCAGCACCCAGCAGCATGAACGATCCAGGCTCCTCACGATCGCTACGCCCGGCGCCTGCCGAACCCGGGAGTGCCCGGGTCGATGCAAAGGCACTGCTTGCCGCCATCCAGCTTCTTCGAATTGCGCCTCAGGACGACGCATTCTGGGCTGAATTTGCCCGCTGCTCGGCGCTTCTTTGTCGAGCCCAGGCATCGGTTTGCCTTCGATTTGGCGGGGGCGGCTGGCAAGCCATCGCCGACTGGCAGGCTTCCCATACAGGGCTTTCAGATCGCTGGCCTGCGCTCGCTCCCGATCTCGCCGAACGGCTTGGCGAGAAGGGCTTCGGAACCGTACCTTCGGGATCGGGCATACCGGTCATCGCGCTGGGCATCCGGCTGCCTCAAGCCCAGTCTGCGATCCTGGTCCTCGAAATTCCCGAGTCAGAACGTCCCCGCCTCAATGAGTTGGTGCTGCGGGCGCAACTGATTTCGGATATTCCGTCCGATGGCGGGCCGAGTGTTTCGCAGCATGCAGGCGATGCGCTCATACGACCCACAGGCGCCAAACTGGAGGACCCAGCTGCGCGGGGCGCCTTGCTCGCCTGGCTG
>CAMBZS010000145.1 GCA_945872335.1 Bordetella parapertussis | reverse complement strand
CGTTTCGGCTGTCGCGCAGGCGAATGCCGGTGACGCCGCTGGCATCGCCCAGCACCTCGTCGAGTTCGTTGAACCAGCGCAATTCCACTTTTCCAGCGGCCGCTTTTTCCATCAGCTTGTCGATCATGATGGGTTCTGCACGCAGTTTGTCGCGCCGATGCACCAGGGTGACTTTGCTTGCAATATTGGTCAGATAAAGCGCCTCTTCCACCGCGGTATTTCCACCGCCAATGACCGCTACCGGCTGATTCCGATAAAAGAAACCATCGCAGGTGGCACAGGCTGATACGCCTTTACCCATGAATGCCTGCTCCGACGGCAATCCCAGATAACGGGCCGATGCGCCGGTGGCAATGATCAGCGAGTCGCAGGTGTATTCGCCCGAATCGCCAACCAGCCGGAGTGGCCGCTCGTCGAGTTTTACGGTGTGAATCTGGTCGAAAATCATTTCGGTACCGAATCGGGTAGCGTGTTTTTCAAATCGCGCCATTAAATCCGGCCCCATGACCCCGTCGGCATCGGCTGGCCAGTTGTCAACGTCGGTGGTGGTCATGAGTTGACCGCCCTGCGCCATCCCGGTAATCAGTACCGGATTGAGGTTGGCACGGGCAGCGTAAACCGCTGCGGTGTACCCGGCGGGACCGGAACCCAGGATCAGTACTCTGGCGTGTTTGCGTTCGGACATGGTTGCAGCCTGTAGAGTGTTGCCGTAAAACCTCAGATAATCATCGGCTTACGGGGTGGTCTTCAACAAATTTTGCGGAATTGGGGAAACCTCGTGCACAATTATATTGTGAGCAGGCTCGTGAGCCGGGCGCGAGTCAGCGTTTTGTCGGTTTAAATCGGCTGAAGACCGGCGGTGAGGGGACGATGTCAACCTACGATATTCGACTATTTCTGCGGCGGGTACCGCTTTTCTACAGCCTGTCCGAATCGCAGATCGACATGCTGGCGGTCGGCAGTGCGCGGCGCAGTTTTTCGAAAGGACGGACGATTGTTGCCGAGGGCGAGCCATCGCAATCGCTCTACATCCTCCTGTCCGGCCGTGCCAAAGTCCAGCGATCCGATTCCGAGGGCAAGGAAGTTATCCTCGCGGTGCTGGGCGCGGGTGAATTTTTCGGTGAAATGAGCCTGATTGACGACGAGCCGCGATCGGCGAGCGTTATCACGCTGGAACCCTGCGATTTTCTTGCCATTCCCAAAGATAATTTTTTGTCGGTGCTCAACCAAAGCACCGAAATCTGTCTGGGTGTGATGCGGGGTCTGGTCAAACGCTTGCGCTCGGCCGACCGGAAGATTGAAACTCTGGCCTTGCTCGATGTTTATGGCCGGGTTGCGAGGGTGCTGCTCGATTCGTCCGAGTTGATCGAGGGCAATCGAATCGTCCGAAATCGTCTGCCGCGTCAGCAAATCGCAAAAATGGTTGGTGCGTCGCGTGAAATGGTGTCGCGGGTCATGAAAGGCCTGGAATCCGAGGGATTTATCGTTCCCATGGACGAAGGCCAAATTCTTCTGCGCGAAAAACTCGGCCTTTACCTGTGATCAATCGCTTGTCCTTTTGAACTGACCGCGACGTGGCCCGACTTTCCGCAGCAATCGGCAACACCCTTCCCCGCGCATCGCTGCTGCGTGGCCTGCGCACCGAATTGCCCGAGCGGGTCATGCGGCTCATCACCGAGGTACGCTGGATCGCCTGTGGTGCACTCGGGGCCTATCTGTTCCTGATTCTCGCTACCTACCACCGCGCCGATCCAGGCTGGTCGCACGCAGTTCACGGTGCGGTCGTACAAAACGCTGGTGGCCGATTTGGCGCGTGGCTGTCGGATCTGCTTCTTTATCTGTTTGGCAGCAGCGCCTGGCTTCTGGTGCCCTTGATGATTGTGGCGGTTGTGCGCGGTGTTATTCGCAGCCGCGCCCGTCTCAAACCCGATGACCCCGAACTCACCCGCTTTGCCTGGGAGCGCTGGCTGGGTTTCTGGCTCCTGTTTGGCTCATGTGTCGTGCTGGAGGCCGCACGCATGCACGGTCTGGGCGCCGTCCTGCCGCTCGGGCCGGGCGGCATTGTCGGTGAATCGTTTGCGCCGTTTGTTTTTGATTCGCTCGGAGCGGTCGGTGCCACCATGCTCCTGATGGTGGCGATCGGAATCGGGTTCAGCCTGTGGTCGGGATGTTCATGGTTCTTGATGTGCGAGCGGGTAGGCGAATTGATTGAAACGTCCATTGAACGCGCCCGTCTGGCCATTGCCGCACGCCGCGACCGCCAGCTTGGTGAAGTGGCTGCCACCGTTCGCGAGGAGCAGGTTCAGGAATTGCGCAAGGTCATCGCCGATGACGATGACGAACCGATTCATATCGAACCGCCGGTGGTGCAGATCGAACGTTCGAAGCGGGCAGAGTCCGAGCGGCAGCCATTATTGTTTGCCGATCTGCCGGCCGATACCAAAATGCCGGCACTGGCCTTGCTCGACGAACCGCCACCGGTGCAGGAAGGCGTATCACCGGAAACGCTGGAATACACGTCGCGCCTGATCGAGAAAAAGCTGGCCGATTTCAACGTCGCAGCCAATGTGGTTGCAGCTTATCCCGGTCCTGTTATTACCCGATACGAAATCGAGCCTGCCACCGGCGTCAAGGGAAGCCAGGTGGTGAATCTGTCGAAAGATCTGGCGCGCGCGCTGTCGCTCACGTCGCTGCGGGTGGTTGAAACCATTCCAGGTAAAAACCTGATGGGTCTGGAATTGCCCAACCCGCGCAGGCAGGGCGTTCGCTTGTCCGAAATTCTGGGCTCGCAGGTTTACGCGGCCAATACGTCGGCAATCACGCTTGCGCTTGGGAAAGATATTGCTGGTAATCCGATGGTTGCCGATCTGGCGAAAATGCCGCATTTGCTGGTTGCGGGCACCACGGGTTCAGGAAAGTCGGTTGGGATCAATGCAATGATCCTGTCCTTGCTTTACAAGGCTGACCCGTCCCAGGTTCGCCTGATCATGATCGATCCCAAGATGCTCGAAATGAGCGTCTATGAAGGCATTCCGCATCTGCTCGCGCCGGTTGTTACCGATATGCGGCAGGCCGGTAACGCGCTCAACTGGTGCGTGGCGGAAATGGAGCGCCGGTATCGGCTGATGAGCAAACTCGGGGTGCGAAACCTGTCGGGTTACAACGCGCGAATCATCGAATCTGAAAAGCGCGAGGAACTGATTCCCAACCCGTTTTCGCTCACGCCCGATGCCCCAGAGCCGCTGGGTCGCTTGCCGCAAATTGTTGTGGTGATCGATGAATTGGCTGATCTCATGATGGTGGTCGGCAAAAAAGTCGAAGAACTCATCGCAAGGCTCGCGCAAAAGGCGCGTGCAGCCGGCATCCACCTTATTCTTGCCACGCAGCGCCCCTCGGTCGATGTGATTACAGGTCTGATCAAGGCCAATATTCCTACCCGAATCGCGTTTCAGGTCTCCTCGAAAATCGATTCGCGCACTATCCTCGATCAAATGGGCGCCGAGTCGCTTCTGGGGCAGGGCGATATGCTTTACATGCCGCCTGGCACTGGGGTTCCCGTGCGCATCCACGGCGCTTATGTCGCCGATGAGGAAGTGCACAAGGTGGTGGAACACTGGCGCAGTGTGGCCGAGCCCGATTATGTCGAGGGCTTGCTTGAAGGTGGTGTGCCCGAGGAGGTGGATGCCGGCAGTGCCGTGGGTTTTGGTGGACTGTCGCAAACCCTTTCCGATGCCGGTGTCGAGGGTGAACTTGATCCGATGTACGACCAGGCCGTGGCGGTGGTGCTCAAGCACCGTCGTGCGTCGATTTCGCTCGTTCAGCGGCACCTCAGAATCGGCTATAACCGCTCGGCCCGACTGCTTGAGCAAATGGAAAAATCGGGTCTGGTGTCGGCCATGGCCACCAATGGCAACCGCGACATTCTCGTGCCGTCCCGGGCCGACGATTGAGCCGTTCATGAGCGCCGGTTGTGCGTGGCCCCGTCGCCGGGCCCTGCTGCTCATGGCGGTGTTTGCCGGGGCGGGGCCTGCTGCGGCAAACACCACGGCCTATGCCGAGTTTCAGGCCTTTCTGAAAAATACACTGAGCGCGCGGGGCAATTTTCGCCAGCAGGTGCTGCACGCAAGCGGCCGGGTCATCGAGACCAGTGAGGGCAGTTTTGCGTTTACCCGGCCGGGCCGGTTTCGCTGGGATGTGAAAAAGCCTTATGAACAACTGCTGGTGGCAGATGGCGAACAGCTTCATTTTTATGATCGAGACCTCAATCAGGTGACGATCAGAAAACTCGGCGATGCCATTGCATCCACCCCGGCCGCAATTCTGTTCGGCAATGACGCGATTGATCGCGATTTCAATTTCAGCGAAGCCGGTGAGCACGAAGGCCTTCTGTGGCTGGAGGCGCAGCCCCGCAGCCGCGAGGCCGGGGTCGAGCGCATTGTGATCGGGTTGAAGGCCGGGATTCCCGAAGCGATGGACGTGGTGGACGCCTTTGGCCGAACATCTCGGTTCAGTTTCAGGATGCTTGAGCGCAATTCTCCGATCGATGCGACACTATTTAGCTTTCGCGTACCAGCAGGCGCCGACGTGATTCGGCAGTAGGCGGCTTCTCGCAGCAGGCTGGCCGCCTCGCCGCACCAATAACCGATTCTCGCTCTTCTCGATTTGAAGGGGGCCAGATGGCCGCTCAATCCTCCGCTGCCGTGGCGGAATACGCCGATCCGCCGCTCAGCGCGCCCCAGCAGACCCGTGTGGTGGTGGTGATCTCCATTGCACATGCGCTCTCGCACTTCATGCACCTCATCGTTCCCCCGGTGTTCCCGCTCCTGATGAGCGAGTTTTCGCTTAGCTATTCCGAACTCGGTTTGCTGATGACGGTGTTCTTCGTGGTGTCGGGGATCGTGCAGGCCGCGTCGGGCTTTGCGGTCGACCGATTCGGGCCGCTTCCGGTGCTGCTCGCATCGATCAGCCTGTTTGCATTTAGCACGGTGGTGATCGCAAGTGCCAACAGTTACTGGATGCTGATGCTTGGCTGTGCAATTGCCGGGGCGGCGAATGCGCCTTTTCATCCGGTTGACTACTGCATCCTGAATGCGCGTATCGAGGGCAAGCGCCTGCCTCGCTCCTACGCCGTTCACGGCGTGGCGGGCAGTCTGGGATGGGCGGTCGCGCCGCTGGTGCTGGTTGGGGTATCAAGCGTGGCGGGCTGGCGGGTGGGCATGCTCACTGCCGGTGTGATCTGCCTTGCCATCCTGGGGCTTGTCTGGTGGGCGCGTGAGGCACTTCGCGTGTCGCCCATCCGGCGGGAAAAACCTGCGACAGGGTCGGGCGGCGGTGCTGCCGATGTCAGCCAGTCCACGCTCGGGTTCATGAAGCTCCCCGGTCTCTGGATCAGCTTCGTCTATTTCTTCGGAACAGCGTTTGCCATTGGCGGGGTGCAGACCTTCGGCCCCGAGTCCGCCGCGCAGCTTCACGAGCTTCCGGCCGCGCAGGTGGCGTTGCTGGTGAGTGTCTACATGGTTGGCAGCGCCGTGGGTGCGCTGGTGGGCGGCTACACCATGGGGGATATTCGCTATGCCGAGCGCATCGTGAGCCTCTCGCTCATCGTGGCGCTGTCGGTGGCGCTTGCCATCGGCTATCTCACCACGCCTATATGGATGTCGTCGGTGTTGTTCGGAATGATGGGCTTTGCGGCGGGCGTGGGCACGCCCGCTCGTGACCTGCTGGTCAAGCGCGCCGCGCCGCCGGGCGCGACCGGGCGCATCTACGGCATTGTGTATTCGGGGCTCGACGTGGGTGTCGCACTCGCGCCCGCGCTCTTTGGCTTCATGATGGACGCACGTTGGCCAGCCGGTATCTGGATCGGGGTTGCCATGGCCTATGTGCTCATGATCGTCTGCGCCAACATGCTGGCTCGCCATTCGGTGGAGCGCGCTGCTGGTGGGCGCGCCTGAGCGGTGTTGCCCAGTGCCTGAGCAGGCAGCTTTCCTGCAGGAGGAGTCCGCGCCGCTCGCCGAGCGGCTGCGCCCGATCACGCTGAACGACGTCATCGGTCAGTCGCATCTGCTGGGGGTGGGCAAACCCCTCAGGGTGGCCTTCGAATCGGGTAAGCCACACTCGATGATTTTTTGGGGGCCGCCGGGCGTGGGTAAAACCACGCTCGCACGCCTCATGGCGAGCGCGTTCGAATCGCACTTCATCTCGCTGTCGGCGGTGCTGGCCGGCGTCAAGGATATTCGGGAGGCGGTTGAAGAGGCGCGTGTTGCCCAGGGGCGCGGCCTGCGTACCATCGTGTTCGTTGATGAAGTCCACCGCTTCAACAAGGCGCAGCAGGATGCGTTCCTTCCGCACGTGGAGAGTGGGCTCTTCACCTTTATCGGCGCAACCACCGAGAACCCATCGTTCGAAGTGAATGGGGCGTTGTTGTCGCGCGCCCGTGTTTATGTGCTGAAGGCGCTCGTCACGTCTGAGATGGAGCAGCTTTTTGATCGGGCCCTGGGCGGGCTGGGTCATGGGGCGCCCGCATTTGATCCCGTGGCGCGTGAGCGCCTGATCGGTTGGGCCGACGGCGATGCCCGGCGGCTGTTGAATGCGGTCGAGATCGTCGCTGATGCGGCAAGTGCGCAGCGCCTGCAGAGCGTTGATGGCGATGTGCTTGAGTCGGCAATGTCGCAGAACCTGCGGCGTTTCGACAAGGGAGGTGATGCGTTTTACGACCAGATCAGCGCGCTTCACAAGTCGGTTCGCGGATCGCATCCCGATGCTGCGCTCTACTGGTTTGCACGCATGATCGATGGCGGGGCAGATCCGCGATACCTCGCCCGGCGAATCATCCGGATGGCTTCAGAAGATATTGGCAACGCTGACCCGCGCGCGCTCGCGCTCGCACTCGATGCCGCGGAAACCTACGAGCGGCTGGGCTCTCCCGAGGGCGAGCTTGCGCTCGCGCAGGCGCTGGTGTTCCTCGCGTCCGCGCCAAAATCCAATGCGGTCTATGAGGCCTGGAACGCAGCGCTGGCGCATGTTCGCAGCGACGCCTCGCGGCCCGTTCCCGAGCATCTTCGAAACGCGCCCACCCGGCTCATGAAGCAGCTGGGTTACGGACAGCGTTATCGCTATGCGCATGACGAACCAGACGCTTACGCCGCGGGCGAAACCTATCTGCCTGATGGCATGGCGGAGCCGCGCTGGTATAAGCCTGTGCCTCGCGGACTCGAGATCCGCATTGCAGAAAAGCTCGAGCGGTTGCGGCAGCTCGATCGCGAGGCGGGCGGCGGCTCTCATCATGGCAATAGAGGGTAGACGCTGTCCTTCGCAATGCCCAATTCCGCGCCCCTCGCGCTGATAAAATCGACCCGTCTTTTATTCAGCCGCCCACGGAACCCCCATGCTCGATATTGCGCTACTTCGTAAGGACCTTGATGCCGTCGTGCACCGACTGGCCGCCCGCGGCTATGCGCTCGATGCCGAAGCTTTTCGCGCGCTCGAGGCTGAGCGCAAAGCACTGCAGGTGCGAACCGAGTCCCTCCAAGCGCAGCGTAACGCGCTCTCCAAGGCAATTGGCCAGACTCGCAAGAGTGGCGAAGATGCTTCGGCCCTGATGAGCGAGGTGAACAAGGTTGCCGACGACCTGGCAGCGGTCAGCGCAGAGAACGACGCGGTGCAGGCGCGCGTGCACGAGTGGATGCTCACGGTGCCGAATTTGCCGCACGAGTCGGTCCCCGTTGCTGCCGACGCCGGTGGCAATGTTGAAGTGAGGCGCTGGAGTCCCCAGGGGACGGAGCCCCAGGCGCTTGGTTTCACGCCGCGGGATCACGTCGATGTTGGCGAACCGCTGGGACTGGATTTTGCAAGCGGCACCAAGCTGTCGGGCGCGCGTTTTGCGGTGATGCGCGGTGCCATTGCGCGCATGCATCGTGCGCTCGCGCAGTTGATGCTCGACGTCCAGACTGGCGAACACGGCTATACCGAGTGCTACACGCCCTATGTGGTGAATCGTGAAACGCTCACCGGCACCGGGCAGTTGCCAAAGTTCGAGCAAGACCTGTTCGCTGCGAAGAAGGGAGGTCAGGAGGGCGAGGGCGAATCGCTCTATCTGATTCCCACCTCGGAGGTCTCGTTGACCAATCTGGTGCGCGGTGACATTCTGCCGGCAAGCGGCCTGCCCATGCGGCTCACAGCCCATACTCCATGCTTCCGGTCTGAGGCGGGCTCCTATGGCCGCGACACGCGCGGCATGATCCGCCAGCACCAGTTCGACAAGGTTGAGATGGTGCAGATCACCACGGCCGAGCAGTCCTATGACGCGCTCGAGCAGATGGTGGGCCATGCCGAGGCGATCCTTCGCAGGCTTGGGCTGCCGTATCGCGTCATGCTGCTCTGCACGGGCGATATGGGGTTTGGTGCCTCGAAGACCTATGACCTGGAAGTCTGGCTACCGGCCCAGGGCACTTATCGCGAAATTTCATCGTGCTCAAACTGCGAGGCTTTTCAGGCTCGCCGCATGCAGACGAGATTCAGAAACGAGCAGGGTAAGACCGAACTCGTGCACACATTGAATGGGTCAGGTCTTGCAGTCGGTCGCACGCTTGTTGCGGTGCTCGAGAACTATCAGCAGGCTGATGGCTCGGTTCGTGTGCCCGATGCATTGGTGCCCTACATGGGTGGGCTGAAGACGATCGGGGCTGGGGTATAATCACTGGTTCGACATTCGTCCCGGACACGAAAAGCGCTGCAGGCGGTTAGACAGCTGCAGGTTCCCCGGGACAGCCGTAGGTTCAGGAAAGGTGGCAGAGTGGTCGAATGCGCCGGACTCGAAATCCGGTGTACGGGTCTCCCGTACCGTGGGTTCGAATCCCACCCTTTCCGCCAGTAGCCTAGTATTCATGCGCCTTTCGGGCGCATTTTTGTATCTACCCACCAATTTACCCGCCATCGATTTTGCATCGATTGAGCTTTGCTTCGAACCATGTACATCATGAGCACAGTTGGTAAAAACACTTGTCAGTACGCTGTCCGGACACTATGATGGGGCAACCATCCAAAAAAAGGGTTGCCATGACAGCAGTCATTCATTCCAAATCTGAGCGCATTGATGTGCGCGCCAGTGCGCCCGTGAAGCAATTGCTTCAGGAAGCGGCACGTGTGGCACACAAAAATGTGAGCGAGTTTTTGCTCGACGCGGGCATCATCGCGGCCAACCAGACCTTGGCTGACCGCACCCGTTACGAGCTGAGTGACGAGAAGTGGCTGGCGTTTCAGGCTGCACTGGATCAGCCCGTGAGCGCCAAGCGAAAGCCCAAGCTCAAGAAACTTTTGTCTGAGCCGGGGTTGCTTGGTTGAGTTCACGGGCTTATGAGCCAGTGCGCAAACTGGCCGGTTCGGACGCTGTTGAGTCCTTTGATTGTGGACAGAGCGCACTGAACCAGTTTTTGCAGCGCTTTGCGCTCGTTAACCAAAAATCTAACAGCGTGCAAACGTACGTGAGCCGCCATTCGGGCTCCATCGTTGGTTTCTACAGCTTGGCGGTTGGCAGTGTCGAGCCATCCAATACGGCACCGCGTGTGACCAAAGGCATTCCACAACACCCCGTTCCGGTGATGATTCTGGCCCGGCTTGCCGTGGACCTTCAGCACCAAGGCTTAGGGCTTGGCAAAGCACTGCTCAAAGATGCGCTGCTGCGCACAACGCAGGCGGCAAATATTGCCGGGATTCGTGCACTGTTGGTTCACGCCAAGGACGAGCCTGGCAGGCAGTGGTACCTCAATTGGGAGTTTGAACCCAGCCCATCTGTCCCGTTTCACCTGTTCCTTTTGATGAAGGACATCAAGGCTATGGTAGGCAAAGCTTGAAATAAATGTGACCTTGCCCCCGAAAACGTATTCCATAGCTGATTGTTATAAATCAGTTTAAGTGGAATGAAAATTAGCGAATCAAAACCACGGGCACGGTACACACTGTTCAAATTGGAAGCGGTCAGGCTGGTCAGGGGCGGCCAGGTGGCTGTGGTGACAGCGAAGGTGCTGGGCATTCTCAAGCAGACGCTGGAGAACTGGGTCAGGCTGGACGGCAAAGGCAAACTCAATGGCGCGGG
>CAMBZS010000144.1 GCA_945872335.1 Bordetella parapertussis | reverse complement strand
CAGGGCATGAGCCGCACTCCACGCCGCACACGAGGTCATGAAGAGCGGCAGCGCAATCACCTCACGCGACAACCACGATGTTCGCCACATGGCGGCCGCGCGCCAGGCGCGCTCGGGCCGGCCCAGATGGAAGAACGATGCGAGCAAGCCCAGGGCATTGAACACGGCTGCGATCGCCCCGCCTTGAGCGAGCAGCATCCGCTCATCAGGCCGCGCGCCAAACCCGCCAAGCTCACATGCAAAGAGCGCGAGGAACAGGCCCTGCCCTGCGCCGATCAGCACCGTGAGAAAAATGACCGAGAACGCGGGCTGCATCAGTCTGCCTGCCGCCGCGGCAGATAGTGATTGGCCGGCCGTGTGCCCCATTCGGGCATCAACTCATAGCCACCGCGTTCGCGAATGGCTTCCGACACCTCCGACTGCGGATCATGAATGTCTCCGAACAGGCGGGCGTTGGTAGGGCAGGCCATGACACACGCGGGCTTGCGCTCCGATGCCGGCAGCGTGGTGTCGGTGATGCGGTCCACGCAGAGCGTGCATTTGGTCATGACCTGCCGGGACTCATCAATTTCACGTGCCCCATAGGGACAGGCCCAGCTGCAATATTTGCAGCCAATGCACTTGTCATAGTCGACCAGCACAATGCCGTCTTCTTTACGCTTGTAGCTTGCGCCTGTCGGGCACACCGGCACGCACGGCGGATCCTCGCAATGCAGGCAGCTCTTCGGAAAGTGAACGGTTTGCGTGTTGGGGTATTCGCCCACCTCAAAGGTTTGCACCCGATTGAAGAAGCTGCCGCTCGGGTCGGATCCGTAGGGGTTGTCATCTGTCAGCGGCCCGGCCGATCCCGAGGTATTCCACTGCTTGCAGCTTGTGACGCAGGCGTGACATCCCACGCACACATTCAAATCAATGACTAATGCGAGTTGTGTCATCGGATCACCTTCATGATGCCAGCCATCCAGCCTTGTCGTTTCGGCGCCTCGCGCGGCATGCCCGCCACGGGCTTCATCGCCGAGAACTGAGGCCAGCTTTCAGCCGGCTCACCGGGCTCGGCTGGCGCGATGCGAACCCGAACGTCATACCACGCGGCCTGACCGGTGATGGGATCCGAGTTGGACATCAGCGCCTCGGCCTCGCCGATCGGGATCTCGTCGCGAATCAGGTGGTTGAGCAGAAACCCCTGGCGCGACTCATTGGCATTAGGTTCAAGACTCCAGGCGCCGCGTTGTTTGCCGATGGCATTCCAGGTCCAGACCGTGCCGGGCTCCACCGCCTCGCTGTGCCGGCACAGGCAGCGCACCTTGCCCCACGCAGACTCGACCCACATCCATGCACCGTCAGCGATTCCCGCAGCCAGTGCAGTGCGCGTGTTCACAAACAGAAAGTTGTAGGTGTGGATCTGACGCAGCCATGCGTTTTGCGAATCCCATGAGTGATACATCGCCATGGGGCGTTGCGTGACCGCACGCAATGGAAACCGCGAAGTGTCTGTGACTTGCCATTCAAGCGGTTCGTAGAAGAGCGGGAGCGGATCAAAGAATCGTTCCACGCGCGCGCGCAGCCGTTCAGGCGGCTGTTTGCCCGCGAGCCGACCCTGCGCGGCCAGTCTGAAGCGCTGCAAGAATTCGGAGTACACGTGGATGACAATCGGGTCGCGATCACGCCTTAGCCCAACCGACTGCGCCCAATCAAGGTAGCCCTGATTCCAGTTGCGCATGTACTGGTGCTCAGGCGGGAGACGATGGTGAAACACGCAGTTGTTCTGCGCGTACATTTCCCACTGGCGCGGATTGGGCTCACCGCGCATCGCCTTGTCACCGTGCTCGCCACGCCAGCCTGCGAGAAAGCCGATTCCCGAGCCCGGTGCGGTTTCATAGCGCACCACGAAATCGGGATAGTCGCGGTATTTTCGCGAGCCATCGGCGTTCACGAACGCAGGAAACCCCAGCCGTGAGGCAAGCTCAACCAGCACCTCTTGAAACGGCTTGCACTGGCCGGTTGGCGGCAACACCGGAATCCGTACCGAATCAACTGGACCATCGAATTCACTGATCGGCCTATCCAGCAGCGACATGCAATCGTGACGTTCGAGGTAAGTGGTGTCCGGCAGCAGCAGGTCTGCGTAGGCGGTGGTCTCGGAGTGAAATGCGTCGCACACCACCAGAAACGGAATCTTGTACGCCCCGCTTGCATCCTTGTCGCAGAGCATCTTGCGGACATCGGACGTATTCATCGTCGAGTTCCAGGCCATATTGGCCATGAAGAGCATCAGCGTATCAATTGGGTACGGATCACCGCGCCATGCGTTGGTGATCACGTTGTGCATGAGGCCGTGGGCCGAGAGTGGATGTTCCCAGCTGAAGCCCTTGTCGATCCGGACCGGTTCGCCCTGCGCATCCACGAACAGATCATCCGGACTCTCTGGCCAGCCCAAGGGCGCGCCGTTCAGCGGCGTATCGGGCTTGACTGCATCAGGGCCCTTGGGCGGCCGCACATTCGGTGGCACAGCCTTCGGGTACGGCGACTTGTGCCGAAAGCCCCCGGGCCGATCAATCGTGCCCAGCAAGCTCATCAATATGGCGAGCGCGCGGATGGTTTGAAAGCCGTTGCTGTGTGCGGCCAGGCCCCGCATGGCATGAAACGCCACAGGATTACCCTTGACCGACTCATGACGCTTGCCCCAACTGTCGGTCCAGGCGATGGGCAGCGAGAAGGTCTGATCGCGCGCGGCACGACCCAGCTCGCGCGCAAGCCGGCTGATGGTATCGGCCGACACTCCCGTGATGGCCGAGGCCCACTCTGGCGTGTACTCGCGTACACGCTCTTTGAGGAGCTCGAACGCAGGCGCCACTGGCGTGCCGTCAGGCAAGGTAAAGCGCCCCGTGAGCGCAGGCTGCGCACCTTCCGCGTGATCACTGACCGGCGCATGGGTCGCTTCGTCCCACCACAGAAAATTGTGCGGCCGGAGCGGGTTGATGACATCACCCTCCGGGTTGCGCGCCATCAGTCCGAAATCGTCACTCTGCTCATTCAGGTTGATGAGTTGCCCCGCATTGGTGAAGCGCGCCACGAACTCATGATCGATCAGATCGTGCTTGATCAGTTCGTGAATCAATGCGAGCAGCAGCGCCCCATCAGTGCCAGGCCGAATCGGAATCCATTCATCAGCGATCGCCGCGTACCCCGTGCGAATGGGGTTGATGGCAATGAACTTGCCGCCCGCGCGCTTGAACTTGGAAATAGCCACCTTCATCGGGTTGCTGTGGTGGTCTTCTGCGGTGCCGATCATCACAAAAACGCGCGCACGCGCAAGATCGGGGCCGCCGAATTCCCAGAAAGATCCGCCAATGGTGTAGATCATGCCGGCGGCCATGTTCACCGAACAGAAGCCGCCGTGGGCTGCGTAGTTGGGCGTGCCGAACTGCCGGGCAAAGAGCCCCGTGAGCGCCTGCATCTGATCGCGGCCGGTAAAGAACGCGAACTTCTTTGGATCGGTGGCGCGCAGATGCCGCAGCCGTGTCTCCAGCGTGGCGAACGCTTCGTCCCAGGTGATTTCCTCGAACTCGCCCGCACCGCGCTCGGCGCCGGGCTTCCTGCGAAGCGGCAGCGTGAGTCGCGCAGGCGAATACTGCTTCATGATGCCCGCCGACCCCTTCGCGCAAATAACGCCCCCGTTCAACGGATGATCGGGATTGCCGTCGATGTAGCGCACTTCACCGTTTCGCAGGTGCACACGAATGCCGCAGCGGCAGGCGCACATGTAGCAGGTGGTGGTGCGTACCTCGGTAGCAGCGCCGGGGACGGGCGAGGCGGCGGGGTTGTGCAGGGGTGGACTGGGCATGAGGTGTGAGCTGGCGGACGGCTGGAGTGACGCGACGGATTATGACTCAGGCACCACCTCAGGCGGTAGCAAAGCCAATCAACCATCCCGCCAAGGATTGATTGCCTCCACACCCGAATGGGCGAAATCGCGGACATTTCGCGTCACCAGGATTCGCGACTCAAATCCGATCTTCAACTGCTCCAGCCACCTGGTGAGTTCAGATCGTCGTTTGGACCGGGGCAGCTTGCTGACGCCACGCTGCAGTTCTCCCCAGGTCATCGCGCTGATGAACAACTCATGAGCGTTACATGCTGCGAGCCAGCGCAGGACGTGCCTGTCGGGCTCGCGCTTCACAAGCTCGGAGAGCACCCACGTATCCAGCAAGTACCTCACAGGTCAAGCCGCCGTACAAGTTCCTGCGATCGCTCAAGCGCCAGCGGTTTACCGCGCGGGGCGTGGAGCAGACACTCCATGAGGCGCGGTGTCTGGCATTGTCAACCCGCGGCCTCTCAGTGGCGGCCATCAGGTTTCAGGGATATGCCGCCCAACGGACACGCCATGGTGCAGACTAATCAAATCCATTTTTTCAGGATGACGCGATGACACCCTCGCCCACTTTCCGCATCCGTATCGCCAGCCGGACCGCCGCATGCGCGCTCGCGCTGGTTACGCTTGCGCCACCTGCCTCGGCGCAGCAAGACTTCCCCAATCGGCCCATCACCCTGACCATGCCTTATGCGACTGGCGGTCCTGGGGATGCCATCACCCGGGTATTCGCAAGCTCGCTCCAGAAACACCTGGGTGTGCAGGTGGTGGTCGACAACCCGGCCGGCGCATCCGGCACGATTGGGACCGCCAAGGTTGCGCGCTCAAAGCCTGATGGCTACACGCTCCTGATGATTCATGTGAGTCACGCCACCAACGGCGCCATGTTCAAGAGCCTGCCCTACAGTCCGGTGGATGACTTCGAGCCGGTTGCGCGCGGCACCAGCGGGCCCATGGTGATCGTGACGCGGCAGGGCTTTCCCACCAGCACCCTGCCCGAGTTCATCCAGTATTTGCGCAGCAACGCCGACAAGGTGAGCCTCGCCCATGCAGGCGTGGGCTCCGCCTCGCACCTGTGCGCGCTCATGATGATGAGTGCGCTGAATGTGAAGTTGAACGAAGTGCCCTACAAGGGCACGGGACCCGCACTGGTGGATCTGGCCGGCGGACAGGTCGATGTGTTGTGTGACCAGACCTCGGGCACGGTTCCCCAGGTTCGGTCCGGACGCATTCGCGCGGTGGCCGCTGCAGGCAAGGCGCGATTGCCGCAACTTCCCGATGTGCCCGCCATCGCCGAGGCCGGCGTGACCGGTCTGGACATCAATATTTCGTTCGGCGTGTACGCGCCCAAAGGCACACCCAAGGCCGTGATCGAAAAGCTGACCGACGGCATGAAAAAGTCGGTGACTGATCCCGACACGCGCTCGCGTCTCGAGCAGATGGGCGTAGCGGCCGTTCCGGAATCCGAGGCCACGCCCGAGGCGTTGCGGGCACACCTGCGCCGCGAGATCGAGACGCTGGTTCCGCTTCTGGTGAAGGCGGGGATTCAGCCGAACTAGTCGGGCGGTACACTCGGTTGAACAACAGGAGACAGCCATGTCGAATACCGCGACGCGTACCGTCAAGGGCAAGCTTGTCAGTGCCGATCTGAACACTGCTCCGGTCATCCAGGGCCGGCGCGCATTCTTTACCTACCGTGATCTCGGCGTGGCCGATGCGTCAGAAGGCATGCTCAAGGCGCAGGTTCAGCAAACCAGGAAGGGGCTGGGCGAGCCCACGGGCTGGCACTATCACACCTGCGATGGCCAGTTCATCTACATCTTGAAAGGCTGGATCGACCTCGAATTCGAAGATGGCCAGAAGTTGCATCTCGAAGAGGGGCATTCCTGCTACATCCCAGGCGGCATGGTGCACAACGAAACCAACATGTCACTCGACTTCGAGGTGCTGGAAGTGCATTTGCCCGCCGACCGCATGGGTACGGTGCCGGTGGCGGCACCGCGGTAATCAATCGGGTACCAACGCCACATGACCTCCACCGTACTCGACCAACTCGCCTGCTCGCAGGTCCTCGGTCGACTGTTCCACCGCCTGGACAGCTTCGACTATGACGGTGTCGCTGCGCAATTCAGCCCATCCTGCGAATGGCATCGACAAGGCAAGGTGCTACGCTCTTACGCAGACATCATTGCGGCCTTGCATCTCAGGCCAAAGCACCTGTTCGTGCAGCACATCCTGCACGACGTGGTGTGCGACCCGCTGTCCGAGCACCGCATGAGTGGCTTTGCCTACATGAGCGTCTATCGGAAGGAGTTCGATCAACCGCCCACGCTGCCAAGGCCCACCGAGCGTCCCGACATGCTGATCTCGTGGAAGGTGGAGTTCGAGCGTGAGGCGGGCGAGTGGCGTATCAAACACCTCAGCAACACGGCGCTGTACCGCTAGCCTCCGCGGGGCCGGTTCAGCCCCACCAGTTGTGACGGCGCGAAAATCCGCCATCCAGATCCAGAACAGCCCCCGAGGTATAGCTGGATTTGGGTGAGGCGAGAAACACCACCGAGGCGGCAATTTCCTCAACCTGCGCGGCGCGGCCGAATGCCGCATGCGCCAGAAGTTCGGTCCAGCGCGCTTCATCGCCAAAACGCTCGCGTGCCCGCACGCGCAGCAGCGCTTCCAGCCGGCTGGTAAGCACCATGCCGGGGCTTACGCCCACCACCCGCACACCGTGATCAGGGCCCTTGCTGCCCAGGGTGCGAGTGAGCGCCTCGAGCGCAGCATTGCCGGTGCTGCCTGCCGCATAACTAGGATCATGGGCCGTGGCTGAGGCGCCAATCACATTCACGATTACGCCGCGCTGGCGAGCGATCATGGCCGTGTAGAACTCGCGCATCATGGCGATATAGCCGAACACTTTCAGATCCCAGGCCTTGCGCCAGGTTTGCTGTGACACATACTCAAGACTGCCGCCTGGAATGGCGCCGGCGTTGTTGACCAGCACATCAACCTCGGGAAACGCAGCCACCAGCCGCAACGCGGCGGAGTCATCGGACAGATCCTCAGACGCGGTTTTTACCTCGACGCCATGCCTGTCGCGCAACGCGCGTGCGGCCGCTTCGAGCCGGTCACGCCCGCGCGCCACCAAGACCAGGCGGCACCCTTCAGCGGCAAACAGGTCGGCAACGCCGCGCCCAATACCCTCGGAGGCGCCCGTGACCATTACCTGGCGCCCGGTCAGTCCAAGATCCATGTCTGCTCCTGAAACGCCTGATTGACGAGGCAGTCGAGTGTGCCCCATATTTGATTGAAGCGCGCATGCGACATTCCACAGACGCGCCTCACACCCACGATGCATCACGCATCACTTCCGAGGAGACATCATGACTCACCGATTGTTCGGCCCGTCTGGCCGCACGCTTGCCTCGCTGGCGGCCGCCGCAGCGCTGTTCGGCCTGCAAGCCCCCGCTTCCGCGCAGGGCGCGCCGTTTCGTATCGGCATGACCACCGACATGTCCTCGGCCTACAGCGACATCACCGGCAAGGGCTCGGCGGTTGCCGTGCAAATGGCGATCGACGACTTTGGTGGCTCGGTGCTCGGTCGAAAAATCGAGTTGTTGGTGGCCGATCACCAAATGAAGCCAAGCGTGGGCAGCCCGCTGGTGACTCAATGGTTTGACCGCGATGGCGTATCGATGGTCGTTGGCCTTGCCGGCTCATCGGTGGCTTTGGCAATCAACGCGATCGCGAAAGATCGCCCGAACCGCACCGTGCTTCACACCATTCCGCTCAGCAGCGACTTGAGCGGCAAGGCGTGCTTGCCCAACGCCATTCATTGGGCACCCGATTCGTTCGCGCTCGCCGCGGCTGTCACGCGCAATGTCACCGAGCAAGGCGGCAAGAACTGGTTCCTGATGGTGCAAGACACCGCAGCAGGCCCGCCGGCCAAGGCAGCAGCCACCGCAGGGGTCACTGGTGCAGGCGGCAAGATTCTGGGTGATGTTCGTGTCCCGTTCAATGCGGGTGATGTGTCTTCCTTCGTGCTGCAGGCTCAGGCCTCGCGCGCGCAGGTGGTGGGCGTGGGCTTCAGCGGCAACGATCTGGTCAATATCGTGAAGGCGGCGCATCAGTTCGGTCTGCAGAAAGCCGGCACCCGCATCGCGGCGCTGGTGTTCTTCAGCACCGACCTCATCGCCATCGGTCAGCAGAACGCAGCCGGCATCACCTTCGTCATGCCCGCCTACAACGACATGAACGACCAGGCCAAAGCTTGGGCACAGCGCTTTGAAAAGTTGGCGGGCAAGGCGCCAAGCTGGGGCCATATGGCCGACTACGAGGGCACACTGCACTATCTGCGCGCGGTTCGCTCGGCGGGCACCGATGATGCGCAGAAAGTCGTGCCCATGATGCGCTCGATGCCCATCAATGTCTTTTCGGTGCAAGACGCCGAGATCCGCGAAGACAACAAGCTGGTACGACCCATGTACCTCACGCGCGTGAAGGCGCCCGCCGACTCGCGCTACCCAGGCGATTTCTATGAAATCATCGGCAAGGTCAGCGCGAAAGACGCGTACGCCCCCATGAACCCGGCCTGCTCGCTCGTCAAGAGCAAGTAATCCGTTGGCTTCGCAAGCTGTTGCAACACCGCAGGCCGCGCAAGCTCCCGTCCTCGAGGCCCATGCTCTCAGGAAGGAGTTTGCGGGCTTCGTCGCGGTTGATGGCGTTGACCTGCAGGTCCGTGAAGGGTCGATCCACGCATTGATCGGGCCCAACGGTGCGGGCAAGACCACTACATTCAATCTGCTGACCCGCTTCCTGTCGCCCACAGCGGGCAGCATCCTTTACCGAGGCCGCGATATCACCCGGGTGCCGGCCGCCCAGGTGGCCGACATGGGGCTGGTGCGTTCCTTCCAGATCTCGGCGGTCTTTTCAAGCCTGACGCTACGTGAAAATGTTCTGGTCGCCTTGCAGCGGCAAAATCGCAGTTGCCAGGTGTTTTGGCGGCGCAACCGGGTCAATGCAGCTACCGATCAACGTATTGACGAACTGCTCGCCCAGGTAGGCTTGCTCGACGACGCCCACCAACTTGCCAGTGGCGTCTCTTACGGCAAGCGCAGGGCCCTGGAAATTGCCACCACCTTGGCGCTCGAGCCCGATGTATTGCTGCTCGATGAGCCCACCTCTGGCTTGGGTACAGAAGACGTCAAGCGCATCACCGCCCTGATCGCAGCCTTGAAGGGCAGGAAAACCGTGCTGATGGTGGAGCACAACCTTTCCGTCGTATCGTCCATTTCCGACACCATCACCGTGCTGGCGCGCGGTCGCAAGATCGCCGAGGGGAGCTTCGCCGAGGTCAGCGGCAATCCGGATGTGATGAGCGCATACATTGGCAGCGAAGCGCTTGAGGATCACGCATGAGCGCGCAGCCCGTCGAACTCAGTCTGCAAGACGTCTGCGCCTGGTACGGCCACTCGCAGAGCCTGCATGGTGTGGCACTCAATGTGCGCCAGGGCGAAGTCGTTGCGCTCATCGGTCGCAACGGCGCCGGCAAAACCACCACGCTCAAGTCGATCATGGGACTGGTGTCAAAGCGCACCGGCTCAATCGAGTTCAAGGGGCGGTCGATCAGCACCCTCAACCCGGAGTCGATCGCACGCCTCGGTATCACCTACTGCCCTGAAGAGCGCGGCATCTACTCGAGCCTCACAGTTTTCGAGAACCTCAAGCTGCCACCCGTGGTCGCCCCAGGCGGCTTTACGTTGGACGAATTGTTCAAACTGTTCCCGAACCTGCAGGAACGCCGCAACAACCAGGGTTCCAAGCTGTCGGGTGGGGAGCAGCAGATGCTCGCCATCGCCCGCATTCTGCGCACTGGCGCAAAGCTGCTTCTCCTGGACGAACCTACCGAGGGATTGGCGCCGGTCATCGTTGAACGCATCGGGCAGATCATTGAATTGCTGCGCGAACGCGGCTACACGATCCTGTTGGTTGAGCAGAACTTCCGGTTCGTGGCACGGCTGGTAGACCGCAGCTATGTGATGGAACACGGCCGCATCCTTGATGAATTCGACCGCGAAAGCCTCCGAACACAGGCCGATCGGGTCAAGGCCTATCTCGGCATCTGAGTGCAACACATCCGATGAACAGTCTTCTCGACATCCTCCCGCCGCTTCCCGCGCTCTTCGGACAACTCATCGTTGGTCTGATCAATGGCAGCTTCTATGCCTTGCTCAGTCTGGGACTGGCGCTG
>CAMBZS010000143.1 GCA_945872335.1 Bordetella parapertussis | reverse complement strand
TGGCAATTTCAAGCTCGCAGTGGGCCTTGCACGGCGGCGAAAGCGCCGCGCGCAACGCCCCCAGCATCGCCGGGGGCGCGACCAGCGCAAGTCTGCGAAAGCTGCCCTCCGCAAGCCCACGGTCAATGCGCTCGGCAATCCGCTCAGCGAACCGATGGCGGCTCAATGCGCGAGGGCTGGTGTGCGGCGATATCGCGTGCCGCGCGCCGCCCACACTTTCGAACGATCGCCCAGGCCGGTCGTGGAGAAGCGAGCGCTCCGGCAGACGCCCTTCTGGCTGGATCAGGTCCTCGATCTCCCGAAGCGGCGCGGGGAGTTCCGATGCCACGAAGATCCGCGCGCGCGCTGAATCCGCCACGACCACCCACCATCCTGTTTCCATGATCAAACCTCCGTCGCACCTGGCGCCACACACCCGTTGGCGGCCGGTCGGCCGCTACTGAGTCGACCCTAACGACGCCCCGCTACCGCCTCATTGACCACCGGCATGGACCGTCTTTCTTCCTCCCTGTCGTCCGATGAGCGGTGCCACTTGCCTTGCTGGGCCAGGCATCAGGCGGGTACGCTTCGGAAATGAAATTCCGGATCGCAGTGTTCGCGGCCGTTGTCGTCGGCATCGTGGCGGCCCTGGCGGCCACGCTCATCACCCGATTTGATCCCGACGCCGCCGCCGACGAAGTGCGCGCGTTTGTTCGCGAGCGTTATGGGCGCGAGCTTCGCTTCGAGGGCCCGCTCTCGCTCTCGCTCTGGCCTGTGCTGTCAGTTGCAGTGCCGCGCGCAACCTTGTCCGACGTGGGCTCCGAGCGACAGGCCGCCAGCATCGAGCGCGCCAATGTTGAAATCGCGTGGCTGCCCCTGCTCCGCGGTCGGGTGATTGTCGAGCACGCCCGGGTGACGGGGTTGCATCTCAGCATCGAGCAGCGCGCCGATGGCACCCGCAACATCGACAACCTGATTGCTCCGCTGTCAGCCACCCCCGACGCCGCACCAGGCGATGAACCGCCAGCGCGCCGCCCGCGAATCGAAATCGGCAAGGTCGAACTATCGGAGGCGAGCATCGAGTATGCCGATGCCGAGCGCGGCATCGTCGTCTGGCTCGACGACATCGAACTCAAACTCGATGAACTCGATTCGAAGATGGTCACGCCGATGTCGCTGCGCGCTCGGTGGGTGTCTGCTCCGTTTGGTGTCAGCGCACTGGTGCGGGTCAGCGGCACACTCGACATCGACCCCACAAAGCGAACCGTGGGCCTGCGGGGGGCGGAAATGAGTGTGCGTGGTTTCAAGGACGGTCGCCCGCTCGACGCCAACGCCCGGGCGCGTCGCATGTCGGTCACCCTGGGGCGCCCTGGCCTCGTCGGCCGCCTTGAATCGTTTGCAATCGGCTTGAAGACAGGCGGTGACGACTGGGCGATTGAAGCTGCGCATGCCCGCGGCGCTGGGCTCGACTACGACGGTATCCGGTTGACGTTTGCCGCAAGCGGTGTGGAGGCCAACGCGCGCGGGCGCACGCGCCACGGCACCTTCGAGACCAGCCTGATGCTTCCCGAGGTTGTCATCGCCAATCCGACGAGCCGCGGCAAACCGATCGATGCAGCGCTGCGTTGGCGCGGTTCGCAGGAGCTCGACCTGAAGCTCACCCTCGACGGCCTGTCGGGCGGCGTGCAGAACTTCTCGGCCAGCCGCCTCACGCTGTCGGCGGATGCCACAGCCAGTGCGCTCGAGGCAGGGCTCCGGCTCACTGGAGCGATACGCGCCGACCTCGATGCGGCAAGCGTGAATCTGGGGCAGATTGCAGGCATCTTGACGCTCGACCCGGGCTCGGGTCAACCCGCGATCCGGTTACCGCTCAGCGGCTCAATTCACACGGAAGGCTCCGCCCGGACCATAGACGCCGACCTCGAAACGCGGCTTGAAGCAAGCCTCATGCGGCTACGCACACGCTATGACCCCGCCCGCGCAGAGGGCCGCCTTGGGGTCACGCTCGCCGCTGATCAGCTTGATCTCGACCGCCTTGACGCCCTGCTTTCACCGGTACTCAATGCCATAGAGGCCCCCGCGCGTCGCGCCGACACCCTGATCGGACGGCAAGCGGAAAAGCCAGCAGAGTCTGGCCGCGCGAATGCCCCACCCGTGTCTACGAATACCCGACCGCGTGCGGCCACCTCCGATCCGGTCAAGCAGCAGTCGCGAACACCCGCGGCCACCCTTCAGCGCGCAGCGGGCGGCAGTTGGACTGCCGACCTGCAGATCGGGCAACTGAAGGCCGACTGGGTCCGCGCCGCCGGGGTAAGGCTCTCCGCGCAATCCTATGAAGCAGGATTCCGGATCCCCGCCCTGTCCCTTTCCATGCACGGCGGCACGCTGACCGGGCAGGCCGACTTCAACCGTCTGAGCGAGCACTTCACGCTCTCCACCCAGGCGCGTGCAATCGACATCGCCGCCTTGCTCGACACGCTGGGGCAGCCGCGTCGCCTCGAGGGTCTTGCAGAATGGCGCGCCAATCTCAGCGGTCAGATCTCCGACGCTCCGCTGGCAGACAGCCTTCGCGGCGAAGTCGCTCTGATGATCGCCGACGGACGGCTTCACGGGGTAGACCTGGCACGGGCGGTACGCGATGCGGCACAGCGCATTCGTTCCGGCCGTGACGCCCGGGCCGAGGCCACCGAGGACGCTCGCCCTCCAACCGGCACCGCCGCAAGCTTCACCGAGTTCAGCCGCCTGGCAGCGCGCTTCAACCTTCGCGATGGCAAGGCGAGAAGCAGCGATCTGCTGCTCGAAACGCCCATCGTACGAGCCAGTGGCAGCGGCATCGTCGATCTGCAGCAGCAGGCTGTGGAAGCAAACTTTCGCGTGGGTCTCGTGGCCCCGGGCAATGACCCGCTGCTTGCAGCCTTGAATCGGCTCAGCGTTCCCGTGCAGGTCAGGGGCCCGCTCAGCCAGCCGGAGTGGCGGGTGGATATCGCATCAATGCTGCCGCCAAGGTTTCGGCGCTGAATGGCGAATCGCTGGTGTTCGGAGCCTCCGCCCCCAAGTATCATCCCCGGTTAAACCACCCTCGCCCAGGAGCCCCTCTTGCAGGACCCCAACAAGCCGGTACGCCTTCAATTCCAGGCCAATGTGCAAGGCGGTGGCCCGGTGGCGAAATTCGTCGCCGGAATCGTCGGCCTTGCGATGATCGGCGCAGCGCTGTTCTTGTCCGTCTTCATGTTCGCCGGCCTGCTTGTGATCGGCGTACTCGCGGGCGGGTGGTTCTGGTGGCGAACGCGCAAGTTGCGCAAGCGCCTGCGCGAATCAATCGACGCAGCGGCGCGGGAAGCCCTCCGGCAGGCCGAGGCGCGCACCGCTGCTCATCCGGCCAACCACGGTACGGTGATCGAGGGCGATTTCATCCGCGCCAAGCCGGTCGACCCCACCCAGGGCTCAGAGCCACGTCGGTAGGAAAACGGGGCGGCGTTGCCGCGAAGGTGCTCGGCGAGCAGCACGCCCGGTCGCCCGTACCGGGCTCACAAAAAAAAGCGGCCCCTGGGGGCCGCTCTTTTCCGTTCAACACCACCGCCGGCGCAAACCGCCCGCAGGTAAGGTGGCTGACGGTCAGCTGAGGATCAGCTGAGGTGCTTGCCCACCAGCTTGGTCATCTCGAACATGTTGACCGACGCCTTGCCAAACACCGCCTTCAGCTTGTCGTCGGCGTTGATCTGACGCTTGTTGGTTGCGTCCTGGAGCTTGGCCTTCTTGATGTACTCCCACATACGCTTGACAACTTCGGTACGCGGCAGCGGCTTGTCGCCCACCACGGCAGCCAGGGCGGCACTGGGGGTCAGGGCCTTCATGAATGCAGCGTTGGGCGTGCGGGCCTTTTTGGCAGCAGGCTTTTTGGCAGCGGCAGCTTTTGCGGCTGGCGCGGCTTTCTTGGCGGGAGCAGCTTTCTTGGCCGGCGCCGCTTTCTTCGCGGCGGGCTTCTTGGCCGCTACCTTGGCGGCGGGCTTCTTGGCGGCAGGTTTCTTAGCGGCCTTCTTGGCAGTTGCCATGTTCGACTCTCCTGGTTCGAATCCGGGGTGGACAGCGGTCTTGCCGGTTACGAGGGAAAAATTGGTTTACCCCCGAATCCGTGCAAGACCGAAGAATGCCGGATAAATGCAAAGGCGCCAATAGGGAGAACACGAGTTTTTTATCGTGTTGTACCGAAGAGGCAGCGACTCCGATCCTTCAAAGCCTCAGGCCGCCTCTCCCTCGCGCGACGCACGCCGCCGCTCATGCTCTTTCAGGAAGCGCTTGCGAAGCCGGATCGATGACGGCGTGACCTCGACAAGCTCATCGTCGGCGATAAATTCGACCGCCTTTTCGAGGGTCAACTCAACCGGCGGCGTGAGCTGAATGTTTTCGTCCTTCCCAGAGGCGCGAACGTTGGTGAGCTTCTTCTCTCGAATCGGATTGACAACCAGATCGTTGTCGCGGGTATGGATTCCAATCACCATGCCCTCATACACCGGGTCGTTGGGCCTCACGAACATCCGCCCCCGGTCCTGCAGCTTCCAGAGCGCGTAAGTGACCGCAGCGCCATCGTCCTGCGAGATCAGCACCCCGTTGCGACGCGCATCGATCTCACCGGCCCAGGGTGCGTATTCATCGAACACATGGCTCGCGATGCCCGTGCCGCGAGTGAGGTTCAGAAACTCGTTGTGAAAACCGATCAACCCTCGCGCGGGAACGCGGTAGTCGAGCCGCACGCGACCCCGGCCATCGGGCTCCATGGCCACCAGCTCACCGCGCCTGCCAGCGAGCATCTCCATGACGCCTCCCTGGTGCGCATCTTCGATGTCGATCGCCAGCGTCTCGAACGGCTCGAGCCGCTCGCCATCAACGACCTGGATGCGGGGTTTGGGACGCGAGACGGCCAGCTCATAGCCCTCTCGCCTCATGTTCTCGATCAGGATGGTCAGGTGAAGCTCGCCGCGGCCCGACACGATAAACGTATCGGAATCAGCCGTGAATTCCACTCGAAGCGCCACGTTGCTCTTCAATTCGCGCTCGAGCCGCTCGCGCAGCTGCCGGCTAGTGACGAAGCGGCCTTCGCGTCCCGCCATGGGCGAGGTGTTGACCAGAAACTCCATGGTCATGGTGGGCTCATCGACGCTCAGCATGGGAAGCGCCTCGGGCTGCGCGGTATCGCAGAGCGTGCAACCAATTCCCACTTCCTCAATGCCGTTGACAGCCACGATGTCGCCCGCCTGCGCTTCATCAACCACCACACGCTCGAGCCCCTTGAAGCGCAGCACCTGATTGACCTTGGCCTGCACCGGGGCCACCCCGCTACTGGCCGGGTCGCCGTGCAGGATCAAAACCGACTGCCCAGTGCGAATGCGGCCGCGATTGATGCGCCCGATGCCGATTCGCCCCACGTAGCTCGAATAATCGAGTGCCGAGATCTGCAACTGGAGCGGACCATCTGGGTCGTCGGCGCGCGCCGGGACGTGCCGCAGGACTGCCCGGAAGAGCGGATCCATATCGCACTTGCCCGCCTCGGCAGCGGGCAGATCGCTGAGCGAATCGAGGGCATAACCATTGACCGCCGAGGCATAAACCACCGGAAAATCGAGCTGCTCTTCGCTCGCGCCCAGGCGATCAAACAGATCGAAGGTCTGGCTCACGACCCAATCAGGACGCGCGCCCGGCCGGTCAATCTTGTTCACCACCACGATCGGACGCAGCCCCAGCGCAAGCGCCTTGCGCGTGACGAAGCGGGTTTGCGGCATGGGTCCTTCCACCGCGTCAACCAGCAACAAAACGCCGTCCACCATCGACAGCGCGCGCTCCACCTCACCGCCGAAGTCAGCATGCCCTGGCGTATCGACAATGTTGATCCGGGTACCGTCGAAATCGACCGCACAGTTCTTGGCCAAAATGGTGATGCCGCGCTCGCGTTCGAGATCGTTGCTGTCCATCACGCGCTCGGCCACCTGCTGATTGGCGCGGAAGGTGCCCGACTGACGAAGCAGCTGATCGACCAGTGTGGTCTTGCCATGATCGACGTGGGCGATGATGGCGATGTTGCGAATGGCCTGGGTAGTCATGAGAGGATATCCTGAGGATGGCGTTCTGTTTTGAATGAAACACTATTGGGGTGACCGCCGTATGACATGGCGTGTCGCCGCGGTCTTCAACAATCGGCGGGCGCGGCAATCAACCGCTGAGAGATTAGGACGCCCGCTTCGAGAATCGCCACGCCGAGCAGCCGACCGGCGTGATAGACGCGCACCCGCTCGGGCAAGGAGTCGGTGCGCGGGGCCACCCGCAGGCGCTGGCCCTGACTGAGACGCAGCGCCGACTCCATATCGAGTTCGATCCTGGTGAGCCGTTGCAGCAGGCGGTCGAGCGGCGCCAACCAGGCCCGCCGCTCGGCAAGCGGCAATGCTTCCAGCTGCTCCAGCGACACTGCGCTATCGAGCGTGAGCGTATCGACCGCCTCGCGACGAAGATCCGAAAGCCACGCCCCGCAACCCGCCGCCGCGCCGATGTCCTCGGCCAGCGTTCGCACATAGGTACCTTTGCTGCACACCACGCGAATCTGCGCCGTGTCGCCCTCGGCATGCAGCAGGTCTATCCGGTGAATCGTCACCTCGCGCAGCGCGCGCTCGATCTCGATGCCGCTGCGTGCGTATTCATAAAGTGGTCGTCCTTGATGCTTGAGCGCGGAATGCATCGGCGGGTGCTGCGCAATCACGCCGATGAACCGGTCGAGCACGGCCCTCAATGAGCCTTCGGCAGGCAAGCTGGCGCCCGTTGGGGTGAGCGTACCCTCAGCGTCGCCGGTGCTGCTGGTCTCGCCCAAGCGGAGCGTCGCCGCATAGGTCTTGTCGGCCTCCAACAGGTCATGTGCGAACTTGGTGGCTTCACCGAACAGAATCGGCAAAAGGCCGCTTGCCATCGGGTCAAGCGTGCCGCCATGGCCAGCCTTCGCAGCGCCCAGCAACCGGCGCGCGGTCAGCATGGCGTGGTTCGAGCTCAATCCCTTGGGTTTATCGAGCAGCAGTACGCCGTCGACGCGATCGCGAATGGGTGCCGGGCGCTCGGCGCGGGACTGCCGCGCCTCGGGGGCTGCACTCACTCGTCAGCCTGGCGACGGTTGGCTTCGCTGATCAGACGGTCGAGCTCCAGCCCGCGGAGTGTGGAGCGATCGAGCACGAAGCGCAGTTCGGGCGTGGTATGGATACGAACGCGTCGGCCGATCTGGCCACGCAGAAAACCCGCAGCCCGTGTCAGAGCCTGGGTGGTGGCCTTGACGGTGGCGTCATCATCGGGAAGCACGGTGAAATGCACCGTGGCATAGGCGTAATCCGGCGTGAGATCCACCCCGGTGAGTGTGACCATGCCCGGGCCCGGATCCTTGAGTTCGCCGCGGATCAGGAGCGCGAGTTCCTGATGAATCAGTTCCGCGACCCTGACCCCGCGAGGGGTCGCGGATGCACTGCGCTTAGCCATCGTGCTGCCTTACAACGAGGTTCGTGCTACTTCCTTGACTTCGAACGCTTCGATCTGGTCGCGCTCACGGATGTCGTCATAGCCGCGCAGCGACAGACCGCATTCGAACCCTTCCTTCACCTCGCGTACGTCATCCTTGAAGCGTTTGAGCGAATCGAGTTCGCCCGTCCAGATGACCGTGTTGTCGCGAAGCAGTCGCACGCGAGCACCCCGCCGCACCACACCCTCGAGCACCATGCAGCCCGCGATCGTGCCCACCTTGGAGACGCGGAAGATCTGCCGGATCTCGACCAGGCCTAGGGTCTCTTCCTTCTGCTCGGGTGAGAGCAGACCGGCCATGGCAGCCTTCACCTCGTCAACGGCGTCGTAAATGATGTTGTAGTAGCGGATGTCAACGCCATTGGCTTCAGCCAAGCGCTTGGCGGCCTGATCGGCACGCACATTAAAGCCAATGATGACCGCCTTCGAGGCGGTCGCCAGGTTGACGTCAGACTCGGTGATACCGCCGACAGCCTGGTGCACAACGGTGATCCGCACTTCGTCGGTGCCAAGTTTCAGCATGGCGTGGGTGAGCGCCTCCTGCGAGCCCTGCACATCGGCCTTGATGATGAGGGGCAGCGTTTTCACATCGCCTTCGGCCATCTGTTCGAGCATGTTCTCGAGCTTGGCCGCCTGGCGCTTGGCAAGCTTCACATCGCGGAATTTGCCCTGACGGAACAATGCGATTTCGCGCGCCTTGCGCTCATCACCCAGCACGATCACTTCCTCGCCTGCGGCAGGCACTTCGGCCAGACCCTGAATCTCAACCGGAATCGAGGGACCGGCTTCGGTCACCGGCCGTGCATTTTCATCGAGCATGGCGCGTACTCGACCAAAGGCTGAGCCCGCCAGTACGACGTCGCCCCGCTTGAGCGTGCCGGACTGCACCAGAACCGTGGCCACCGGCCCGCGTCCCTTATCGAGACGTGCCTCAATGACCAGGCCTTTGGCGGCACCGTCACGTACCGCCTTCAGTTCCAGTACCTCGGCCTGCAGCAGCACATTTTCGAGCAGCGAATCAATCCCTTCGCCGGTCTTGGCCGACACCGGAACCAGCGGCGAATCGCCACCGTATTCTTCAGGCACGACCTCCTGCGCGACCAGTTCCTGCTTGACCCGGTCGGGGTTGGCCTCCGGTTTGTCGATCTTGTTCATGGCCACCACGATGGGCACATTGGCCGCGCGTGCATGCCGGATGGCCTCGATCGTCTGCGGCATCACGCCGTCGTCGGCGGCAACCACCAGAATGACGATGTCGGTGGCCTTGGCACCGCGTGCACGCATGGCGGTAAACGCCTCATGGCCCGGCGTGTCGAGAAAAGTGATGACACCGCGTGGCGTCTGCACATGGTAGGCGCCGATGTGCTGGGTGATGCCACCGGCCTCGCCAGCTGCCACCTTGGCACGACGAATCGAATCAAGCAGGGAGGTCTTGCCGTGATCGACGTGACCCATGACGGTCACCACCGGCGGACGCGCCAACTGCTCACCTGCTTCAACGCTCTCCTCGAGGAAAGCTTCGGGATCGTCAAGCTTGGCAGCGACCGCGACATGGCCCATTTCCTGGACTACGATCATCGCGGTGTCCTGATCGAGCACCTGATTGATGGTGACCATCTGGCCAAGCTTCATCAGGGTCTTGATGACCTCGGCAGCCTTGACCGACATCTTGTGGGCCAGATCGGCCACGGTGATGGTTTCCGGGATGTGCGCTTCGCGAACCACGGCCTCAGCGGGCGCTGCCTGAACGGGTGCCGCCTCTGCGTTGCGGTCGCGGCCCCGGTTGGAGCCGCCGCGCGGGCCTCGCCAACCGGCACTGCCGCCTGACGAATCACCGCGTGTTTTGATGGCGCGCTTCTTCGCAGCTTCCTCAGACCAGGTCGAGGACAGTTTTTCGGACTTGACATGCTTTTTCTGGGCATCGCCCGCCGGCGCAGTGGCCGGCGCCGTGCGCGACGGGGTACCGGCCGCGCGGTGCAGGGTTCCTTTGACGCCGGCCTTGGCGCCAGCCGGTGTCTGCGCTGCGGCAGCCTGCGGAGCCGCTTGTTGAGCGGGCTGTGCAGCCGGCGGTGGCGCGGGCGGCGGTGCCTCGACGGGCTTGGGCGCGGGTCTTCTCGCGCTACTCATCAGGCGGTTGATCTCGGCGACTTCAGCCTCGGCACGGGCACGCGCTTCGGACCTGACACGGGCTTCCTCGTCGGCACGCTTGCGCGCATCAGCAGCCGCGTGCGCCTGCGCGGCAGCCTGGGCCTCGGCGTTGCGGCGTGCGGCCTCCTCGGCCTCGCGAGCCTTGACCTCCTCATTGCTCGCACTCGGTGCCGCCGTCTCGGTGGCCGATTGCTGCTCGCGTCGCCGCGCTTCGTTCTCAGCCGCGAGCCGCTGTTGTTGCGCGAGCGCCTCGGCCTCGCGCTGCGCAGCCTCTGCTGCAGCGGCCTCGGCCTTCAGACGCTCTTCCTCCAGTCGCTGCTGCTTTTCGAGAAGCTCGGCCGCCTGGCGCTCGAGCAACTGCTGCTGGCGGCGATCTTCTTCCTCGCGCAGCCGCAGCTGCTCTTCATCAATCGCCAGCGGTGCAGCGGGCACCGCTGCCTCCGGCGCCTGCCCCTCTGAGCCATCAC
>CAMBZS010000142.1 GCA_945872335.1 Bordetella parapertussis | reverse complement strand
TCGGAGGCGAACTGGGCAAACGCCGCCAGCTCGCGATACTGCGCGAGCGCAAGACGCACGCCGCCGCCCAGCTTCTTGATGATGTCGGTTTGCGCCGCACCACCCACCCGCGACACCGAGATACCGGCGTTGATGGCGGGCCGGATGCCTGCGTTGAACAGATCGGTCTCGAGGAAGATCTGACCGTCGGTGATGGAAATAACGTTGGTGGGCACGAATGCCGACACGTCACCCGCCTGGGTTTCGATGATGGGAAGCGCGGTCAGCGAACCGGTCTTGCCCTTCACCGCACCGTTGGTGAACTTCTCGACGTATTCCTCGTTCACGCGGGCCGCACGCTCAAGCAGACGCGAGTGCAGGTAGAAGACGTCGCCAGGATAGGCTTCGCGGCCCGGCGGGCGGCGCAGCAGCAGCGACACCTGGCGATAGGCCCAGGCCTGCTTGGTGAGGTCGTCGTAAATGATGAGCGCGTCCTGACCGCGGTCGCGGAAATATTCGCCCATCGTGCAACCCGAGTAGGGCGCGATGAACTGCATCGCAGCCGACTCGGAGGCGGTCGCCGCCACCACGATGGTGTACTCCATCGCGCCGGTTTCCTCGAGCTTGCGAACCACGTTGGCGATGGTGGAGGCCTTTTGACCGATCGCGACGTAGACGCAAATCAGGTCTTTGCCCTTCTGGTTGATGATGGTGTCAACCGCCACCGCGGTCTTGCCGGTCTGGCGGTCACCAATGATGAGCTCGCGCTGACCACGACCGACCGGCACCATGGCATCGATCGCCTTCAGACCGGTTTGCACAGGCTGCGATACCGAGCGTCGGGCGATCACGCCGGGCGCCACTTTTTCGATGACGTCGGTCATCTTGGCGTTGACCGGGCCCTTGCCGTCGATGGGCTGGCCAAGCGAATTCACCACCCGCCCGATCAGCTCGGGGCCGACCGGCACCTCGAGAATGCGGCCGGTGGCCTTGACCGTGTCGCCCTCGGAGATGTGTTCGTAGTTACCCAGCACCACCGCGCCCACCGAGTCACGCTCGAGGTTCAGCGCGAGGCCGAAGGTGTTGCCCGGGAACTCGATCATCTCGCCCTGCATCACGTCGGACAGACCGTGGACGCGGCAGATGCCGTCGGTAACCGACACGACCGTCCCCTGATTGCGCGTGTCAGCCGCGACATTCAGGTTCTGGATCTTGCTCTTGAGCAGTTCGCTGATCTCAGCCGGATTCAGTTGCATGGACTTCCCCTAATTCTTCAAGCTGTGAGCGCACTCGCCATCTGGGCGAGTTTGCCGCGCACCGATGCGTCGATGACCTCGTCGCCGATCCGGACCGACACCCCGCCGATCAGTTCCGGATCAACACTCACGCTCGCCTTGATGCGGCGACCGTAGCGCTGTGCGAGCGTGGCCACGATGGAGTCAACCTGGGCAGCGTCGATGGGAAACGCCGACGAAATCGCAGCCTCGAGCACGCCCTCGTGCTCGTTGCGCAGTCCCTCGAAGAGACTGGCGATCTCGACGATCGCAGCCAACCGCTCGTTGTCGGCGAGAAGCCGCACGAAGTTGGTCTGGGCAGCGTCAAGCCCGCCGGCCGTCTCGGAGACGATGGCTGCGACTTTGGCTGCCGATATGCCGGGGTGGCCGATCAGGTCATGCGCCGCCTCGGTGGTGGCCACTTCAGCCAGCCGACCGAGCGCCTCGGACCACGCAGGCAGTGCCTGCGCGTCGCGCGCAAACTTGAAAGCAGCCTCGGCATACGGCCGGGCGATGGTGATCATTTCCGCCATGGACGCGCTTCCCTTTGCCGCGCCTAGCGCAGCTCGTTCTTCAGGTTGGCGAGCAGTTCAGCGTGACGGGCCGCGTCGATTTCGCGCCGCAGGATGCGCTCGGCACCGGCAACCGCGAGTTGGGCGACCTGATCGCGAAGCTGATCGCGAGCCTTCTGCGCGGCAAGCACAGCCTCGTCTTCAGCCGCCTTGCGAGCAGCGGAAACGATGGCCGAGGCTTCCTCGCGCGCCTTTTCGATCAGCGCAGCTGCCTGCTTCTCGGCGCCGGCACGAACCTCAGCCGCACCCGAACGGGCCTGCTGCAGTTCCTGCTCGACCCGCCGTTCAGCGGCAGCCAGTTCGGTTCGCGCCTTGTCGGCCGCGGCCAGTCCGTCGGCGATCTTCTGGCTGCGCTCGTCGAGCGCCTTGGTGATCGGCGGCCAAACATAGCGCGCGGTGAACCACCACAGGCCCAGAAAGACCACGATCTGAACAATGAGCGTCGCGTTGATGTTCACGACGGGCTCCCTTCAGCTAAGAGGTTGATCGTGTTCGGGATGCCGGGGCGAATCACTTGAACGGGTTGGCAAAGGCGAACATCATCGCAATACCGACGCCGATCAGGAACGCGGCATCGATCAGACCAGCAAGCAGGAACATCTTGGTCTGCAGCTTGTCCATCAGCTCGGGCTGGCGGGCTGCGCCTTCGATGTACTTGCCGCCCATCATGCCGATACCGATACAGGCGCCCAAGGCACCCAGGCCGATGATCAGTCCGCAGGCGATCGCAACGAGAGCAACGTTGGTCATGATGACTCCTAGTGAATAGACCGGTGGGGGTTGAAAAGGTTCGTTGAAGGGTTGAAACGTGGGGCGTTCAGTGTGCCTCGTGCGCCTGGCCGATGTAGACCAGCGTGAGCATCATGAAAATGAACCCCTGAAGCGTGATGATCAGAATGTGGAAGATGGCCCAGCCGAGTCCGGTGATAAACCCGAGACCCGCGCCCCACCAGGTGGCCGTAGCACCCAGCAGCGCGATCAGCATGAAGACCAGCTCGCCCGCAAACATGTTGCCGAACAGTCGCATGCCGAGCGAGACTGTCTTGGCCACATACTCGATGATCTGCATGGCGAGGTTGGCTGCGCCGAGGATGATCGCAAAGATCGGGTTGCGCGAGGTGCCAAAGGGCGCCGCCACCAGCTCGTGCAGGAAATGACCAAAGCCCTTCACCTTGATGCCGTAATAGATGGAGAGCGCGAGCACCACAATGGCGAGCGACAGCGTGCCGTTCAGGTCGGCGGTGGGCACCACCCGCATGTAATGCAGGCCGAACATTTCACCGATACGCGGCAGCAGGTCGACCGGCAGCAGGTCGAGCGTGTTCATCATGACAATCCAGACGAACGAGGTGAGGGCAAGCGGGGCGATGTTGCTGATGTCGCCCTTCACGATGGAGCGCGCCTGCTCGTGCACGAACTCAACCAGCGACTCGATCGCCCCCACGAACCGGCCGGGAACGCCGGTGGTGATGCGCTGCGCCGCCCGATACATGATCCAGCCCGTGACCACCGCCATCAGCACCGAGTAAAAAACCGTGTCGATGTTGATGATGGAAAAATCGATGATGTCCTTCTGCGCTGCACCCGACGTGTTCAGGTGTGCCAGATGGTGGACGATGTACTCGGAAGGGGTGGGAGCGCTCGCGCCTGCCATGTCATGTCTGCCCGTTTTGTTCCGCCGTTTTGCCCGCCGTACTAACCGCTGTATGACCCGCCCGTCTGGCGGCCCGCCCTGACATCCTGTTCCGCCCGAATCCTGCTGCTGGGTTGCGCTTCAAGCGCGCTTCCAGGCCATCATCAGGAGCGGTGCCTTGAGCGCAGCAATCAGACCAATGAGCATGGGCAACCACTGCAAGTCGGGTTCGTACCGGATCAGCAAGGCCAACAACCCGACAGTCAATCCGATCTTGGCGAACTCCCCTAGGAAGAACACCGTCGGATACGACTCAGGGCGACGACCCCGATGCAGCGCCAGTCTGAGCGCAAACAACCCGTTGGGCACGATGGCGGTCAGTCCCCCCAGCACAAGGTGCCAGGACGCCATTCCGCCGGATACCCCGAGCGCAGCGATCGATAGACCGAGCACTACTGCGGCCTGCAAACCGACGGCGGCGAACATGACGCTCATCATCGGACCTGTTTGGCCTGTATCTCCGGTAAGCAGGTTTGCGACGACGGCCGAATGACGCCTGACCGATTTCGCAAACCCTCCAACTCGCAGCGAACTTCTTGCCTCTTCGAGGGCTCTCAATCCATCCGCTACGGACAAAGCCTGTGGATTTTATTGGGTTGAATGATTCCGGTCAAATCTGCTGCGACGCAACATCCAGGGAGCGTGGATTTTGCTGCGCGGTTTGGGCGTCCGGCGGACAATCATGGCACTCCAAAAAACTTCTCAAGGCCCTCTCCATGACTGCCTCGTCAATCCCTCGCAGCGCCGGCCTGCGCACGGTGTCGTTCCGCCTTGCGGCTTTGCGTGGCTGGGCGCTTGCGCTTCTGCTGAACGTGGCGCTTGCCGGTGGGGCGGCGGCTGAGCCCCACGCCCTTGCCCCGGTTGTGGGAATGCCCGTCCAGGCGCGCGCGGTTCAGCCGCCCGCGCCACGCTCGGCCGGGCCGGCAGATGCCAAGATGATGTCGGCGGTGGTCCGGATCGAAGCGCAGGCACCGCGCGATGCACCGAGCTCGGCCACCCTCGGCCGCGCGCGCTCGGGCACCGGGGTGGTGCTTGATTCGCGCACCGTCATCACGATCGGGTATCTGGTGCTCGAGAGCGAGGCTGTTGACGTCGTGACGCAATCCGGGCGGCGAATTCCCGCGAGCCTCGGAGGCTACGATCACCAGACCGGTTTCGGGCTGGTTCGGACCGCCATCCCCTTAGACGCCGCACCGATGGAGCTTGGCGACTCCGACCTCGCCAAGGAGCGCTCGCGGGTGTTGACGCTGGGCCAGGGCGAGAGCGAGCTTACCGAGCTGATGGTGCTGTCACGCAAGACCTTTGCAGCGGGCTGGGAGTATCTGCTTGATAGCCCGATCTTCACCTTCCCGCCGGTCAACAACTGGAGTGGCGCTGCGCTCTTCACCGAAGACGGCAAGCTGATCGGAATCGGCTCGCTCGTGGTCAACGACGCGGCCAGCGATCGGGCGGGCGTGCCGGGCAACCTTTACGTGCCCACCAATCTGCTCAAGCCCATTCTGGATGACCTGCGTGCGCGCGGGCGGCGCAGTGGCGGCGCACAGCCCTGGTTTGGCATGAATACGGAGATGGTGCGGGGACACCTCATGGTGACGCGGGTGCAGCAGGATGGGCCAGCCGACCGGGCGGGCATCGCAACCGGTGACATTCTGCTGGCGGTCGCCGGTGAGCGCGTTGCCCATCAGGCCGAGTTCTACCGCAAGCTCTTCGCCCGCGGCCCAGCGGGCACCGAGGTGACATTGCGGTTCCTGAAGTCAGGTGACATCCGCGAGCAGCCGCTGCGCTCAATCGACCGCGCGGACTTCATTACCCAGCCGCGAGGAATCTGACCGAAGCAGCGGCGGGGCGCGACCGGTGCGGCTTGCGGCAGGCGTAGCTCGCGGCAGGTCTAGCTCGCACGAGGTCCGCCTAGCGCCCGATCCGCCTAGCGCCCGATCCGCCTAGCGCCCGATCCGCGCCGACCGTACGGGTCAGCCGCCGGTGAGCTCAGCCTTCCAGCGCCGAGGCCAGCTCAAGCCGCCCAAGGAGCGCCTCAAAGTGCTCCGCGTCGGCGAAATGCAACGACAGAACGCCTGCGCCGCGTGCGCGTTGTCGCAATTCAACCCGCGTGCCAAGGAGGTCGGCAAGCCGCTCCTGGAGCCGTTCCAGGTCACGGTCGGTGCCGCCGCGCGCGCGCCTCGCGGGTGCACCCGGGGCGGTCGCGGCGAGCTCGGCTACATGGCGGGCGGCCAGCCGCTCGGCTTCGCGGACAGACAGTCGACGCGCGTGGATTTCGCTTGCCGCCATGGTCTGGCGTGCCGCGGGCAGCGCAAGCAGCGCGCGGGCATGGCCCATCTCGATGTCGCCCGCGAGCAGCATGGTCTGGACGGGCTCTGCAAGCGCAAGCAGCCGCAGCAGGTTGGAGGTGGCGCTGCGCGAGCGGCCGATAGCCTCGGCCGCCTGCTCATGGGTGTAGCCAAACTCTGCAATCAGCCGGCGAATGGCCTGCGCTTCTTCGAGCGGATTGAGGTCTTCGCGCTGAATGTTTTCGATGAGCGCAAGCGCAAGCGCCTGCTCGTCAGCAACCTCCCGGACAACCACCGGAACCTCGGCAAGGCCAGCCAGCCTCGCGGCGCGGAAGCGTCGCTCACCTGCGATGATCTCCCAGCGGCTGGCGGCAATCGGCCGGACCACGATGGGCTGCATCAGCCCGTGCTGCCGGATCGACTCGGCAAGTTCCTGGAGCGCGGTTTCATCCATCCGCGTTCGCGGCTGGTAACGCCCGGGTTGCAACTGCCCCAGGGGCAGAGCGGTGGGGGCCGTCGGGTCTGCGGCCGGCAGGGGTGGCGCGTCGGCGCCGAGGAGCGCATCCAGCCCGCGGCCCAGGCCCTTGCTCTTCGGTTTGCTCATGGTCAGTGCTCCGGGGTGTCGGGGGCGGCGGCCGTCGAGGAGGCGGCTGGCACACGGGGTTTGGCAGAGGACTGGCTCGCGAGCCTCGCGAGCAGTTCGCGCGCGAACTCGAGATAGGCCTGCGCCCCCTTTGATTGGGGGTCGTAGAGGACGCCTGGCAGCCCATGGCTAGGCGCCTCGGCAAGCCGCACGTTGCGCGGCACCAGGGTTGCGAAGACCTTGTCGCCGAAGTGTGCCTCGAGCTGCCGCGATACCTGCTGCGACAACGCGATACGCGGGTCGAACATGACGCGCAGCAGCCCCAGAACGCCCAGCTGGCGGTTGAAATTGGCGTGGACCTTGCGCACTGTGTTCACCAGATCCGACAGGCCTTCCAGTGCGTAGTACTCGCATTGCATCGGAATGATCACCCCGCTTGCCGCACAGAATCCGTTGAGTGTGAGGAGCGACAACGACGGCGGGCAATCGATGATCACCAGGTCGAAGTCGGTGTCGACCTCGGCGAGCGCGTCGCGCAGCCGGGTCTCCCGGGCCTCGAGCTCGACCAGGTCGAGCTCGGCGCCCGCCAGTTCCCGGTTGGCCGGTAGCAGCGCATAACCGGCTGCGGTCTGGGCGACGATCGCCTCGCGCGCCCGCACCTCACCAATCAGCACCTGATAGACACTGGCGGCAAGCGTGCGTTTGTCTACACCGCTTCCCATGGTGGCATTGCCTTGCGGGTCGAGATCGACCAGAAGGACGCGCTGGTTCAACCGAGCGAGCGCGCAGGCCACATTGACCGACGTGGTGGTCTTGCCAACGCCACCTTTCTGGTTGGCAATTGCGAGGACTTGCGCCATGGTTACTCCAGATACGATTCGGAAAGGCCGCGCGCCGCGCGGGAGGCACAAGCGCCAACACTTGGACGACTCATCTGCCCATCCTCGTGGGCTGCGCAAGCTCAACCAGATGGCGGGCAGCGCCCAGACCGGGTACGACCAGCGCCGCGATATCGACCAACCGCCAGCCCGGGGCAAGCGCAGTAGCCTCAGCCTCGATTTCCTGGCGCTGCCCCTTCATCGCGAACACCACCGTCTCAGGCGTGAGAAGCGGCTCGATCAGGGTGGCAAACTCGTTGAGGCTCGCAAACGCCCGGCAGATGGCCAGATCGGGCGCCCGGGGAAGCCTGGCTTCCTGGATTCGGCCCTCGTGCACCCGGACACGTTGGGCGAGGCCCAGTTCGGCCACGCTCTGGCGCAAAAACGCTGCCTTCTTGCCCACCGGTTCGACCAGATCGGCTTCAAGCGCAGGCCAGGCAAGCGCGAGCGCTAACCCGGGCAAACCCGCCCCGCTTCCCACATCAAGCAGACACGGACCGGATCCCGCCCGGCTGGCGACGTCGCGCCGCGCCGCCTCGTCGAGCGGACGCAACACCGCCAGGCTGTCGAGCAGATGCTGGACGAGCATGTTTGCCGGGTCGCGAATGGCCGTGAGGTTATAGACGCGGTTCCAGCGTTGCAGCAGATCGAGATATGAGAGCAAGCGCTCACGCTCGTTGAAACCCAGGTTCAGCTTGAGTTCTTCGCAGCCTTCCGTCAGGCGCTCGGCGAGTTCGGTGCGTGCAGGCGCGCGGTTCGCGGGGCGGGGAGCGTGTCGCGCCGCACTGGCGGGTCGCCGCACCGCGTCACGCTCAGGCGGCCTGTTCATCACTCGTCGCTGCACGCCGTTTTTTCAGATGGACCAGCAGCAGCGACAACGCCGCCGGTGTCACGCCCGAAATGCGGCCAGCCTGGCCGAGCGTTTCCGGGCGCGCGCGGTTGAGCTTTTGCTGAACCTCGATCGACAGGCCGCGAACGCTCGCGTAGTCGAGATCGGCCGGTAGCGGCAGCGCTTCGTTGCGCGACTGGCGCTCGATTTCCACCTGCTGCCGGGTGATATAGCCCGCGTATTTAAGCTGGGTCTCGACCTGCTCGATGACCACGGGATCGGTGAGTCCACCGTCGGCGACCGATGCGATCGCCGGGTAGGAGACCTCCGGGCGGCGCAGGAGATCGGCGAGGCAATACTCACGCTCGATCGCCTGACCGAACAGCTCGGTGGACCGCTCGGGCGACAGCATGCGCGGATTGACCCAGGTGTCGTGAAGCCGTTGCAACTCGGAAGCCACCGCATCGCGCTTGCGACGGAATGCGTCCCAGCGATGGTTGTCGACACAACCAAGCTCGCGGCCCAGCTCGGTCAGACGCAGATCTGCGTTGTCTTCGCGCAAGCTCAAGCGGTATTCGGCGCGGCTGGTGAACATTCGATAAGGTTCGCTTACGCCCTGCGACGCCAGGTCATCGACCAGCACACCCAGATAGGCCTGATCGCGGCGCGGCACCCATGGCTCCTGGTCGAGCACCCGGCGGGCGGCATTGATGCCAGCGAGCAGGCCCTGGGCGGCCGCTTCCTCATAGCCGGTCGTTCCGTTGATCTGCCCCGCGAAATAAAGCGATCCGATCGCGCGTGACTCCAGCGAACGATAGAGTCCGCGCGGGTCGAAGTAGTCGTACTCGATGGCGTATCCCGGCCGCAGCAGATGCGCGTTTTCAAGGCCGGGAATGGAATGCACGAGGTCGAGCTGCACGTCAAAGGGCAGGCTGGTGGAGATCCCGTTGGGGTAGTACTCGTGGGTGTCCAGGCCTTCGGGCTCAAGGAAAATCTGGTGTGAGTCCTTCAGGGCAAAACGATGGACCTTGTCTTCGATGGAGGGGCAGTAACGCGGGCCCACCCCTTCGATCAGGCCGGTGTAGAGCGGGCTACGGTCCAGGCCGCCACGGATGATGTCGTGCGTGCGTCGATTGGTGTGGGTGATCCAGCAGGGAAGCTGCCTCGGATGTTGCGCGGCGCTCCCCAGGAAGGAAAACACGGGCACGGGATCAAGGTCTCCGGGTTGTTCCTCGCATTTTGAGAAATCGATGCTGCGGCCGTCAATTCGAGGCGGTGTGCCGGTCTTCAACCGGCCCTGCGGCAGCTTCAGTTCCTTCAGGCGTTCGCCCAGCGTGATGGCGGGCGGATCACCGGCCCGGCCGGCTGAATGGCGGGCCAGCCCCACGTGGATCAGTCCGTTCAGAAACGTGCCGGTGGTGAGGACAACCGCACGCGCCTTGAAGCGGACCCCAAGCTGCGTGATGGCGCCTGCGACCCGATCCCCCTCGACAATGAGATCGTCAACGGCAGACTGGAATAGCCAGAGATTGGGCTGGTTTTCGATTCGCAATCGGATCGCGCGCCGGTAGAGCACACGATCAGCCTGGGCGCGGGTGGCCCGGACCGCGGGACCTTTGCTGGAGTTCAGGATCCGGAACTGGATGCCCGCCTCGTCGGTTGCCGCGGCCATGGCACCGCCCAGGGCGTCGATCTCCTTCACCAGATGCCCCTTGCCGATGCCGCCGATCGACGGGTTGCATGACATCTGGCCTAGCGTTTCGATGCTGTGGGTCAGCAAGAGCGTGCGCGCGCCAATTCGGGCCGACGCAAGCGCAGCCTCGGTGCCGGCGTGACCGCCGCCGACAACAATCACATCAAAGGAGTCGGGGAACTGCATGGCGTGGGCGCCTGAGCGTTGACCGAAAGGCGCGAATCCTAGCGGAAATTGGAGCGGACGGCGAGCAAGCGGATATCCGGATGGCTAGGCGATGCTGCGGGCGCGGGGTGCGGGGTGCGGGGTGCGGGGTGCGGGGTGCGGGGTGCGGGGTGCGGGGTGCGGGGTGCGGGGTGCGGGGTGCGGGGTGCGGGGTGCGG
>CAMBZS010000141.1 GCA_945872335.1 Bordetella parapertussis | reverse complement strand
TGCCCGGTGCTCGATGCGCCCGCTACGCCCGAAGCGCTGCTGCGCGCCATGGACGCCGTTTCGAAGTGAACGACTGGATCGAGGCGCTGCGCAGCCGTTTGCGCGCGCAGCCTGCGGTTGTGCGGGTGGCGGTTGCGCAGGCGAGGGGGTCCACGCCGCGCGAGGCCGGGGCAGTCATGCTGGTCGACGCCGGCACGCTCTTGGGCACCATCGGCGGCGGAGAACTCGAATGGCGAGCCGAGAAAATGGCCCGGCAGATGCTGGCGGCACCGCAGCCCCGCGTTCAAGTCGAGCGCTGGCCGCTGGGGCCGGAACTCGGCCAATGCTGCGGGGGATCGGTCACGCTTTGGTTCGAGCGCCTGGATGCTCACGATCTCGCGGTTTTCGATGAACTCGCAGCCCGCATCGATCGCGGCGAGCACGGGTGGCTCCTCACCCGCGCGGCGGGAGCGGTCGGCGCGGGGCGCGGTCATGACCCTTTACAGGAGCGGCCCACGCGGCAGTGGCTGGACGCGCCGCCCGTGAGCGCTGATCCGCAGACCCTGGTTGAGCCGATCGTGCCGCCCAGGATGCCGGTCTGGCTGTTTGGGGCGGGCCATGTGGGGCGGGCGCTTGCTCGCATTCTCGAGACCCTGCCGTGTTCGCTCACCGTCGTCGACAGTCGTGAATCGGCGCTTGCGGCGCTCCCCCCGGGGCGGGTTCGTCTGCTTAGGACGGATGCGCCGGAGCAGGCCGTGGCCCAGGCGCCGGCGGGTGCGGCAGTTCTGGTGATGACCCACAGCCATGAGGTCGACTATGCCGTCTGCCGGCAAGCGCTCGCGCGGCCCGATCTGGCCTGGGTCGGGCTGATCGGCTCGGAGACCAAGGCCACCTGTTTCCGGCTGAGGCTCGGTCGCGATGGTGTGGACGATGCGCGCATTGCCACGCTGGTGTCGCCCATTGGCCTGGGCGGTATCCGCAGCAAGCTGCCCTCGGCGATTGCGGTGTCGGTGGCCGCGCAGTTGCTCCAGCACCTGCGCTGAGCGGGCGTCAAGACGCGGGCGGGCCCGCGCATCGTTTCCCGCCAGGCGGCATGGGTGGCATTGCGCGCCTGGCCCGCAGCCGGCATGATCGAGGGAAATGATCGGGGTCGGCAGAACCCCAGCTACAGGAGACGTTCATGGTTCATGTCGCGAAAGCGCTGGCGGCGGCCTGCGTGGTGCTTGGAGCACTGAGTGCGCCCGTGATGTCGTGGGCGCAGGCTGCGGGCGCGCAGGCCTGGCCCAATCGCCCGATCCGGCTGGTATCCCCATTTCCGCCGGGTGGCACCACTGACCAGATCGCACGTCTGGTGCAGCCTGCGCTCTCACAATCGCTGGGTGTGCCGGTGGTGGTCGAGAACCGCTCGGGCGGCAATGGCTCGATCGGCACCGGGTTGGTGGCCAAGGCCCCGCCCGACGGCAACACCTTCGTGGTGGTGTTCGACACCCATGGTACCAATCCCAGCCTCATTCCCAACATGGGGTTCGATACGCGCACCGAGTTGGCGCCCGTCATGCTGATCGCCACCGGCGCCATGGTGATCACGGTCCACAAGTCGCAGCCGCAGAAGAATTTTGGCGACCTGACCAAGAGCGCGCGGACCACGTCGGCGGGCGTGCCTTACGGCACCATCGGCAGCGGTAGCCTGGCCCAACTGGCCATGACCAGTCTCGCCGCGCAGGTTGGATTTTCCATGACGCACGTGCCCTACAAGGGGGGCGGACCGCTGGCGGCCGATGCGCTGGCCGGCCACGTGCCGGTTGCCATGGCCACCACGGCGCTTCTGTCGCCGCACATCCGCAGTGGGGCGCTGGTACCGCTTGCGGTAACCTCAGCCCAGCGCGACCCCGCGCTGCCCGACGTGCCCACGCTCGCCGAGCAGGGTGTGAAGGATTTCGAAGCGCTCGCCTGGTGGGGCGTGTTCGCGCCTGCCGGAACGCCTGCCGACATCATCAGCCGGATCAACCGCGAGCTTTCAGCCGCGCTCTCGGAACCCACCGTGCGCACGCGTCTGACGGGCCTGGGCATGAACCTGCGACTCTCGCAACCAATGGAACTGGGTACGTTTCTCGATTCGCAGATCACACGTTGGGCCAAGGTGATCCGCGAGTTCAACATCCGGGCGGGCGACTGACCGCAGGCGCCCTCCAAGACCTTCAAGGAATTTCTCCGATGATCAATCGCCGTTCAGCACTGCTTGCCTCGATCGCCGCCTCCACCGGCACGCTGTCTTCGAAGGTGTTCGCTTCGCCCGACTATCCCAACCGTCCGGTGCGGGTCCTGATCGGATTTCCCACCGGCCAGGCAACCGATGTGCTCACGCGGGCCGTGGCAAGCCGGCTGTCCACGCTTTACGGCCAGCAGTTCTTCATCGAAAACCGTCCCGGTGCGGCGGGCATCATCGCCACCGAAATGGCCACCAAGGTGGAGCCCGATGGCTATACGCTGCTCGGCTCATCGAGCGGTCCGCTTGCCGTCAATCCCAGCCTTTACGCGAAGCTGCCCTACGACGTGGCGCGCGATTTCGTGGTGGTCGCGGGCATTGCGGTGGTGCCTTATGCAGTGGTGGTGAACCCAGCCTCGCCAATTCGCGATATCCGCGGGCTGGTTGAACTCGCAAAATCGCGGCCCGGAAAGCTCAACTATGCCTCGGGGGGCGTGGGCGTCACCAATCATCTGGTCACCGAGATGTTCAAGGCCACCGCTGGCGTTGACATCATGCATATCCCGTACAAAGGCGGCCCGGCCGGTCTGGCCGATCTCGCGGGCGGTCAGGTCGATGTCATGTTCGAAACCCTCACGGCCACGCTGCCGCTCATCCGCGGCGGCAAGCTCCGGCCGATTGCCGTATCGAGCGCGCAGCGGTCGTCGGCGTTGCCCGACATGCCCACCATTGCCGAAAGCGGCTACCCCGGATTCTCGGGCGTGCCCTGGGTGGCCATGGCGGCGCCTGCGCGCACGCCGCGCGACATCCTCAGAAAGATCAATGCCGACGTCAACAAGATCCTGGCGATCGATGAGGTACGCCAGAATTTTCAGACGCTGGGATCCGAGCCGCTCATCATGGATCTCGATCAGCTTGCGTCCTTCGTTCGCGCGGAAACCGCAAAATGGGCTCAGGCGGTGAAGGCCTCGGGCGCGAAGGCGGAGTAGTCGATCGCTCCTTGCGCTTCACCGCCTCATGGACGTCTTCCTGCAGCAGATCATTAACGGCCTCGTGCTCGGCAGCATGTATGCCCTGGTGGCGCTTGGCTACACGATGGTCTACGGCATCATCAGCCTCATCAATTTTGCGCATGGCGAAGTGCTGATGGTGGGCGCGCTCACCGCGTGGAGCGTCATTTCGATGATGCGCGAGGCGATGCCCGGTGCGCCGGGGTGGGTGATCCTGGTGCTGTCCACGCTGATCGCCTGCGTGGTGGCTGCAGCGCTCAATTTCGCGATCGAACGGATCGCCTACCGACCGCTGCGTTCCAGCCCGCGCCTCGCCCCGCTCATTACCGCCATCGGCATGAGCATCCTGCTCCAGACACTGGCAATGGTGATCTGGAAGCCCAACCACAAGCCGTTTCCCACGTTGCTGCCAAGCGCGCCATTCCAGATTGGCGGGGCAGTGATCACACCGACACAGGTGATGATCCTGGTGGTGACTGCGGTGTGCCTCGCCCTGCTGCTCTGGCTGGTGCACGGCACCCGGCTGGGGCGTGCCATGCGGGCGACCGCGGAAAATCCATCGGTTGCCGCGCTGATGGGCGTGCGGCCCGACACCGTCATTTCGGCCACCTTCATCATTGGTGCGGTACTGGCTGCGATCGCGGGCGTGATGTGGGCGTCCAACTACGGCACGGTTCAGCACGGCATGGGCTTTCTGCCCGGTCTCAAGGCGTTCACCGCTGCAGTGTTCGGCGGCATTGGCAACCTTGCCGGCGCGGTGGTTGGCGGCGTGCTGCTCGGCCTGATTGAATCGATCGGGGCAGGCTACCTGGGGGCGCTCACAGGAGGGCTTCTCGGCAGCCACTACGCCGACATCTTTGCCTTTGTCGTGCTCATCCTGGTGCTGACCCTCAGGCCCTCGGGGCTGCTGGGCGAGCGGGTGGCAGACCGCGCATGACACCTGCCGCGACGCCCACCGATCACCCGCCAGGCCACGAGCCTCGCCGTCTGCCGGGCTGGCTGGTCTGGACGCTGGCGCTGGCCGCGGCGGCGCTGCTGCCCCTTGTCTTGCAGCAGTTCGGCAATGCGTGGGTCCGGATCGCCGACATGGCGCTCCTTTATGTGCTGCTTGCAATCGGCCTCAACATCATCGTGGGCTATGCCGGCCTTCTCGATCTCGGCTACGTGGCGTTTTTTGCAGTGGGCGCCTACCTGTTCGCGCTGCTGGCCTCGCCCCATCTCACCGAGTCCTTTCCGGCGCTCGCCGCGGCGTTTCCGGGCGGCCTTCACATCACGATCTGGGTTGCGCTGCCGCTGGCAGCGGGCGTGGCCGCGCTGTTCGGAATTCTCCTGGGCGCTCCGACGCTCAAACTGCGGGGCGATTACCTCGCCATCGTCACCCTGGGCTTTGGCGAAATCATTCGCGTATTCCTCAATAACCTCGATCACCCGATCAACCTCACCAACGGCCCGCGCGGCATCGGCCAGATCGACGCGATCGAGATGTTTGGCTGGAAGCTGTCGCGGCGTCTGGAAATCGGCGATTTCGAAATCGCCTCGGTGACGCTCATTTACTGGTTGCTGCTGGCGTTGGTGGTGCTCGCCATCATCGTGTCGCACCGGCTGGCCGACTCTCGGATCGGACGGGCCTGGATGGCAATCCGGGAAGATGAACTCGCGGCCCGGGCAATGGGCATCAACACCCGCAACATGAAGCTGCTCGCATTTGCTGCGGGCGCGAGCTTTGGTGGGGTGTCGGGTGTGGTGTTTGCCGGCTTCCAGGGCTTCATCTCGCCCGAATCATTCAGCCTCATGGAGTCGATCATGATTGTCGCCATGGTGGTGCTGGGCGGGCTGGGGCATCTGCCGGGTGTGGTGCTTGGCGCGGTGCTGCTTGCCGCGCTTCCCGAGGTGCTCCGCTATGTCGCGGGTCCGCTTCAGGAACTCACCGGTGGCCGGCTTGATGCGGCCATCCTGCGGCAGATGCTGATCGCGCTCGCCATGATCATCGTGATGCTGCTGCGGCCGCGAGGCCTGTGGCCGTCGCCGGAACACGGCAACAAGGTGGCCCGTGGCTGACGTCCCCGTTCTGAAAGTGGAAGGTGCGAGCAAGCGCTTCGGCGGACTGCAGGCGCTCGATTCAGTGGGGTTGACGGTTGCGCACGGCCAGATCTACGGGCTGATCGGCCCCAACGGCGCGGGCAAGACCACGTTTTTCAACCTCATCACCGGGCTCTATGTGCCCGACGCGGGCCGCTTCGAGCTTCAGGGCCGGCCCTACGAGCCGCGAGCCGTTCACGAGGTGGCGAAAGCAGGCATCGCGCGCACCTTTCAGAACATCCGCCTGTTTGGGGACATGACCGCGCTTGAAAACGTGATGGTGGGGCGACACCTTCGGACCCGCGCCGGTTTGGTGGGGGCGGTGCTTAGGCTGCCGGCATGCCGCCGTGAAGAGCGCGAGATCGCCGAGCGCGCGCACGCGCTGCTGGACTATGTGGGCATCGCCCGTCTGGCTGCGTATCGTGCCCGCACGCTTTCGTACGGCGATCAGCGCAGGCTGGAAATCGCGCGGGCACTCGCGACCGAGCCGGTGTTGCTCGCGCTCGACGAACCCGCGGCCGGCATGAATGCCACCGAAAAGCAGCAACTGCGCGCGCTGATCGAAAAGATCCGTAATGATGGGCGCACGCTGCTCTTGATTGAGCACGATGTGAAGCTGGTCATGGGCCTGTGTGACCGCGTGACCGTACTCGATTATGGCCGCGAGCTTGCCGCGGGGTCGCCGGCCGAGGTGCAGCGCGACCCGCGCGTGATCGAAGCCTATCTGGGCACGGCGGGAGCCCACTGACATGGCCACGCCCGTGCTTGAAGTGCGTGGAGCCGTGGTCGCCTACGGCGGCATCGTGGCGGTCAAGGGCATCGATCTTCGGGTGGAGGCAGGAGAACTGGTCTGTCTGATTGGCTCCAATGGTGCGGGCAAGACCACCATCATGAAGGCCATCACAGCGCTCCTGCCGCTCCGCTCGGGGGAAATTCAATACATGGGTCGGCCGGTGTCGGGTCGCGGCCCCTGGGATCTCGCCGGCGAGGGGCTGGTCATGGTGCCCGAGGGCCGGGGCGTGTTTGCCCGCATGTCGATCACCGAGAATCTCCAGATGGGCGCCTACCTGCGGAGCGACCGTCATGAGATCGCCACTGACCTCGACAGGGTCTTTGGTCTGTTTCCAAGGCTGGCCGAACGCCGGGCGCAGCTTGCCGGCACGTTGTCTGGCGGCGAGCAGCAGATGCTTGCCATGGGGCGTGCGCTCATGGCCAGGCCCCGGCTGCTGCTGCTCGATGAGCCGTCGATGGGGCTCGCACCGCTCATGGTGGACCGTATTTTCGAGGTGGTCCGCCAGGTGCATGAGCAGGGCATCACCATTTTTCTGGTGGAGCAAAATGCAGGGCGCGCGCTGCAGATCGCGGACCGCGCCTATGTGATGGAATCCGGAGAAATTGCCGCAACGGGCCCTGCTCGCGCTATGCTCACCGATGATGCGGTTCGGCAGGCTTATCTGGGTGGTTGACGCGATTCACACTGATCGAATCCCGCACAAAGGTATTTAGAAGGCCCATCAGGGCACCCCTCAACTTTCGCAACCGGAGACCTTCATGAAACTGAAATTCTCGCGACTCGCCGCGCTCGTGGCGCTTGCATCGGTCGCCACCGCAGCCTCCGCCCAGGACGTCATCCGCATCGGTCACGTCGGCCCCACCAGCGGCGGCATTGCGCATCTGGGTAAAGACAACGAAAACGGCGCGCGTCTGGCCATTGAAGACCTGAACGCCAAGGGGCTCAAGATCAACGGCCGCGCGGTGCGTTTCGAACTGCTGGCCGAAGACGATGCCGCCGATCCCAAGCAGGGCACCGCTGCTGCGCAGAAGTTGGTTGATGCCAAAGTGAGCGGCGTGATCGGGCATCTCAATTCCGGCACCTCCATCCCGGCCTCCAAAATTTATTTCGATGCCGGCATTCCGCAAATCTCTCCCTCGGCCACCAACCCGCGCTATACGCGTCAGGGCTATAGCACCACCTTCCGTGTCGTTGCCGACGATGTGCATCTCGGTGGCACGCTCGGCCGCTATGCGGTCTCGAATCTCAAGGGCCAATCCATTGCGGTGATCGATGACCGTACCGCCTACGGCATGGGTGTGGCAGACGAATTCGACAAGGCGGTGAAGGCTGCCGGCGGGAAGGTGGTGGGGCGTGAATTCACCACTGACAAGTCAACCGACTTCATGGCCATCCTCACCTCGGTCAAGGCCAAGAACCCCGATGTGGTGTTTTTTGGTGGCATGGACGCGGTGGCGGGGCCGATGTTGCGCCAGATGAAATCCCTCGGTATCAACGCGAAGTTCATGGGCGGCGACGGGATCTGCACGGCCGAACTCGCCAAGCTCGCGGGCGATGCCATGGCCAACAACCAGGTGGTCTGCGCCGAAGCGGGCGGCGTCGAGGGCGAGCAGAAAAAAGCGATGGAGGCCTTCGGCGAGCGGTTCAAGAAGCGCTTCAACGCTGACGTGCAGCTCTATGCGCCTTATGTGTACGATGCCGTGATGGTGATGGCCGATGCCATGGTGCGCGCCAACTCCGCGCGGCCCTCGGCTTATTTGCCCGAACTCGGCAAGTCGAACTACAAGGGTGTGACTGGCACCATTGCGTTCGACAACAAGGGCGACATCCGGAATGGCGCACTCACGCTCTTCACCTACCAGGGTGGCAAGCGCCAACAGCTGGCAGTCGTCCGTTGAGCACCACGCCCTTGCAGACCTACGCCATGTCCGACGCAGTGCGCGATCGCGTGCTGCGCCGGCAGGGCCGAATTCCGGCTCACCAGTCGATCACGGCGCAGCGCACTGCGTTGGTCGTGGTCGACATGCAGAACTATTTCTGCGCGCCGGGTTTTCCCGCCGAGGTTGCTGCATCGCGGTCCACCGTGCCGGCCATCAATCGCATGGCGCAGGCGTTGCGCGAGGCGGGGGGATGTGTGGCCTGGGTTCAGACCACGGCGCGCGGCGCCAGCGAGCGTTGGGCCCGCCATCATCAATTCATGCTCGAGCCCGGCCGGGTGCAGGCAAGGCTTGCCAAGCTGGCTGAAGACGCTGAAGGGTTCCAGCTTTTTCCCGCGCTGGATCCCCAACCCTCGGATCTGTTCGCGCGCAAGATCATGTACAGCGCCTTCATCAACGGGTCGTCTGATCTGCACGAGCAGCTCAGCCGGCGCGGCATCGAATCGCTCCTGGTCGCTGGCACCGCCACCAATGTGTGCTGCGAGTCCACCGCGCGGGATGCCATGATGCTCGACTATCGGGTGGTGATGCTGTCAGACGCCAATTCCGCGTTCACCCTGGAAGAGCACGTCACCTCGCTTGACAATTTTGTTCTGTTCTTTGGCGATGTCATGAGCGTTGACGAAGCCATCGGGCGACTGGTTCGGTGATTCGGCGATGGATGATTCCGACAATCCGAAAAACGCATTCGAGCGCCTGCTTCGCCTGATGGCGCTGGGGGCGGGCCTGATCCTGCTCGCACTCACGGTCCTCACCGCGGTCGATGTCGTGCTCCGGTATTTTTTCAACATGCCATTCCGGGGCTCGCTCGAGGCCACCGAATATGCAATGGCGCTGATCGTGTTTCTGTCGCTTGCCTGGTGTGGCGCCACCGGCGGACATATCGCCGTGGATCTCCTTGATCGATGGCTCGATCGGCCGTCGCTGCGCTGGTTGCCGTCGCTCATGTCTTTGGCCGGGGGCATTCTGTTCCTGATCATCGCCTGGCGGGTGGCAGCCGAGGCGGTTTACGGCTGGAGTCAGGTCGGAAACATGCTGCGCTGGCCGCACTGGCCATTCAAGATTGGCGCAGCGTTTGGCGCCCTGATGTTTGCTCTGGTCTGTCTGGGTCAGGCGCGGTCGGGCTGGCAACAGATTTCGTCCACCGGAGAGCGCACATGAGCTCGGAAGCGATCGGGGCCATCGGCCTGGTTGCCATGCTTGCCCTCCTTGCGCTTCGCATGCCGATCGGCATCGCGATGTTCCTGGTGGGCAGCATCGGTTTCGCCGTGCTGAACGGCATCGATGCGGCGCTGATGGCGCTTGGCACCTATCCCTATTCCTACGCCGCCTACTACGATCTGGCGGTGATTCCGCTCTTTGTGCTGATGGGGTCCATTGCCTCGGCATGCGGCATGGGGCAGGCGTTGTTTGCGGCGGCGTATGCGTGGGTGGGCCATTGGCGGGGCGGACTGGCGTCAGCCACGATCCTGTCCTGCGCCGGGTTCGCTGCGGTGTCCGGGTCGAGTGTGGCGTCGGCCGTGACCATGGGGCGGGTATGTCTGCCGGAAATGCGGCGCTACCGCTACGACGGTGGTCTCGCCGCCGGCACGGTGGCGGCGGGGGGAACGCTGGGCATCCTCATTCCCCCCAGCACTGCTTTCGTGATCTACGGCATTCTCACCGAACAGTCGATCGGCAAACTCCTGCTCGCAGGCGTGTTGCCGGGGTTGCTGCTCACGCTGCTCTTCGTCATCACGATCATGATCTGGACCGCGTTCCGTCCTGAACTCGGACCGGCCGGTGAGCGCTCAACGTTCCCGCAGCGCTGGCGTGCGCTTGCACAGTCGGCGCCAATGTTGGGGCTGGTGTTCGCTTCGATCGGTGGCATCTATGCGGGTGTGTTCACCCCGGCGGAGGCTGCGGCGGTGGGCGCGTTCCTCGCCATCGCCTGGGCCTGGGCCACCGGTCAGCTCAAGCGCGCGGTGCTCGAGCAGGTTCTGCTCGACACGGTTCGCACCACGGCCATGGTGTTCCTCATCCTGATGGGCGCGCTGGTGTTCGGGCCGTTTCTTGCGCTAAGCGGACTACCCGGGCGAATTGCCGACCTGCTCACGGGCGCATCGCTTGCACCGTTTGTGGTGCTGCTCCTGATCATGGCGCTTTATCTGGTGCTCGGCATGTTTCTCGAGGGCTTTTCGATGCTGGTGCTCACGCTGCCCATCGTGATTCCGATCGTGAAGGCGCTGGGATATGACCTG
>CAMBZS010000140.1 GCA_945872335.1 Bordetella parapertussis | reverse complement strand
AGAAACACCGCATCTTCCAGCAACCGCGAAAGCGGCAACCGGCCACCCAGCGCCTGTCGGGAGAGTTTTTGGGCAGCACCCCAACCCGACACGGTTCCGGCCACCGTGAGCGCAGCAAGGCCGCCACGAAACGGGATGGTGGGGCTGCGCGCGCCCTCAGCGCCCTTGGCCGAACCCGCCGAACCCTGCGGCCCGATACCCCGCCGGGCATACCAGTCGCGGGTCGCCACGCGGGCGCTCGCACCGCTTGCATCGATGCCGCCCGGCACGCCGCCCGGCCCACTGATCACCCAGAAGCCATCGCCTCCGATGGCATTCATGTGCGGATAGACCACCGCGATGGTGGCCGCAGCGGCAATCATCGCCTCGAGCGCGTTGCCGCCTTCTCGCAGAACCGCCAGCGCCGACTGGGCGGCGAGGCTATGGGGGGCGACCGCGATCCCGCGGCGGGCAAAGGTCGATTGCATTCAAGGCGTCCTGGTTGCGGGTCAACACCGTGCGACGCGGGCCACGCAAGCGCCCTGCCCGCCATCGCTTAACCCGCCATGATAGTTCTCGTCGGCCCCCGGGCCTTCGGTTTACCGCGCCCTCTTTCGGGCTTCCCAGCCGGCACGCAATTTCTCCACTGCGGTGCCGGGCGTATCCCACACCGGAATCGGGCAGGCAGCACGCGCCGCCTCCAGCGCGCGCGCCATCGAAAACTGTCCGAGCGCAAGCGCCTGATAGCGGCCTGCGATCGCTATGCACTGGTCGACCACCTTCTGATCATGATCGGGTGCACCGAAGGCGTCGGGCACCCAGACAAAGTCGACCTGCGGCACGACTGCCGCCTGCTGCGCCTGCGCCTCGAGTTCAGTGCGCAAGGCCTCGAGCGAGGCGGGAAACGTCACCAGCACTGCGGTCCGCCCGCGGGTTGCGAGCAGGCGGTCAAACAACGCTTCGTTGGGGGTCAGCACCGGAAAACGCTGTTCATGCCGGACCCGTCCGATCGCCCGCGCAAATGCCGAGCAGGTAAAGAGCAGTGCGTCGGCGCGCAGAAGCGCCGCATACCGGCCCAGGTGCTCGAACCGCGCCACGATATCGGGATGGACAGGCCCCAGGCGCGCGCCATCGGTGGAAAGCGATTCATCCAGCACATGAATGGGTTCGACCTCGGGCCACCCCGCCCGGAATGCACGATCGGCCGGGGGCATCGACACCTGGCCGGCGCTCACCAGCACAATGCGGGGCCGATCGCCCGCTGCAGCCGGTGCGCTCATTCGGGCCGGATACCTGCGTCTTTCACCACCTTTACCGCGCGCGTCATCTCGGCGCGCAGCAGCAGAGCCAGCGCCTCAGGGCCGCCCACCATTGGATCAAAGCCATTGGCTTGTATTCGCCTGGCCGTATCGGGTTGTGCAAGCACCGCCTGAATCTCGCGATCAAGGCGGGCAATGATTTCGCGCGGTACGCCCGACGGCGCAAATACCGCCACCCACGCGGAGTATTCAAAGCCTGCGAGCCCGGACTCGGCGACGGTGGCGAGCTCGGGCGCCTCGGCAAGCCGCGCCGGGCTCGTCACGCCAAGCGAGCGCAGCCGCCCACTCCGAATGTGGGCAAGCGACGTTCCCACCGGCTCGCACACGAACTGGATCTGCCCGGCGATCAGATCGGCCAGCGCCTGGGGCGAGCTCTTGTAATTGACCATCGCCAGATTCACGCCCGCCTGGCTCTTGAACATCTCGGCGCAGATCTTGGAGCCGCTGGTTGCCGTGCCGTAGAACAGTTGCCCGGGGCGCGCCCGCGCGTGGGCAATGAACTCGGTGAGCGTCTGGGCGGGAACCGAGGGATGGATCACCAGAATGTTGAAGGCGTTCTTGAACGCCATGGACACCGGCGAAAAATCGGCCACCGGATCAAACGGCAGCTTCGCGCGCAGGCTGTAATTGGCGGCCAGCGTGGTGCTCGAGCCCAGCACCAGCGTGTAGCCGTCGGGAGGCGATTTCGCGGCCGCATCCACACCGATGATGCCTTCGGCGCCGGGTCGGTTCTCCACCACCACGGGCTGTCCAAGGCGCTCCGCGAGCTTCTCGGCCAGCACCCGCGCATTCAGGTCCGAGGCGCCCCCCGCACCGAGCGGCACAATCAGTTTCAAGGGGCGTGACGGATAGCTCTGGGCATTCGCAGGTGCAGTCACCACCGCGGCGAGCGCCAGAATCGATCCCGCAATCAGTCGTTCCAGACTCCAAGTCCCTGGTCGCATTGAACTCTCCCGTGATGTGCGCGCAGCGCACGGTGAAGTGTCTGCCAAGCTACGCCGGGTTGCGGCGCCGCGCTTCGCCAACCCCCTATTTCCCGATACAAAAGCGCGAGAAGATCTCGCCCAGCAGCGCGTCGGCCGTCAATTCGCCGGTGATCTCTCCGAGCGCCTGCTGCGCGAGCCGCAACTCTTCGGCCAGCAACTCGAGCGCGGCGTTGCCTTGCGCAAGGCAAGCTTTCGCGGCAGCCAGCGCCGAATCGCTACGGCCCAACGCCTGCAGGTGCCGCTCACGGGCGATGAAGGTGGATTCAGCGCCTGGCTCCCCCCCGGCGACGACAAGCAGCCGCGCGCGCAAACGATCAATGCCCTCACCGGTCGCGGCCGACAGCCAGAGCGTATCGGGGGTGTCGTCGGGGATGCCCGCGGTGAGCAGATCGCACTTGTTGCAGACGACGAGCCATGGCAGGCCCGCCTCGCGCTCCGCCGCGAGCGCGAGCGAAACGCTGGACGGGGCGCTGCCCCCGCGGCCAGGTTCCGGGCCCGGGGTCTGCGCCTCCCGGGCATCGACCAGCTGGAGCACGCAGTCGGCCTCCCGAACCGCTTCCCAGGTTCGCTCGATTCCCAGCCGCTCCACCGGATCCTCGGTCTCGCGGAGTCCCGCGGTATCGACCACCCGGACCGCCACGCCCTCGATCTGAATCGCCTGCGCAATCCGGTCTCGCGTGGTGCCCGCAATCGGCGTGACAATCGCAAGCTCTGCCCCGGCCAGCGCGTTGAGAAGCGAACTCTTTCCAACATTGGGCTCGCCCACGAGCACCACAGTGAGACCGTCCCGCAGCAGCGCACCCTGGCGCGCCGACGCGAGTACCCCGGCAAGCGTTGAACGGCACTGGTCCAGACGCCCCGCCGCATCGGCGGACTCGAGAAAATCGAGCTCCTCCTCGGGAAAGTCGAGCGTGGCCTCGACCAGCATTCTGAGTTGGGTGAGCGCTGCCAGCAGTGATTCGATCCGCCGCGAGAACTCGCCCGACAGCGAGCGCGCAGCCGATCTCGCCGCCCGTTCGGTGCTCGCATCGATCAGGTCGGCGACGGCTTCGGCCTGCGCGAGATCGAGCTTGTCGTTGTCGAAGGCGCGCGCGGTGAATTCGCCCGGCTCGGCAAGCCGAACCCCAAGCGTTGCACCCGCCTCGAGAACCCGCCGAAGCAATAGCTGCATCACCACGGGCCCCCCATGGCCCTGCAGCTCGAGCACATCTTCGCCGGTGTAGGAATGGGGCCCCGGAAAATAGATGACCAGCCCGTGGTCGATCGGCTCACCCGCCTGATCCTGAAAAGGCGTATAGGTCGCCATGCGTGGCACGAGTTCACGCCCGGTGAGCGCGCGGGCGAGGGCGGCCACGCCCGCACCCGAGACCCTCACCACGCCGATCGCGCCCCGCCCGCTCGCGGTGGCGATGGCAGCAATCGGGCGCGCGTCCGTCATCTGCGCACCCGTGCCGCGCGACCCGGTCGCCTCAGCCGGCCTTCTTCGCGCCTTCGATGCTGCGCGTAATCAGCCACTGCTGGATGATCGAATAAATGTTGTTCACCAGCCAGTACAGCACCAGTCCCGAGGGGAAGAAAAAGAACATCACCGAGAAGATCAGCGGCATGAACATCATGAGCTTGGCCTGCACCGGATCGGGCGGCGTGGGATTGAGCTTGGTCTGGATGAACATCGTGACGGCCATCAGGATAGGCAGCAGGCCGACGGGCATATCCAGACCGGGGATGGTGCCAAACAGCGTATCGGGCGCTGCCAGATCCTGGATCCAGCCAATCCAGGGCGCATCACGCATTTCGACCGACGACAGCAGCACCCAATAGAGCGCAATGAACACCGGGATCTGCACAACGATTGGCAGACAGCCACCCAGCGGATTGATTTTTTCAGTCTTGTAGAGCTCCATCATCGCCTGGTTCAGCCGCACGCGATCTTCGCCATAGCGCTCGCGGAGGGCCATCAGCCGCGGCGTGACCGCCTTCATGCGGGCCATCGAACGGTAGCTCGCTGCCTGGAGCGGATAGAAGATGGTCTTGATCACAATGGTGAGGAGCACAATCGCCCAGCCCCAATTGCCAATCAGCCCGTGGAGCTTCTCGAGGAGCCAGAAAATCGGCTTGGCGATGACCGTGAGGAAGCCGTAGTCAACCGCCAACTCCAGGCCAGGCGCAATCTCCTCCAGCATCCGCTGGTCTTGAGGACCGGCAAGCAACCTGGATGACACGGTCGTGGAGGCGCCGGGCGCGATCTCGCCCACGCCCATCTTGGCGCCCACCGAGTAAAGCTTGGTATCGACCTTGCGGGTGTAGTACTCGCGGGCCAGTTTGTCTGCCGGGATCCAGGCCGACACGAAGTAGTGCTGGATGATGCCAAGCCAACCATCGCTCGCGCTGGTCGGATGCTTTGCCTTGCCTTTTTCGATGTCGGCGAAATCAACCTTCTGAAACTTTTCCTTGTCGGTGTAGATCACGGGCCCGACATAGGTGCTGTAGAAGTCCGATCCGCCGGGTGGCGGATTGGAGTCGCGGGTGAGCTGCAGATACAGGACCGGCGACACCGTTTGTCCACCTGTGTTGGTGATGCGATCGCTCACCTCGAGCACGTACGATCCCCGGGCGAGCCGCAAGGTGCGCTCAAACCGGACCCCACCACTCTCGGAGACCAGCTTCACACCCGCCGCCTCGCCGCTTGCGCCCAACTCGCGCGGCAACCCCGCCTCGGAGACCTGCATCGGGCTGCGATGGTTCGGAAAGGTCTGACCATCAGGTGCACCAATGAGGCCGCTTTGTGCAAGGTAGGTGCTGTTCGGACGCGAATCAAACAGCAACACATTGCCGTTACGGGTGACGGTATCGCGATGCCTCAGCAGCTCACCGCGGCGGATCTGACCACCCATCGGGTCGATATCAAGCGCAAGCACGTCGTTACTGAGCCGGATCGACTCGGTGCGCGTCGAGGCCGCATCGCTCGCCCCCGGAATTTGCGCAGCCGCGGCCGGCGCCGGCGCCGGTCCGGTTGGAATGCTGGGATCGGTTCCGGTTGCTGATGAACGCGCCGGCGCCGCGGTGTTCGCGGGCGACGCTGCGCCACCCGTCGCACCCGCCACGGGTTCGGCCTTCTGCGGTTGCGGGCCGAACAGGGTGGGCTGACCCTGATGACGCTGCCAGGCGTCCCAGAGGAACAGGAGCGACATGGAGAAGATGATCCAGAGAATCAGACGCTGGGTGGGCATGATCGGGTATCGGTGGAATCTTTTGGAAACAGCGCAGCGGATCTGACGTGCGTTGCACACCGGCAGCCAAGCACCGGAGGCACCTCGTCAATCCCGCTCGCGCCAAAGGGGTGGCATCGGGCCAAGCGCCGCGCGATCAGGGTCAGCGCATGCAGGGGCCGATGGGTCGAAAGCGCTTGAAGCGCGTAGTCAGAACACGTGGGCAGGAAACGGCAGCGCGGCCCGATGAGTGGGCTGATGGCCGCCCGGTAAACCCGCACCAGACCGCTCAGGAGGCCCGCAAACAAAGATCGGCCCGGGTGACGCGCAGCGACCGTCACGCGTGGCCTGCGCCCAGGCTGAACAAACGCGCAAGCTCAGCCCGCCAGGTAGCCTTGCGCGCTCGTTGAGAGAGCGCATCAAACCCGGTTGGCATTCGCTTGAGACGAAGCAGCAGAGCGAAACCTGACGCCTGCTTGCTGGTGGCCCGAAGCGACTCGCGGGCAAGCCGCCTCACGGTATTGCGATCCACCGCGCGTTTCAGCAAGCGCCGCGGAACCGACATGAGGAGGACGGGCCCATCTGGGAAGCCCGTGGGGCGGCTGTGCAATCCGAAGCATGCGGTGGAAGCCACCGGACGCGTCTTGAGGAGAACGCTTGCGTTGACGCGGCGCGCGGGCACCGGACGCCCGGCCGCGTGCGACGCATCAGTTGCGCCTGACGCTTTCCCATCCGACGCCACCCGGCCTGGCTCCGCCCCACCAGGCACCCATACGGTTTGTTGTTTAGACACCGAGACGCTTGCGGCCTTTGGAACGCCGGGCCCGGATCACCGCCCGTCCACCGCGAGTTTTCATGCGCACGAGAAATCCGTGCGTGCGCTTGCGGCGGGTCACTGAGGGCTGGTAGGTGCGCTTCATCATCTATCCTTGCGCGCCCACCGCGGGTGGGCGTCATAAAAAACTTCCAGAGAAACTTCGAGGGAAAAGCCTTTCATTACAACGCATTACCCGGTTCCCTGTCAATTCGCCCAATCGTTCGTCCCGGGCATGTCGGGTTAGAATTTAAGGTTCGCCAATTTGGGCAATTCAGAATAGGCGCCGGTCCGGAGCCGGCACACACAATGCAGGATCGCTGGCTCGACTGCGTGGCACGGCTTGAATCCGAGCTACCCGCGCAGCAATTCAAACCCTGGATCAAGCCCCTTGTTTTTCTGGGCTTTGAACCCGATTCGCAGCGCCTGCGGCTCGGCGCACCGGGTCAGTTCAAGCTCAATCTGATCCGTAGTCAGTTCGAGTCCCGAATCGGTGCCATTGCCGCGTCAGTTTACGGTTGCCCAGTTACCGTGTGCTTCGAGCTGATCTCTGCCTCGGGCGCCACGCCGGCTGCCGACGACCCGGGCGTTCCCGCATCAGCCGAGGCCGCGGGCCGAGCGACCACAGGCTACCCAATCTCGCATCGCCCCGACACCGAAACCGTCAATGAAGTGAGCGCCTCTCGGCTGCGCGCCGACCTGAGTTTTGACAATTTCGTTCACGGTAAAGCCAATCAGATGGCCTGGTCTGCCACACTCCAGGTCGTCGAGCACCCTGGCACCCAGTACAACCCGCTGTTTCTTTACGGTGGTGTTGGTCTGGGCAAAACCCACCTGCTGCACGCCGCCGGCAACGCGCTCCGATTGCGCGATCCCCGGGTACGGGTTCGCTACATCCATGCCCAGGATTATTTCGACGAGATGGTTCGCGGCATCCAGCGCAAATCGCTTGCGGAGTTCAAGGCCAAGTACCAGTCACTGGATCTGCTGCTGGTCGATGACATTCAATTCCTGGGCGGCAAGGACCGCACACAGGAAGAATTCTTCTATACCTTCGAGGCACTGCTCTCTGCGAGGAAGCAACTCATCCTCACCTGTGACAGCTATCCGAAAGAGCTCTCCGGCATTGAAGAGCGTCTGGTCTCCCGCTTCGGTTCGGGGCTGATCGTTGAAATCGAACCGCCCGAACTTGAAATGCGGGTAGCCATTCTTCTGAAGAAGGCCGAGCTCTCGGGTGAACGGCTTCCCGAAGAAGTCGCCTTCTTCATCGCCCGGCACCTGCGCTCAAACGTCCGTGAACTCGAAGGTGCTCTGCTTCGCGTGATTGCCTTTGCGCGCTTTCGCAACAAGCCAATCGGCGCTGAACTGGCACGCGAGGCGCTGAAGGACATCCTCGCGCTCAACCGGGCGCCGGTTTCGATCGAATCGATCCAGAAGACGGTATCGGATTTCTTCAAGATCAAGGTGGCCGACATGTACAGCAAGCGTCGCCCGGCTCACATCGCCCGGGCACGCCAGGTTGCCATGTACTTCGCAAAGGAACTCACCCAGAAAAGCTTTCCAGAAATTGGCGAGGCCTTTGGTGGTCGGGACCACACAACGGTCATGCACGCGGTCAAGCGCATTGCTGAGATGCGTCAACACGACCAGGAGATGAACCGCCACCTCCATGTGCTCGAGCAGACCCTGCGAGGATGAGCTACGTGCCCCACCCTGTCTGTGGACAACGGGTCGATAACCCGATCCATAACCTGCGAATAGCCGGCCCGCAACCCATGGAATCAAATGTGATCAACCACAGGTTTTATCGGTGATTGGAAAGTTGTCCCACCGGGTCCCCAGCACCAGGTACAGCTTGAGCGCAACCCAATTCGCACCGCAAAGCCTTGACCCAACACAACAAAGCCAGGGTTTTCCACAGAGTTATTCGTCAGTCATTCATTAACAACAACATTGATATCAAATCCAACAGGAGCCTGAACCATGTCATTCATCCAGGCGAGCCGCGACGCGATTCTGAAGCCTCTCATGATGGTGGCGGGAATCGTCGAGAAGCGTCACACCCTGCCCATCCTTGCCAATGTGATGATGCGCAAGGACGCCGAGCGGGTCACCTTTCTTGCCTCCGACGTGGAGATTCAGATCAGCACCACCGCTGAACTGAGTCGTTCTGCCGAGACGGTCGCCACCACCGTTTCAGCGCGCAAACTGATCGACATCCTGAGGGCGCTCCCCGACAACATCGATGTCACGATTCGTGTCGACGACAAGCGGGCCACGTTGTCCGCCGGCCGAAGCCGGTTCACGCTTCAGACCATGCCGGTGGAAGACTTTCCCACAGTCAACACCGATCACGACTGGCCGGCAGGGTTCCGCCTGCCCCAGAAGCAGTTACGCCATCTGTTTCAGATGGTTCACTTTTCGATGGCGGTTCAGGATGTCCGCTACTACCTGAACGGGCTCTTGCTCGTCACCTCTCGCGACCGGTTGCGGGTGGTTGCAACCGACGGTCATCGGCTCGCCTACTGTGAGGCGGCAATTGACGCCCCCGGTCTTGCCACCCGGGAAGTCATCATCCCGAGAAAATCCGTTCTTGAACTGCAGCGACTGCTCTCGGATACCGATGAACTGGTTGATGTCGATCTCGCTGAAAATCAGTTGCGGCTCAGGTTTGGCGAGGTCGAGTTTGTCACCAAGCTTGTCGAGGGCAAGTTTCCCGACTACCAGCGGGTCATTCCTTCTGCGCACTCCAAACGGTTTCTCATTCCGCGCGAATCGTTTGCCGCGTCGCTTTCCCGCGCATCGATTCTCACCAGCGACAAATTCCGCGGCGTGCGGCTCACGCTTGAGCCGGGTGCGCTGAAAATCCAGGCCAATAACGCAGAGCAGGAAGAAGCGCAGGAAGAGGTCGAAACCGACTACCAGGGTGAGCGTCTGGAAATCGGCTTTAACGTCGGCTACCTGCAGGATGTGCTCGCCAACCTCAAAACCGAGCACATCCAGGCCGAGTTTGGCGATTCCAACACCAGCGCACTGATCACTGTTCCCGGTGACAGCCAGTTCAAGTACGTCGTCATGCCCATGCGCATCTGAGAACCGATATGTCAGACAACCAGTACGACTCGTCATCCATTCAGATTCTCGAAGGGCTGGAGGCGGTTCGAAAACGCCCGGGCATGTATATCGGTGATACCTCCGACGGTACCGGTCTGCACCATCTGGTCTTTGAGGTGGTGGACAACTCCATCGATGAGGCACTCGCTGGCCACTGTGATGAAATCGTTGTCACCATCCACACCGACAACTCGATCTCCGTGATTGATAACGGTCGCGGTATTCCTACCGGTATCAAGTGGGATGACAAGCACGACCCCAAGCGGAGTGCGGCCGAAATTGTGATGACCGAGCTCCACGCGGGCGGCAAGTTCGACCAGAACAGCTACAAGGTTTCTGGGGGCTTGCACGGCGTGGGTGTGTCCTGCGTGAATGGACTCTCAAAGTGGCTGCGCCTGACCATTCGTCGAGATGGCAAGGTGCACTTCATGGAGTTTCATCGCGGCATCGCCCAGAACCGGCTCCTCGAAACCGAACAGGGCACCATCGTCTCGCCGCTCAAGGTTCAGGGTGAAACGCATCTGCGCGGCACCGAGGTGCACTTTCTTGCCGATGACACCATCTTCGGACACGTTGAGTATCACTACGAGATTCTCGCCAAACGCCTGCGCGAGCTCTCCTTTCTCAACAACGGCGTGAAAATCAAGCTGATCGACCAGCGGCAAGGCAAGGAAGAAGACTTCGCGTTCGAGGGGGGTGTACGGGGTTTTGTCGAATACATCAACCGAACCAAAACTGTTATTCATCCCAATGTGTTTCATGTCGTGGCGTCGCGCAATACCGACGCCGGCGCCTCGATCGGTGTCGAGGTTGCCATCCAGTGGAACGACGGCTACAACGAACAG
>CAMBZS010000139.1 GCA_945872335.1 Bordetella parapertussis | reverse complement strand
GTCATGAGTTGAGCACCCTCACAGTGACGTGAACGGACAGCAATTCCTCGCCGCCACCGGCGCGAACGCCGCGTACCGGGCAGGCATCAAGGTAATCGCGCCCAGTTGCGAGCCGCAGATACCCCGATTCGTCAGCACGCCGATTGCTGACATCAAAACTCATCCAGCGCCCGGCCACCCAGGCCTCAGCCCAGGCATGACTGGTCGCCGGCTGATCGCCGACCGGATCGACATACCCGCTCACATAGCGGGCGGGTACGCCCAACGCACGGCAACACGCGATAAAGACATGCGTATGGTCCTGGCAGACGCCGGCCCCCAGCGAAAACGACTCGGCGGCGGTGTGGCTCACCGACGTGCTGCCCGGGCGGTAGGGCATGCGCTCGGCGATCGCAAGCATCAGGGCGGTGAGCCCGGCGCCTGCGTTACGCGCGATCGCAGCGCGCTCGGCGTGCGCGAATTCGGTGAGCGCGTCATCGGGCGTGGTGAGTGCCGTGGGGCGAAGGAACACCAGCGGGTTGATCAGTTCGACGGCATCGGGCGCGGGATTGACCCCCACCTCAACCCGCCCCTGCGCGCGGATTCGCAGCGACTCGTATTCGGAATCAAGCGTGAGCACATGGGTGAAATTGCCGAAGGAGTCAGTAAAACTCACCGTCCGGGCAGGCAACTCCACCCGCCAGTCGAGCACGCGCTGACCCCGTCCGCTTACCGGCTGGAGCCTGAGTATCTGCGTGCTCCGGGCCACCTTGCCCGAATACTGGTACAGCGTAGTGTGGTCGACTTCGATCCGCATGGCCCCGGAAGACTACTTCAACTCGAGGTAGGCCGTGTTCAGCGCATCGCCCAGGCGGACGTTTTCGCGCAGAAACCGCTCCAGGAAACCGTGCAGACCATAGGCGTAGACCTCATCGAGCACGCCGTAGGCCAGGCGGGAGCGAAGAATGGCGGCCAGCCGGCGCGGCAACCGGCCGGGCTGCTCGGGGAGGTCCTGAAGGATTCGGTCAACCTGCTCCACGCAGAAGCGCAGCGATCGCGGCAGTCGCGCATCAAAAATCAGCAGTTCCGCCACCCGCCGCGCGTCGATGGTGTCGCGATAGGTGTCGCGGTAGGCTTCAAAAGCACTCACCGAGCGCAACACCGCACTCAGGCTGTAGTAGCCCGCCAGTCCGTCCTCCTCAGGACCCATGGAGCCGGGCGCCTGTTTAACCGACAGGATGCGCGCCGTGTTGTCGCCCCGCTCGATAAAGGTGCCCAGCCGGATAAAGAGATAGGGCTGATCCTGCCGCAGCGTTGCGCTGGTGATCCCCCGGAACATGTGACTGCGTTCCTTCACCCAGTCAAAGAACGAGGAATCAACCGTACTGCCTGCCGCACGATAACGCTGCAATTGCAGCCAAGTGTCGTTGATGTTTTCCCACATCTCGGAGGTGATAGACCCCCTTACAGCCCGGGCATTTTCGCGGGCGGTCTGAAGACAGTTGCAGATGCTGGAAGGGTTCGTGGTGTCCCAGGCCAGAAACCGCGCCACTTCATCGGGCGATGGCGAACCGCCCCCGGCACGAAACTCTGCAAGGGTATCGGTGATGACCAGAGGCTCGATTGCCGAGCGCGGATCGCCCGACCGGCCTGCGAGCAGCGCAAGCGACTGACCCACATCCAGAATGCGCGCCATGCTTTCAGCGCGCTCGAGGTAGCGCGACATCCAGTACAGATTGGCGGCCACGCGCGAAAGCATCAGACCCCGCCCTCAGGCGCCGACTGCGCCAGCACCCAGGTGTCCTTGGTGCCGCCGCCCTGCGACGAGTTCACCACCAGCGAGCCGCGCCGTAGTGCCACCCGCGTGAGACCGCCGGGCACCATCCGTACCTCGCGACCCACCAGTACGAAGGGGCGCAGATCGATATGGCGCGGCGCCACGCCCTCTTCGACAAAAGTGGGGCACGAGGACAATGCGAGCGTGGGCTGCGCGATGTAATTGGCAGGGTTGGCCTGCAGCACCTCACGAAAGGCCTCAATCTCCGAACGGCTGCTGGTGGGGCCAACCAGCATGCCGTAGCCGCCCGCGCCATGAACCTCCTTCACCACCAGCTCGGGCAGATGCGCAAGCACATGCGCGAGATCGTCAGGCTTGCGGCACTGCCAGGTGGGTACATTGGCGAGCAGCGGCTCTTCCCCTAGGTAGAAGCGGATCATCTCGGGCAAGTAGGGGTAGATGGACTTGTCATCGGCCACGCCGGTGCCGATCGCGTTGGCGATCACCACATGCCCGAGCCGATAGGCTGAGAAGAGCCCCGGCACACCCAGCATGGAATCCGGGCGAAAGGCGAGCGGATCGAGAAAGCTGTCATCGATGCGGCGATAGATGACGTCGACCCGCTGCGGACCCGAAGTGGTTCGCATATAAACGAACCCGTCTCTTACGAACAGATCCTGGCCCTCGACCAGTTCGATGCCCATCTGCTGCGCCAGAAAGCTGTGCTCGAAGTAAGCGCTATTGAAGCGGCCCGGTGTGAGCAGCACCACCACCGGATCGGCGACCACCGCTGCCGCGCGAAGCGTGCTGAGAAGAAGCGACGGATAGTGCTCGACCGGCTCAACCGCCTGCCGGCGGAACAACTCGGGAAACAGCCGCATCATCATCTTGCGGTTCGACAACATGTAGGACACGCCCGAGGGCACCCGCAGATTGTCCTCGAGCACGTAATAGCGGCCGTCAGAATGCCGGACGATGTCAACGCCCACGATGTGCGCATAGGTGTCGTGCGGCACCTTCACCCCGATCATCGCCACCTGATACTGGTCGTTCACCAGGATCTGCTCGGAGGGAATCACGCCGGCCCGCAAGATTTCCTGGCCGTGATAGATGTCGGCCAGAAAGCGGTTGATGGCGGTGACGCGCTGGGCCAGTCCGCGTTCGAGAAAGCGCCACTCGTCTGAGGGAATGATGCGCGGCACCACGTCGGACGGAATCAGACGCTCGGTTCCGCTGTCATCGCCATAAACAGAAAAAGTGATGCCGGTGCGCCGAAACAGCAGATCGGCTTCGGCGCGCTTGCCAGCCATCCAGTCAGGCGTGCAGCCGGCCAGCCAGTTCGCGTAGGTTTGGTAATGCTCACGGATAGCGCCTGATCCGTCGAGCATTTCATCATGAATGCCAGCGGACGGAGGAACCGGGGTGAGGGTGAAGGTTGCAGACATGAGCGAACCTTTGCAAACTCCATGCCGGGTTGGGCGGGCGCTGGCCGCATGCGCCCCGATGGTTCAGCCAGCCAGCGGGCGATGCCTGCAATCGGGCTTGGTGCAGTGCCCGTACAGGGCGAGCGCGTGATCTTGCAGCTGGAACCCGCGCGCACGGGCGATCTCCATTTGACGCTTTTCGATGTCAGTGTCGATGAACTCCTCGACGCGACCGCACTGCAGACACACCAGGTGGTCGTGGTGCTCGCCCTGATTGAGTTCGAAGAGTGCGCGACCCGACTCGAAATTGCTGCGCTTGAGAATGCCCGCCTGCTCGAACTGGGTGAGCACGCGATACACGGTGGCAAGCCCGATGTCCTGCTTCAGTTCCAGTAGCTCGCGAAAGACATCCTCGGCGCTCATGTGCCGGTGCCTGCCCTGCTGGAAGATTTCCAGAATCTTCAGGCGGGGCGCAGTGGCTTTGAGGCCGGTGCTGCGCAATTCGGGGGCTTGCTTCATGGGGAGTTGACGACTGAACGGTCAAAAAGCCTGACTCTTTGTATCATAAAGGGCTATTCTCTCGGCCCAAGTCCCCGCCCGCTTTCCGACTCTCCCGATCCCACTCGGTCAATTCGACTCCAACCCTCAGCCACCCGCCATGCGCCTCATTCATCGTCCGAATACGCTACCGTCATCGGCGGCGGCCATCATGGTGTGCCTGGCGCTGATCAGCCTAGCGGGCTGCACCTCCAATGACCCCTCGCGAACGGGGCTTTTCGAGCCCTACCGGATCGATCTGCCGCAGGGCAACTACGTCACCCAGGCCATGCTCGAGCGCGTTCGGATCGGCATGTCTACAGAGCAGGTGCGCGAAGCGCTGGGGTCACCGCTGCTCGGGCATGTTTTCCATGCCGATCGCTGGGACTACGTCTTTCGCTTCAAGCACCCGAACGGCTCGTTTGAGCAGCGCAAGGTCACCGTGCGGTTCGGTAACGGCCGGGTCACACGCATTGAGTCCGATCCCCTGCCGCCGCGCGAAGACCCAGCCGATCCCGCACTGCCGGGTCTGAGGACCCAGCCTCGGCGATAGGGCCAGCCACGCGCGGTCCCCTCTGATACCGGAGATTTCCAATGACGATGAAAATTGCCGTTGCAGGCGCGGGCGGCCGGATGGGTCGCATGCTGATCGAAGCAGTGCTTGCGGCTGACGATGCCGACCTGGCAGGCGCGCTTGATGTCGAAGGTAGCCCGGTGCTCGGGCGCGACGCAGCCGACTTCCTGGGCAGGCAGTCGGGCGTGCGCGTCACCAGCAATCCGGATGAAGCGCTTTCCAGCGCCACCCATCTGATCGACTTCACCCGCCCGGAGGGCACGCTCGCGTATCTGGCGCACTGCGAGACGCGGGGGGTACGCGCAGTCATCGGCACAACGGGTTTTGATGCAGCAGGCAAGGCGCGCATTGCGGCAGCCGGCGCCCGCATCCCGGTGGTGTTTGCCCCGAACATGAGCGTAGGGGTCAATGTCACCCTCAAGCTCCTCGAGATGGCTGCTCGCATTCTCAATACCGGCTACGACATCGAGATCATCGAGGCGCACCATCGGCACAAGGTGGATGCCCCGTCGGGAACCGCACTGCGAATGGGCGAGGTGGTGGCCTCGGCGCTTGGCCGCGACCTCTCGAAGGTCGCGGTGTACGGCCGCGAGGGCGTCACGGGCGAGCGTGACCCGTCCACCATCGGCTTTGCAACCGTGCGCGGCGGCGACATCGTGGGTGATCACACGGTTCTGTTTGCGGGCACGGGCGAGCGGATCGAAATTACCCATCGCTCGGCGAGCCGGGTGACCTACGCGCATGGCGCCTTGCGCGCCTGCAGGTTCCTCACCGATCGTGCCAACGGGGTTTACGACATGCAGGCGGTACTCGGGATCGAGTAAGGGTATCGAGCCAGGCTCGCACCACCGGGGTGCAACGCGGCTCGAAACCGTGCGCGGCGTCCCGCGGTCGCGCGATTTTGGCGCAGCCTTATTTCACGGCGCCAAAACGCTTTCTTAGCGATTCGCACGGGTCGGGGCGTTCCTGCGCTTCGGTGATCCTGACCGCATCAAAGCGGCCGTCGTCTGGCGAGGCTGGCGGTTCCAGCAAACCGACTGCGAAGATTTTTGCCGAGCCCGCGATATCCCGGAGATGAAGCGGCACGCCCAGATCGGTCCGGACATGGCCATTACCTGCGAGAAGCACGGGCTGCCTGCCAGCCACCCGCGCCTGAAGGACAACTTCGGCGAGGCGGGCATCGCGGGCGCGTTGCGCGCGCACCATCGCGGGAATCATGGCCTCAGGCAGCAACCCGCAATGGCCATCTCGAATGGCGTGCGCCATGCGCTCTTCGACCTCGGGCGTCCACCCGGAGGGTACGGCGGATCCGAGCGGGTGCGGCTGACCGCGCGCAATCGAAAACGCCTCGCGCGAGGAAAGGTTTGCCGCCCGAATGGGCAGGTCGCGTTCGAGAGCGAGTTCCACTACCGGCCCGATCAGCGCCCAATCCCATCCATCAAAGCGAAACCCGGCCGCCTCAGCGAGCTGACGGGCACGCGCGCTCACGGGCAGGCGCGCGTCTTGAGTGAGGCGGGCGTGGTCAAGGCGGGGCTGCGCATCGGCGTCGAGGTGCTCGAGCACGATCGTGACTTGCGTGCGCTCTGAAAGCGCCCGCAGCCACTGGAGGCGCAAACGATGCTGCATAACGTTATCGTGCAACTCGCCCAACAAGATGATGTCGGCGCCGGCCATGCCATCGACGAGACTGGCATCGGCATCGAAACGGGGCAAAGCCGTGCAGGCGGCAAGCAGCCATGCCACGAGGACGACAGATAGCCGGGACAGCAGACGGCCGGAGACATGAAGCATCGGTGGCTCTGGAATAATCGCGGACGATGCACGCTAGTATGAACCCATGGTCCTGGCGGATCGCGCTGGCCGTCATCGCGCTTCACGGCGCGCTGATCGCGGCTATTGCGCAGCTTGAACCGTCCCGCCCGCCTGTGCCCACGGCGATGACGATCGTGGCGCTCACCTTGCCGGAGCCGGTCACCGCCGAGGCCGAACCGGCGCCGCCTCCCGCGCCACCGCCTCCCGCGCCGCCGCCTCCCGCGCCACCGCCTCCCGCGCCGCCTCCTCCTGCTCCGCCTCCTCCTGCTCCGCCTCCTCCTGCTCCGCCTCCTCCTGCTCCGCCTCCTCCTGCTCCGCCTCCTCCTGCTCCGCCTCCTCCTGCGCCACCTCCCGCGCCGCCTCCTCCGCTACCACCTCGTCCTGCAGAGGCGCGGCCCAAGCCGCCCCCCCTACCCCCCGCCCGCGCCGCACAGCCAGAGCCGACCCCGCTCGGCGCCTCGCCGCAGCAAGCGAGCGTGCAAGCCGATCCAGTCACCGTTCGCGACCCCGCCCCCCGGCCCACCGTGGAGGCTCAGCCCACAGCCCCGATCACGCCCGCCCCGTCTGCGCCACAGGCGAGCTCGCCGCCACCCGGCAGCACCGAGCCGGTACCCCGTTCGCCCTCGGTCGCACCAGGGCGACAGATCGGGCCACGCGTGGACGCCAGCTGGTCCGGCAACACGCCGCCACCGTATCCACACGGGGCGCGCCGCCTGCGCGAGGAAGGCGACGTCCGCTTATCGGTTCATATTGACGAGCAGGGCCGGGTGATCGAGGTCAAGGTGGCGGTTTCCAGCGGCTCGCCCCGTCTTGACGCTGCTGCCACCGAAACCGTGAAAAAATGGCGGTTCACGCCAGCCTCCATCGATGGGCAACCCACCGCAGGCTGGTATCACGATTGGCTCTGGTCTTTCCGGATCGATCAATGACCGGCATCCGCGCCACCCCTTGCACCAACGCTCAAAGGCGTAGCCCTCGATCATGAACCCTCCTTCACCGGCCCTGGGCCTGATGCATTTCTGGGAAGCAGGCGATGCGGTCACGCATTCGGTCGCCTGGCTGCTCCTCGCCATGTCGATCATCAGCTGGTATCTGATCCTGTCGAAGGCCTGGAGCGCATGGCGGCTTCGAAGCGGTGCCCGCGCCGCACTCGAGGGCTTCTGGAATGCGCCCGACGCAGAAGCCGCGCTCCGTGCGCTCGGCACTGCCGATACCGAGCGTGCATTTGTCCCGCTCGCGGAGCGCGCGTTTCAAGCTGCCCGCACCGAACCCCGCGGCGTGCTGGCGGCATCGGTCGACCGCAGCGAACTGATCACCCGGACACTGCGCCAGGAAATCAACCGCACCTCGGCACGACTCGAAGCCGGGCTCACGCTGCTCGCATCCATCGGCAGCACCGCCCCCTTCATCGGACTGTTTGGTACCGTTTGGGGGATCTATCACGCACTGCTTGCGATTGCCGCCAGCGGACAGGTCCAGATCGATCGGATCGCCGGCCCGGTCGGAGAAGCCCTGGTCATGACCGCAGCAGGACTCGCCGTCGCAATACCGGCAGTTCTTGCCTATAACGGATTTACCCGCGTGAACCGCGTGGCCCTCGCCGAGCTGGACGGGTTCGCGCATGACCTGCTTGCCCTCCTCACCACCGGCACGCGCGTGGCCGGGGAATCGCCCCAGGACCCGCTTGGCAGCGGCGCGCATTCGCAACTTGCCCCCACGCAGCGCGTGGGCAGCTGACCCGGCCCCCTGCTCACCATGGCATTCGGAGGCTTTGAGCAGCGCGGCACACAACAGCCGATGGCTGAGATCAACACCACGCCACTGGTCGACGTGATGCTCGTGCTGCTGGTGATTTTCATCATCACCGCGCCCCTCATCACGCATTCGATCCGGCTCGACCTGCCCGATGCCCAGGCGGCAGCGAGCTCAGAATCGACCGGCACCATCACGATCGCGATTCCCGCCAGCGGCGTGATTCACTGGAACAACGAACCGCTCGCCGATCAGGATGTCCTGCGGGCGAAGCTTCGCGAAGCCGCAGCCGCCCAACCGCAACCGGCCGTGCATCTGAGAGCCGACCGCGACACGCGTTACCAGATCATTGCCGAGGTGATGTCAGCCGCGCAGCAGGCGGGTATTCGCACCCTCGCGTTTGTGACCGACCCCGAACAGGCAGGCAGCCGCGCTGGCCGTTAACGCATGCGCGGCACCGCCGCCTCGATCAACGCACAGACCCGGGCAAGTGACTCAAGCACCGGCGGCGAAGGCCGCTCAAGCGCTGGCTCCTCCAGCTGGATAAAGCGCGCGGAGAGCGGATGCCTGCCCACCAGCCCCAGCTGCCGCCAGCGCGAGTCGGTTGATCCTTGTACCGTCGACAGAATAAGCTTCGGCGCCACCGCGAGCACCGCCTCGTGGGACACGCGCTGCGAGCCCGCATCGGCGAATGTCAACACTTGACGAACCCCGCATCGGTGCAGCGCATCTGCCATCACTGCGCGCCCGCCCAGCGTAACGAGCGGCGCCTCCCACAACTGAACGAAGACCGGTATTGCAGGCGTTCGCGAGTGGCTTGCCGTGAGCGCAGCCAGTCGCGCGCGAAACGAAGTCGCGAGCGCCTCTGGATCGGACGCGGTATCAATCAGCGCGCCGATCCGCTCGAGCGAGCCCGCCACATCGTCCAGGGTATGAGGCTGCGAAACAAACACCCGCAGCCCTAGTGCCTCCAACCGGGCGAGCGTACCCGCGGCGAGCCCCTCCCCCCAAAGCAGGATCAGATCCGGCTTGAGCGACGCGACGCGTTCGGGGTCGATGGCGGGATACGACGCCAGACGCGGCAACGCGGCGCTCACCTGCGGCGCATCGCTGTGTCGGTCCACCGCGATCAGGCGATCGGCAGCACCAAGCGCCACTACGAGGTCCGTCAAATGCGGCGCGAGCGAAACAATGCGGCTTGCCCGTGGAACCGTGGCCACCGATCGTCCACGGTCATCGTCGATCGTGACCGTGCGCGTGGCAGGCTGGTTTGCGGGAGCTGCTCGCCCCTCGCAAACGCCCGCCAACCCAGCCAGCACCGAGACCACCACCGCAATGGCGCCCGCCCGCCTCGCCAGAGGACCGCCTCTCAACGCTAGCTCGGAGCGGTGGCCGTCAAGGTCTGGGGACATACCGCATGCCCAGCAACAGCGTCCGGGGTGTGGATCGATAGCCCCAGGCGGTCTCATACTGGCGGTCGGTCGCGTTGGCCAGGCGCCAGGTGAGCGACACCTCATCGGTCAGGTGCCGGCTTCCCCAGACATCGACCAGACCGTACCCCCCCAGCGTCTGGCCACGGGTGTCGAATCGTGAAGACTGCCCGATCAGGTCAACGCCGCTTCTCCAGGGCCCGGACTTCCAGTCAGCGCCAATGCTTCCAAACGCGCGGGAACGTCGGGCGAGTGGCCCCTCGACGATAGCGCCGGCCTCAAGCTTCTCGCCGGTCGGCTGTTGTCGGGTCACGCTCGCGCGAAATCGCCAATCGCCGAATTGCAGCCCCGCCTCACCCGTGACACCGGTCACTTTGGCCGCGGGCAGATTCTGCGGCACATAGTTCGCATCCAGTTCGATCGCATCGCGGATACGGTTTTGAAACACAATGACCCGGGCATAGCGATCCCCGCCACTGCGCTCGAGCGCGAGCTCCTGTCCCATCGACCGCTCGGGACGCAGCAGCGGGTTTGCACCGTACGGGTAAAACATGTCCTGGAACGTTGGCACCCTGAACGCCGACCCAGCGGAAGCGCGCAACAGCCATCCTGGTTCCGGACGTACACCCCAGGCGAGAAGCGCGGTGCTTTCGCCCTCGAATCCTGTCACCCGATCATTGCGAGCCACCAGCCGCCAGTGGTGAATGTCGTGCTCGACCTCAAATCCTCCATAGGCGGACACATGCGAGCGGTTGGTCCGGGCGTAGGGGTCACCGCCAGTGCTGATGCCGGGCCCTTCAATCTGCTGTCGGCGGTGGTCGCCGCCAAACAGCAGTCTCAGCCTGTCGCGCACAGCAAGCGTGTTTTGCCACGCGATCGAGTTGGCTTCGGTGCGCGGCGCAAAGAAAGCGCCGTAACTGTAGTCATAGGCGCTGTTGCCAAGCCTCAGTTCAGTGTCCCAGTTGGCGTTGACCTGCGCCCGCGCA
>CAMBZS010000138.1 GCA_945872335.1 Bordetella parapertussis | reverse complement strand
CGCGCTGGGTTCCAGCCGAGCCAGGATGGGCAGCGCAAAGGCTGCCGTCTTGCCGGTGCCGGTCTGGGCCTGGCCCAGGAGGTCCTTTCCCTGCAACAGGGGCGGGATGGCCATGGCCTGAATCGGTGAGGGGGCCTCATAGCCAACTTTTGCGATGGCCTGGAGCAGGGAGGGGGGCAGGCCGAGTTCGGCGAAGGATGTGGCGTCATATGCCCCCGATTGTCCCACGGGCCGGCCCGGGTCCGGTGAGTTATTGGGCGCTCTGCCGCCAGGAGGCGGCCTCGCTGCATACCCTGGATGCGATTTCTGGATATTGTCGACTCATCGCACGAAGGTTTCTCATGCGACCCTGGCCGCGGCGCATTTACCTATTCACCATCAAGCCTTTGAATTGCGTTGGCGCTGCGAGTTCGACGCGTGTCCTGCCTAAAGCAGCAGCCTCGGCAAGATCAGCGTGACCGCGGGCACGTAAGCGATTGCGAGAAGCGAAGCCACCAGAATCAGGATGTACGGAACCATGGGGCGGCTGACCGCGGACAGACTCACATTGCCGATCTGGCAGACCACCACCAGCAGCAATCCGATCGGCGGCAGGATCAACCCGATTCCCAGGGCAGCCACCGACAGCAGGCCGAAGTGCAGCGGGTCGATTCCGAACTTGGCAACCGTGGTTGCCAGAATTGGGTAAAAAATGATCAATGCGGGTAGCCCGTCCAGCAGGCTCGCGAACACGATCATCACGAGCATTACCAGTGTGAGCAACAGCCAGGGCGAGGTGGTGATGCTCAACAAGGTATCGGCCACCATCTGCGGCACCGCCATGGTTGCAAAGACCCAGGCCATGCTGGTGGCCACGCCAGCGAGCAATGACACCGCTCCGGTCGTGATCCCGGTTTGTACAAGGATCTTTGTCAGGTCGGCCCGGGTCATTTCGCGATAGACGAACAGGTCGAGCGCATAGGCATAAATCACTGCGAGCACAGCTGATTCCGTGGCTGTGGTGACTCCGCCGAGAATGCCGCCGAACAGCACCACCGGCATGCCCAGGGGCAGGACCGCTTCGCGAAATGCCTTGCGCAGAGTGGGCCATGAAAATGAACCCTGCGAGCTGGGCAGTACCCCCCGTCTCGCCTGCACGTGAATGGTGACCGCAAGCGCAATGGCCATCAGCAGCCCAGGCAGGAATCCCGCAAGAAACAGTGCCGAAATCGACAGGCCCGACATTGCGCCAAGGATGACCATCACAAGACACGGTGGAATCAGAATGCCCATGCCTGATGCAGCGGCCACGATCGCAGCAGCTCGCTCGGGGGGGTAGCCCGCTCGCACGAGCGATGGAATAAGGACCGAGCCGATTGCGGAGGCGTCTGCAACGGAGGACCCGGAGATTCCCGAAAAAAGCACCTCCGATGCCACCACGACCACGCCTAGCCCACCGCGAATATGCCCGACCAACGCGGTGGCGAGGGCCACCAGCCGGCGCGAGATTCCGCCCGTCTCCATGAGTCCTCCCGCCAGGATGAAGAGCGGGATCGCCACGAACGGGAAGGGCTCGATTCCGGCCATCATTTTCTGGGCGACGGTCTCGAGGGGAATCTCAAGGCTTAAGAAGCTGGCGATGGTGGCGAGCCCCATGCTGAATGCCACGGGCACACCGAAGGCCAGCAGAACCAGGAAAGCGATGATCAGGACAGCCATGGGATGCCTTCAGTTCAGTCGTGGCGGGAGCGGATGGCGACTGGGCTAGTGATGGGACACATCGCGTAATCGACCAGCTCGCCGGTCTGCGAAGACCATGCAGTCCATGAGTAGAAACAGAACCCCCGAGATGGGCACGACGCTGTAACCCGTGCCTACGCTGAAGGGCAGCGTGGGATACATCTGCAAGGCTGAACTTTCGACGATGCGAAGGCCGTAGAAGATCATGAAGATCCCCATGGCCCACACCACTGCATGCCCCAGCCATGCGAGCCCGCTGGCCCAGGCTGGCCCCAGGCGGCGCACGAGGAAATCGACACCGAAGTGGGCGCGATGCCGAACCGCCAGTGCCGCCCCCAGAAACGACAGCCACTGGTAGCTGAGCGTTGTGAGCTCCTCCGACCAGACCAGAGGTTGCCGAACAGCGTAGCGATAGATGACCTGCAACGACACCAGCAGGACGATCAGTACTACGCCGGCGGCAACAACGGCGGTGAGCACTCGTTCGACAGATCGCAACATGCGCACGGGCGCCGCGAGCCTTATTCGATACCAGCCTCTTTCAGCGCGCGGTCAACCAGCGGCGACTTCACCTTGGCCTGGAAAGCCTTTACGACCGGGAGCGTTGCCTTCCGAAACGCAGCGACGTCCGGGTCGGTGACGGTGACGCCAGCGCTCGCCATGAAGCCCACGACCTTGTCGTTCGCAGTCTTGGGGCTGGAGGTGAAAAACTCCATGTCGGCCTTGAAAAACGCTTGCGAGCCCGCCTCGAGGGCAGCCTTTTGTTCAGCCGGCAGTGCGTTCCATTTGCGCAGGTTCATGACTGCGATTCCAGCAGCACGACCATGATTGGTGAACGTGAGATGCCGGGCGACCTCATGGTTCTTGAGTGCCCAGAGCAGTTGCGGCCCGGTGGCATTGCCATCAATCTGACCCTGCTGGATTGCGGTGTAGACCTCGGGCGTTCCCATGGGCACCGGAATTCCGCCCATCGCCTTGATCATGTCCACCTGCATGGGGTCTTGCATGACGCGCAGTTTCAGGCCTTTCATGTCATCGGGCGTACGAACGGGGCGCTTGCTGTTAAGCACTGCCAGCGCGCCGCCGTCGGCGACAACCAGCACTTTCATGCCGTGCGCTTCCATCTTTTTGGCCAATTCAGCGACCACTGGACCCTGCAGAAAACGGATCCAGTCGTCGTACTTGACCCACACGAACGGCAGGCCAAACATGCCGAACTCGGGGACCAGTTGTTGCGCGACTTGTGACGCCACCACCGACATGTCGATGGCGCCCACTTTGGTCGCTTCCATGATTGCTTTTTGGTCACCCAGCACACCGTCACCGAAAAGCTGGATGTTGAGCGAGGTATTGCGCGATTCGGCCTCTTTCTTGAAGGCCTCCATCGCACCGTAGTAGGCAAAGCTCTTCGGCAAGCCGTCGGCGAATTTAAGCGACGTCTGCGCGCGAACCTCCTGAGCGGGCGCGAGCGCCAGCCCGAGCGCGAGCGCCGAGATGGCTGCGGAAATTAAACGACGAGGCAACTTCGACATGATGGTTCCCCTCTGCGGCTTTGTCTGGCCGGTGATGTTTCTAGTGATCAGAACCGATATTCCCAACAGGATGAGAGAACTGTCAATCCTCGCACCGGCGAATGCGGACTTCTCCCGTACCGGTTTCTGGCCTGTGGCGCACCTGCGAACGCAGCTCCAGCAGGCGTGGACCTGGCGAGCAGGCGCGGGCTGGTAAGCGCAGGCTGCACGCGCCGCGCATGCCGGGCGCCGCACGTGGCAGAATCACCCTGGATAACGACAACGCATAGGCACAAGGAGGCAAGCATCATGCATTCTCTTCGTATTTCCTCGAGGGTCGACCGAGCTGGTTATCTGGTGCGTTCAATTCTTGCGGGAGCGCTTGTCGTCGCCGCAACAAGCGTCTCAGCACAGACCCGGCTGCTCCTGAGCACCTTTTTTCCGCCGGCCCATCCCATCTATTCGCAGGTGATGCAACCGTGGGCCCAGGAGGTTGAAAAAGCCACCGGCGGCGCGGTCAAGATCGATTTCTCACCCAACAGTCTCGCACCGCCCCCTGGACAGATGGATCTGGTCGCCAAGGGCGGGGCAGACATCTCATTCCAGTTCGCGGGGGTAGTTCCCAACCGGCTCACCACCACCCTGGTCACCGAGGTTCCGGGGCCGACATCCTCGGCTCTGGCCATGTCGACCGCGCTGTGGCGTACCCACGAAAAATTCTTTGCTGCTGCCGGCGAGCACAAGGGGCTGAAGGTACTGGGCGTGGTTGCTTTCCCCGCACAGGGCTTCTTCAGCCTGAGCGATCCCATCGTGTCGATCGACCAGCTCAAGCGCACCAAGGTCGCGGCGACACCCGGTAATGCGGCGAAGTCTTTTGGCGCCGTCACCACTGGCGTCGTTGCAGGGCCAGCCGTGCGCTACTTCGAACTCGTCTCCAAGGGCATGGTCGACGCCTATGTTTCGGTCACGCCAATCGATGTGATGAGCTTCAACCTGTCGCGCTACACCAAGGGCTGGACCCAGTTCGAGGGTCTGGGTACCGCGGGGTCGTTCACCTTCTTCATCAATGAGAGCCGCTGGAATGCACTACCTGCAGCAGCCAGGGAGGCGATTGCCCGGTTGTCGGGTGAGGCATTTTCCGCGCGCATGGGCGTGCTTGACCAAGCCAACAACGGAGCAATCAAGGCCCTTGTCGATCAGGGTGTGAAGGTCGTCAAAGCGCCTGCAGCGTTCGAGGCGGAACTTCGCGAGGCGTTCAACATCATCGAGCAGGAATGGCTTGCCGAGGTCGCCAAGCGCGGCGTGGACGGTCGCGCTGCACTCGCCTTCTACCGGGCCGAGCAGGCTCGCGCAGCCACCAGCCGCTGACGCGACCCGCGCCTGAAGGCACACCTCCATGGCTTGCGTCCACGCGAACGGCTGGGATTTTTACTGCGAGATCGCAGGCAACGGACCCGACCTCGTCTTCATTCACGGAGAGATCCACGGCATTGACTACTGGGACCACCAGATTGCCGAGTTCTCCCGTGACCATCGTTGCCTGATCTACGAGCGGCGTGGACACCGCCGCACCGGGATGGCGCCCTTTGGTTTCTCGCTCGAGAACCAGACGCGGGATCTGGAGGCGCTCATCAACCATTTCGGCGTGCATCAGCCAACGCTCGTTGCGGTTGCTTTCGGCACCACGATTGCAGCAAATTACGCACTGCGTCATCCAGCAGACGTCCGCGGAATCGTGATGGTGGCCTGGAGCGAGATGCATGAGGCTGACCAGTACCTCGAGCGCTGGATTCGCGCCAGCGACAAGGTGGTTCGGATACTCGAGAACGATGGCCGCGACGCACTGCTGGACTTTCTTCGCCGCGAGGCGGGGCGCAGCCTCTACATGGTCGTTCCGCTTGATTCGCCCATCCGCGAGGCCTGCGTGCAAATGTTTGGCGGTCACCCGGCAGACGAGTACCGCCGAGGCATGCTTGAGTTCGCAACCTCGGTACCTGCGCTCGTCGAGCCGTTCAGCCGGCTTGCGCTGCCAGTGCTTGGCGTCTGCGGCGAGCATGATCCATTTCCCGACAAGCCGGAGGTCTTGGCGGCCATGACGGGTTTCCGGGAGGCCCCACCGATCGCGGGGGCCGGCCGATTCATCCAGTGGGAAAAGCCGGAAGCGTTCAACGCGCTGGTGCGCGGTTTCATTGCCGATTGCGCAGCCGGCCGGCGCTCGTCCGATTAAAACCGCGCTGCCACTCCGGCCCGTTTACTCGCAAACACCAACAACCCGCGCAGGCGAACCGTCCATTCCAGTCAGCCGCAACGGTAGCGCAGTCAGCGTGAATCGGGAACCTGCCTCAGCGAGGTTGGTGAGCAACTGAATCATCGGCACACCGGAGCCCAGCCAGCAGCGATGATTGGCGCCCCGCTCGGTTGGGGTGAGCTCGTAGCGCCAAAAGGGCTTTTCAGGAAAACAATCCATTGCAACGGCGGCGACATCAAATTGCGCAGTCCATTCACCGACGCTCGGGTCAAGCCAGACCGTGTTGTCCCAGAACGCTGGCGTGCCCCAGGCTCGGTCGGTCCAGCCGGTTCGAATCACCACGATTTCGCCGGCTGCGGGGCGCACACCGCACGCCTCAAGCATCTTGCCGGTGACGCCGTCGCCCGCCGAAATACCACTCACATCGAGGACGACTGCCGGGCGCTGCACCAATCGCTCGAGGCTTAGCTCATCAACCGCATCACCCTCGGCAAAGAAATGTCGAGGCGCATCGATATGCGTTGCGAGGTGGCTGGTCAGGGCGATCACCGTGTTCATGTGACCGATTGCCGGTGCGCCCGGCATCACCTCCACGCCCTCACGCACCAGCAGTTCACGCTGCGCCTCGCTCACCACCGTTGCGGCGCGTACGGTCGCCGGGTGTTGCTCATAGAGCGGAATACGCGGAATGCCGCTGATGCCGGAGCGAACCGGCAAGGTCAGGTCTACGATTCGTGGCATGGGTTTACTCCAGGTTCGCACGAGCATGTCGGGATAAACATCACGCGCGCCGCTACATGAACCGCGTGAGGATAAGGGCGATTTCAGGGAAGGCGACCATCACGATCAGGCAGCCGACCGCTGCGACAACAAACGGCAGGGCGCCGCGATACATTTTCCAGATCGGCACTGACGGAGCCAGCGACTTCAACACAAAGATGTTCATGCCCACGGGCGGCGTCATGAGCCCAATTTCCACCACCAGCACCACGACGATCCCGAACCAGATCAGATCAAAACCGAGGTCCTTCACAATCGGATAGAAGATCGGCACGGTCAGAAACATCATGCCCAGGCTGTCAAACACGCAGCCCAGAACCAGATAAATCAGACAGATCGCGGCAATCACGCCGAGGGGCGGTACATCCAGGGCCCGGATCCACTCGAGCATGGCCGAAGGCAGGCCGGCAATCGTCAGGAAATTGCTGAAGACCAGCGCACCCGCACCCACCATCATGATGCTGCATGCAGTCAGGCCAGATTCAACCAGCGCGTCGCGTATATGCCCAAAGGTCAACCGGCCCGCACGCAGGAACAGGAACACGAGGGCACCCGCCGCGCCAATGCCTGCGCCCTCGGTCGGGGTGAACCAGCCCCAATACAAGCCGCCCAGCACGACAGCAAAGAGGGCGACGACACCCCAAATGCGCTGGAGCGATGCCCATCGTGCCCGCCACGGCAGTGCCGGCGCGGGCTGCGCAAGTGATGGGCGCAGGGCCACTTGCCCCCATGCTGCAAGCATGTAGGCCACCGACAGCAACAGTCCCGGCAGGACGCCAGCGATAAACAACTTCGCAATATCGGTCTCGGTGAGAATGCCGTAGATCACCATCGGTACGCTCGGCGGAATCAGGATGCCCAACGTGCCGCCCGCCGCGACAACGCCACAGGCCAGGCCGTCGTCGTAGCCGCTTCGTTTCATCGGCGGCAAGGCAACCTTCGCCATGGTGGCTGCGGTGGCGAGCGAACTGCCGCAGACTGCGCCAAATGCAGCGCTCGCAGCCACCGTGGACTGCGCAAGTCCGCCCCGAAAATGTCCAAACCAGGCGCGCGCCGCGCCGAACAACTCTTCAGACAATCCCGCACGGTGAATCAACGCGCCCATCAGAATGAACATCGGCAACACCGACAAGCCGTAGCTCATTGTGAAATCGAGAATTTGCTGGGTGGTCATGAACAACGCAGCCTCCCAGCCTCGAATCGTGAAAAGGCCGATGGCCCCAACCGCGATCATTCCCCACCCCAGAGGCAAGCCCAGAAAACACAAGACAAACAGCACCGAAAATCCGATGAGCGATGCGGTCATAGAGGCGAACCTTTGCCGCGACTCGCGGCCCTTGGACGTGGATCGGTCACGCTATTCGGCCGAGCTCGCGCCTTGGCCCTGATCCGCCAGACGGAGCGGCCCTTTGCCGATGAGTTCAGCAACGACGACAGTGCCCAGCACACAGGCAGTCAGGCCTGTGAAGATGCTCGCGAGATACGCGGCAGGCGCGACAGGAAGATTGAGAAAACCGATGACATCGCGATTCTCGGCAAGCATCTGTGCGTGCAGCCACAACCGGTGACAAAGCATTGCCACAACCACTGCTGAAGCGCCCGACACCAGAGCGCGTTGAACCCGCAGCGCCCCGCTTCCGAGCATGGAGTCGATCAAGGAGATGCTGATGTGCTCTTGACGCAAGGTCACCAACGGCAGTGCGATGAAAATCGTGGCAATGAGAAGGTATTGAACCAACTCGGCAGCCCCTGGCAAAGGCCGGTTGATCAGGTAGCGGCCGATCACATCGAGGCAGGTGATCACCATCATTGCGAGGAGCGCGGTTGCAACCAGCGCCCGTACCAGCCAGGACATCACAACAGCCAATCTTTCCACGTGCTCGTCTCCGGTTCAATACGTGTTGCGCGGCGAATCGATCGACTATTGCTCGAGCCGGATGCACGAGTCTGGGGCAACCACCAGGTTGAAAAAATACGGAAAGCTACCCGCACCCGCGGAGGTGTATTGGCCAAAGCGTCGATCGCGGGTCATGCATCACCTCCGACTTGCGGACCGCCGCATCGGTATCGTTGGGGACAGCGCGACCGATCGAGCTTGTCCAGCTTTGCACTTATCGTCCGGCTTGTTCAGGGATTAGACCTTCTTTTCGGAGCAAACCATGACGCGCATTTCACTAAAGGGAAGCTGTCTCTGCGGCGCCCGCTTGCCGCGGTACCCCAACTACGCGTCTTGAATCGCCGGATATTGCGCGCGGCGGGAAGCAGCGCGCTCGGCGAAACGAGCTGACCAGGAGAGCATCGTGCGTTGACGCACCGGTCCGATCAGCGGATCCGCGCTTTTCCTGTAGCGCCCCGGATTGATTCTGCACGTCCGTTCGGTCACGCAGAAATTGGGCGAGAATCTAAAATCTTCATCGATATTTATGGGGGTTCAGCGGGCATAGGGACGCCCTGTCCGCCTTTCGCAAACATCGTGAGCAGGTCTCGCGCCCCGTGCAGAACGCGCTCAATACGAACCACGTCGCCCAGCACCCGGAAGAAGATCACGTAGCGGCCAATCGGCGCCATGCGCAAGCCGGGGGCCAAGTCTTCGCGGCTGGTATATCCCAGCGGGGACTGCCCTATCCGCTGGCATTGCTCCATCAACCTGCCGACGAAGCGGCGGGCATTGGTCCGGCTGTCCTTGGCGATGTAATCCCCGATGTCGAGCAGATCTTGGCGAGACTTCGGCGAAAAAGTAACCGAAGCCATCAGGCCGTGCGTTTGCCGCGACGCTTGATGGCCGGCTTGGAATCTCCATAGCGCGCGTTGAGTTCGGCGAACACCTGATCGGCCGGTATGGCCGGGCCGCTATCGATGCCTTCCAATATCGTCTGCCGCAGCTCGGCGGACAGGCGTTCGAGCATTGCTTGATACACATGGGGCGGTAGCAGGTAGGCCGCCGGGCGGTTGTGGTTGAGCACCGCCACGGCTTCGGAGCCGGCCTGCGCCAGCACGGCGCTGGGGCTGCGTTTAAGTTCCGTGATACTCACCGAGCGGGTAGCGAGAACCTGTTCCATTGCATGCCTTGTATTCGAACCTAAAGTAGCCCTCTATTGTGATCGATTTTTGGCACGGGAAAAAGGGCGATCCAAAATACAAGGAGCCGCTCTGCGCTTAACGCGCGGCTCACAAGGCATTCTGATGGACGGTACCGGCAGCCCAGGCGCATCGGGCGTTTCTGCCTTCATCATTCCGGCGGACCTGCCCGGCATCAAGCTGGGAAAATAGGACCGGAAGATGAGGCAGCGCGGCACCATGACCTGCGACGTCATTCTGGAAAACGTGCGCGTGCCCGCGGCGAACATCATTGGCGGCGTGCCCGGCCAGGGCTTCAAGACGGCCATGAAGGTACTCGACCGCGGACGCCTAAACATTTCAGCCGTCGCCTGCGGCATCGCGCAACGCGTGCAGGAACGACCGCGATCGCTACCTGGAGAGCTACTGGTCACGCCTGCCCGACCTGTGGGTGCACGGTGATTTCGCAAGCCGCGATGCCGACGGGATGTGGTTCGTAGTTTGTGCCCGACCTGCCGCGCACGCGCAATCTGAAGCTGATGCGTCGTGTTGTTCGTGCCGCGTGGCTTGGCGAAGCGCCAGGCGATCTCAGCACCCTGATCAACCGTGAGGCCGTGCAGGCGATCCGTGAAGCACGGCCGGTCAAGGGGCAACTGCCGTGAAAATCCTGGTCGCCGTGACGCGCTGGCTCCGGTCAGTTTGAACACGCCCATCGTCTTGACGCGCCCGTGCTCTCGGGCGAATTCCACGATCCGTAGTGACAGTTCGGGCAGCGCGGCCGGTGGGCGCAAGAAGAACACCCACCATGGCTACCAGTTGGGAGTATCCGTGCGCATGGCGCCTGGCGTGTGGCGCAGGGCTAGGTAATAGGCTTCCTTGTTCAGCTCGATCGCGCTCTACAGGGAGCGGTACGGCACATAAGGGTAGCCGGCGTGAATCAACAACAGAGTCGTCTGAGCCCGGTTCGAGCGACTGGTTAGCCCGCAGCGCCTTGACGAATAAACCATAATGAAACCATAATGGTTTCATTATGGACCGAGAGCAATATGCCCACGACCCTGACATTGAAGAATATCCCCGAC
>CAMBZS010000137.1 GCA_945872335.1 Bordetella parapertussis | reverse complement strand
ACTCAGCCACCCCGGCCATGTCGGAAGCGGTGGCTGGGTCAATCAAGGGATCGCGCTACAGCCTCATGAAGGGCATGGGGCATTTCCCGATGATCGAAGATTGGCCGGGGCTCAAGCGCTATCTGATGCCGGAGCTCGAGCATATGCTGGGCTGAATTCCCTGCGCGGGCGGTCTGTGACAAGCCGACAGCCCGCTGCAGGAAGCGCGCGGGGCACCGAACGGCCGTGCCTGGCGGCTGCCACCGTCTGTAACGCGTTAATGCGCCGACAGACCAATCGATCCGGTGGTGCGACGTGCGGCCAGATCGGCGTGCGCCTCGCGCGCCTGATCAAAGCCGTAGAGCCTTGGCGCATCGGTTCGCAGCACGCCAGCCAGGGCTTGCGCGAACACATCGGCTGAGCGCGCGCGCAGGGCCTCGGTGGTCTTGTTGAAGGTGAAGATGGACGGGCTGGTGATATGCAACGACCCCAGCTGGTTCAGCCGGAAAATATCGAAGGGCGGAATGGGGCCGGCGGGCGTTCCGTAGCTGGCCAGTACACCGTTGGGGCGCAGGGCAAGGAGCGATTGCTCGAACATGGCGCCGCCAATGCCGTCGTAGACCGCATGGACGCCTTCGCCAGCGGTGAGCGCCCGGCAGGCTGCGACCCAGCCGGGGTCGGTACTGATCAATACCTCTTGACAGCCCGCCGCCCGGGCGATCGCGATCTTGTCGGCCGACCCTACCGTGCCGATCACGCGTGCGCCCTTGTGTGAGCACCATTGCGCCAACAATTGCCCGACGCCCCCAGCGGCTGCGTGAACCAGCACGGCATGGGCTGGGCCCACCGGGAAGGAATCATTCACCAGATACTGGGCAGTGAGCGCACGGTTGAGCGTGACGCCGGCCCAGTCGAGCGGAACCCCCTCGGGGACCGGTACCACACGGCCCGCGGGCAGGATCCGGTGCGTGGTGTAAGCGCCGATCGGCAAGTGGATGTAGGCCACCCGATCACCCACGGCAAAGTCGGCAACACCGTCGCCCACCGCCAGCACATGGCCCGATGCTTCAATGCCCAGGCTCGAGGGAAACGCGGCGATGGGATAGCGGCCGCTACGGTGCTGGATATCGATGAAATTGACGCCGATCGCAGACTGCTCGATCAGCACCTCACCCGCTGCCGGGGAGGCAAGCGGGCGAGTGCGCCACTGCAGAACCTCCGGCCCGCCGGGCCGATCGAACTCGATCGTCTGGGCGGAGCCGGCCATGACGCTTAGCGCTTGGGCCAGATCGCGGGCGCAACGGCCAGCGAATCGGGGTATACCGCGACCGGCACGCCGTTCTGCCACTGCGAGATCGTGAGCACGGCGCCCACGCGACGACCGTTCTCGTCGAACTTCACGCGGCCACCGGCAAAGAATTGCGCGGGTCCGGTGCCATTGAAGTCCATGGCGCGAATGGCTTGAGCAACCGCCTTCTTGTCGCCCGACTTGGCCATTTCACAGGCCTCCTTGAAGATCCACATGTCGCCGTAGGTGGACATGGGGTCCTGGGGAATCCAGGGCTCGCCCTTGCGGGCCTTGAAGTCGGCGATGAGCTTGTCATGGCCCTTGCCACCCCAGTTGGCGGTGATGTTCATCACGCCCTCCAGGGTGTCCTTGCCCATGATGTTGAGCAGCTCGGGCGCGCCGATTGCACCGCTGTTGGCCACGATGGGCAGACGGCCGCGACCCAGACCCACCTCATTGATTTTCTCGAGGGTGAGTTTGAAGTCGGGCAGCGAGGTGGCCAGGTTGATCAGCAGGTCGGGGCGCGCGGTGCGCACCTTCTGGATCATGGAGCTGGCGTCGGCGAGTGGCGGGGTGAAGATTTCGTCAACGACGAGCTTCAGGCCCATCTTGGCGAGGCCGCCTTCGCGCATCGGCTTGCCAAACGCCATCGGGGAGGCGGTGTTGTCGCTCACGATGGCGACGTTCTTGATTTCCTTGCCGGCAGTCTTGGAAAGCTCGACCAGGGCTGGTACCGCCATCGTGGACATGGTGCCGGCGGTGACCGAGGTCTGGAACACGAACTTGAAGCCGCGCGAGGTGATGGTGTCGGCAAACGAGAGCGTGAGCATGGGCAGCTCGGCGCGCTCGGTGACCTCGGTGATCGCCAGCGTGAACGAAGACAGCCAGGCACCGGTGGCACCGGTGAGGTCGGGCTCCTGCGACAGCATGCGCTGAGCAGCGTTCTTGGCTTTCTCGACGTTTTCACCGGCGTCGATCGTGACCAGACGCATGCGGGCACCGCCCATCGACTTGATGCCGCCTTGTGCGTTGATGTCTTCGATCGCCATCTCGGCGCCTTTACGCATGAGATCGCCGCTGCGGGCCCAGGGGCCGGTGAGCGGAACGATGAGACCAATCTTGACCTCTTTGGCCTGAGCGCGCGCGATGGCGGGCGCCGCACCAGCGGCCAGGGCCGCAGAAGACGCAGCCAACATCTTGCGTTTTGAACGATTGACCATCACAAGTCTCCTGTTGAAGTGAGTGGTTTGACTCTACATGCCCAGATAGATGGCGCGAACGTGTTCGTCTTCCATCAGTTGTTGCGGCGGACCTTCGAGCGCGATCCGGCCGGTTTGCAATACGTAGCCATAATTGCACGAGCTGAGCGCCTCGGCCACCCGCTGCTCGACAAGCAGAATCGCCACATCGGTGCTCGAGTGAATTTCTTCGATCCGCTCAAAGATCATGTCGGTAATCTTGGGCGCGAGGCCCATCGATGGCTCATCGAGCATGATGAGCCGGGGCGAGGACATCATGCCGCGTGCAATCGCCACCATTTGCTGCTCGCCGCCCGAGAGCGTGCCCGCCATCTGTGCACTGCGCTGCTTCAAAATAGGGAACAGCCCGAACATCTGCTCGAGGTTTTTGTCCCAGTCGGCGCGCGCGCGCTCCGACTGCGCCCCCATTTCGAGGTTTTCGAGCACCGACAGTTCTTTAAAGACCTGACGGCCTTCGGGCACGTGCGCAATACCCAACAGCGGGCGGCGCGACGGCGGGATGGCCAACAGGTCTTGCCCCATCCAGGTGATTCGCCCCGATACCGGCGTGACCGTGCCCGAGATGGATTTAAACAGCGTCGATTTACCTGCGCCGTTCGGGCCGACGATCGCAACAAACTGGCCCTCGCCGACCGTCACCGAGACATCGGTGAGGGCTTTGAGGCCACCGTAGGCGGCGTTGAGCTTCTCAATGCTTAGCATGGTCCATCCACTTCTTGCCGAGGTAGGCCTCGATCACGGCCGGGTCGCGGACGACTTCGGCAGGCTTGCCGACAGCCAGCACCTGGCCATGGTCGAGCACCAGGAAGCGGTCGGCGATACGAACCATCGCCTGCATGGTGTGTTCGATGATGACGATGGTCTGGCCCTCATCGGCCAGGCGGCGGATCACTGCAAGGATCACTTCGACCTCTTCGCTCCCCAGACCCGCCAGGGTTTCATCGAGCAGCAGCAGGCGCGGCTGGCCGGCGAGCACGCGGGCCAGTTCCATCAGCCGCAGTTCGAGGCTGTTCAGGCCGCCAGCCAGCACCTGCTCGTGCTTGAGCATCCCGACCCGGTCGAGGGCCTGGCGGGCCAATTCCACGGCCCGGTCATCGTCCTGCTGCTCGGCGGCGAATGCGCCCACCACCACGTTCTGCAGCACCGTCATCCGCGGGAAGGGGCGGACTACCTGGAAGGTACGGCCGACGCCCAGTCGGCAGACCTGGTTGGGCTTGAGGCCAATCAGTTCGCTCGCGCCGAATTGAACCGATCCCTGATCGGCGCGAATGAATCCGTTCAGCAGATTGAACAGCGTGGTTTTGCCCGCGCCGTTGGGACCGATGATGCCCAGGACTTCGCCCTGGCGGACTTCGAAGCTGACGTTGGACACGGCCTTCAGTCCGCCGAAGGCCCGAGACAGATCGTTCACCTTGAGCACAATCTGTTCGCCGATGGGCGGGCGCTCGGCGCTCGCGGCGGCAGGCAGGTCGACCGTGCGGCGCTGCGCGTCAGCGGCGTCGTCGGCCGCACCGCCGTTGCGGCGCCGCCAGGCATCACGCAGCCTTGGCAGCAGCCCCTCGGGCGCATACAGGATCATGGCGATGATGGCCAGACCGAACACCACACCGTGAATGCCGTGCACCTGGTTGCCAAGCTCGGCATGCAGAATTTCCGAGAGCGGAATCAGGACCGCCGCACCGATCACCGGACCCCAGACGGTGGCCACACCACCGAACAAGGCCATGATCATGGCCTGGGCAGATGCGATCATGCCGAACACCGAAGGCGGTGTGACCACGATCAGTACCACTGCGTAGTAGCCGCCCGCCGCAGCAGCGATTGCGCCCGACACCATGATGGCGCGCAGCTTCCAGGCTGCGGCATCAACCCCCGCGCCTTCCGCCGCTGCCTCGTTTTGTTTGATGGCGGTAAGCGACAAGCCAAAACGGGAGGCATGGATGCGCCCGGATATGTAGACGGCGATGGCCACCAGCACCGTGGATACAACGATGTAGGTGTACTGACTCTTGAACTGCATGTACATCCAGCTGTTCTCGCGCACCATTTGCATGGTGACTTCCTGGTAGCCCAGCCACTCGAAAATGTAGAGCAGCGTGAGCGGGTAGGCGAGCATGGCAAGCGAGAAGTACACCCCGCGGAGCTTGAAGGTGGGATAGCCCACCAACACCGAGGCAATGACACCCGCCACGGTTCCCAGCGGAATGCCGAACCAGGGCGAGAGATTGAATCCGATCATCGCCAGCGCGACCGTGTAGGCGCCGATTCCGAAGAACGCGGCGTGTCCGAACGACACCAGACCGCTGTAGCCGGAGAAGACGTTCCACGCGATGCCCATCATCGCCCAGATCGGCACGATGGTGAGGATCAGCTGGTAGTACTTGTCATCGATCAGCCAGGCGAACGCCAGGTAGACCGCTGCGACAATCGCGATGGTGCGCAACAACTTGGGTTCTTGATCGAGCTTCACGATCAGACCCTTTCAACGTTTTTGCCGAACAGACCCTGGGGCCTGAACAGGATGATGAGTAGGAACACCAGGAAAATCATGGCGTTTTGCAGTTGCAGCGGCAGAAACAGCGTGGATACCTGCTGAATGAGTCCGATAACCAGGCCGCCCCAGAACGCACCGATCATGCTGCCAAGCCCACCCAGAACCACGCCGGCGTACATGATCACCACAAAGTCGAGGCCGATGTAGGGCTGGAACGGGTAGTAGCTTGCGATCAGCCCGCCCGCGAGTCCTGTGATGGCTGCGCCAATACCGAATGAGATTCGGTGTGAACGCTCGACATCGATTCCCATGTAGGTGGCTGCCGACGGATTGTCGGCAGCCGCCCGCAGCGACTTGCCGATTCGCGTGCGGTGAACAAACTGATAGACCGCAATGGCAACCAGTACCGACACCACCAGGGCAATCGTCCGGGCCTTGTTGAAAAACAGCAGCATGTCGTCGCCGACCAGCGGGCCCAGTTCCCAGGCCGACCCGCTGTAAGGGGTGCGGATGGAGAGCGGCGTGTTGCCAAAGATGATCAGCGCGCCGTTGGCCAGCACGAGCGAGATGCCCAGCGTGAGAATGAGTTGAGGATAGTGGCCCTCGCCCTCGGTACCGGCAACCTTGATGCCGGTGGCTTTGGTAAGCAGCGACTTGTGCAGCCCCATGCCAAGCAGATACAGCAGCACGCCAGCCACCACCGCGCCCACGATCGGGCCCACTGCCGAACTGAGCCCGAACCAGGTGCACACATAGAAAGCACCGTACATGCCCAGCATGAGGAACTCGCCCTGGGCAAAGTTGATGACCCGCATCAGACCGAAGATCAGCCCCAGCCCGACACACATCAGCCCGTAGACCGAGCCGATGAGGAGCCCGGCGATGACCGCCTGCATCAGGTTTTCAAAAAAGATAACGGCGCTCATGGCCTGAGTCCTCCGGTCTGCGCGTTCACATGCAGCAGCGGATTCATCGCGTGCCCGCCTTGTCTGCGGCCCACATCATGGGGTCATCCTCCGTTCGGGGCGTAAAGCCTGTTCGCCGAATATGGGCTCCATGATTGTTGTTGCGGCCTTCATGGGGCAGGAGCCTGGGTGCGCGGATTCTAGGGGGCAAATGCCAAATGAGGCAAGGCGGGGGCTGAGAAAACTCATGAATGGACCTGGGGAATGAGGCGCCGCTCGACCACGTTACCGGTGATGGTGGCCGCGCCATCGGAGATCAGATGCATGAGCATGGGGGTGACGTCAGCCGGCTCGGATACGCCCAGCGCCTTCTCGTACATGCTGATTTCGTCGGCGTTGGCGCTTTCGTGAAAGAGCGGTGTGTGCATGATCCCAGGCGACACGGCATTGATGCGCACGCCATAAGGGCGGAGTTCCTGCGCAGCCGACTTGACCAGCGCGATGAGACCCGCCTTCGACGCACCATAGGCGGTAGCGCCCGGCCACCCCGCGGTGGCAAGCCCCGAGGTGAACACGATGATCGCGCCGCGGCGGCTTTTCTTCATCACGGGAAACAGTGCGCGAACCAGATAGAAAATGCCGTTGAGGTTCACGTTGATGTGTGCGAGCCAGTCGTCATCGCACATCGCTTCAACCAGCACACGTCGCTGAATACCACTGGCGAGCACGGCTGCGTCGATGGTGCCGAAACGGCTGGCGCTTGCCTCGACATGCTCCGTGACCGCCCGGGAATCGGTGATGTCCAGCCGTGACCAGACCAGCCTGGGATGGTTGATCGCAGCCAGCGCGTCGGTCGTGATGTCGCTTGCCACGACCTGAGCGCCGGCCGCGAGGCAGGCATGAACCATCGCCAGACCCAGGCCCGAGCCTGCCCCGGCAATGAGCACGACATGACCGGTGAAGTCGTAGGACACACGCATGCCTGATTCCTTCAGCGGGCGGTATAGCCGCCGTCGACCAGCAGATCGGTGCCCGTGACAAAGCTGGACGCGTCACTTGCCAGATAGATGGCGGCCGAGGCGATGTCTTCGGGCTGTCCCAGCGTACCGGTGAGGTGAAGCGGTCCCAGGGCCTCGCGGGCCGCCTCCATGGTGCCGAATCGCAGCAGCATCCGGTCGGTTTCAATCGCCCCCGGCGACAGGGTGTTCACGCGAATACGTTCGCCTGCATGGTCAATAGCCATTGCCCGGGCAAGGTTGATCAGGCCGCCCTTGATCGCGCAGTACACGGCGCGGCGGGCGCTGCCCACCCGAGCAAGCTGGGAGGCGATCAGGATGACCGACCCGCCGCCGGATTGTGCAATCAGCGGAATCGCAGCCTTGCTCATCAGGAAGGCGCCTGTGAAATTGACGCCGACCACGTGATTCCAGTCGTTGAGGCTGTACTCAACCACGCTGCCGCTTGCGTCTGACGCGGCAGCACCGTGCACCAGCACATGGAGCGCGCCCCACCGGACCCTGACCGCAGCAACGGCAGCAGCGGTATCGGCTTCGCTGGAGACATCGGCGGCGATTGCGATCGCATCGCTCCCCAGGGCCCGGACCTGTGCCGCGGTTTCCTCGCAGCCGGCGGCTTTCAGATCCACGCAGGCAACTTTGGCACCCGCGCCGGCGAGTCCGAGCGCGATGGCGCGTCCGATGCCCTGGGCTGCGCCGGTCACGATGGCGATTCGTCCTTCAAGAGAAAACCGGTTCAAGGCAGGTGTGAGGGACATGATGGGGGTCCTGTTGCTTAACCGTTCCGAAGCGCGGGAATGCCGCGAACCTGGGCGCATTGCAGGATCAGGTTGCGGGGCGGCGTCTGGTAGCGGCGCTTGCGGCTGACGCACACGCCGGTGGCGCGGTGCATGGCAACCGCCGCTTCAGCGGCCTTCACAATGAGGCCGTACGCGTCGAGGATGGGTACGCCATCGATCTCGAAAATCCGCCGCCGCACCATGAAGGCGGCCGAGGGACCTGCGGGAATGATCACCTCGGCTCCGCGAGCGATCGCGCGGGCGCAGGCCTCTTTCATCTGTTCGAGGAGTTCATCGCCAACCTCGTCGTCAGTGAATACGTCATCAAACCGTCCGATATTGTCAAAGCGCACCGCCTCGGTGCTCGAGAGCCGGTGCTCAATACCGTAGCTTCGGACGATGTCCTCGTAGTGCGGGATAAATCGTTCATTGGGCGCGATGAGCGCAAAGCGTTCGCCCATGGTGCATGCGGTGTAGCAGCACACTTCCATGAAGGACACCACCGGGATGTCGAGGATTTCCCGCAATTCAGTGAGGGCGGGATCGAGGGAATTGGCAATCACAAACGCGTCGTACCCACCACGTTCGCGAACCGATAATCCATTGTCGACCACTTCCCGCACGTCGTAGTGCCAGAACAGGCGGTACTGGTCGCCGAGCGCACCCTGCGAGGTGCCGCGCACCTCGACCTTGGTGCCCGGGGCCGCCACACGATCGGCAGCCGCCTGCGTGGCGGCGATGGAATTACGCAGTCGTGTTTCAGATGAAAGCAGCTGATACCAGAGACGAATCGGGCGGGCGTCTGACATGTTGACCTCGGAGGGCGCGAAGTGGGCCGGGGCACGAAGTTTCATTGGCCGGGTGGTGTGAGTCAACCGGACGAGTCGTTTTCCACTAGGATGTAACGACAAGACCATGACCTGACGTGCGCAGCCCGTTGGCCCGACACGCGCCGCACGACGGCGTTCAGACAAGGAGACGATCGATGAAGCGGTATGTGATGCTCATGCTGGCGCTGGCCCTGGGTAGTTCGGCAGTGCTCGCCCAAACTGGAACCTTTCCCGATCGGCCGCTGCGCATCGTGGTGCCGTTCGCAGCCGGGGGCAACGTCGACATCGTCACCCGCATTGTTGCTGGCGGACTTTCTGAGACGCTGGGTCAGAGTGTGGTGGTGGAAAACAAGGCGGGCGCCAATGGGGTGATCGGTGCGGAGTCGGTGGCCCGTTCGGCTGCCGATGGCTACACGCTCTTCATTGCCACGGCCGAAACCATGGCGCTCAATCCGTTTCTCATGAAGACCGTGCCCTACGATCCGCTCAAGGACTTTGCAGCGATCGGTCTGATGGACGATTTCCCCTTCACGCTCACTGTCAATCCGCAACTGCCGGTCAAGACGGTGGCCGACTTCGTGGCCTATGCCCGGGCGAATGACGGCAAGCTGAATTTCTCGTCGTGGGGAACCGGCAGCATCGGACAGATCGCTTTCGAACAGTTCAAGCAGGCGACCGGTATCCGGATGGAGCACATCCCATTCAAGGGGGCGGCGCCGGCCATCATGGCAGTTGCCACAGGCGAGGTGCAGGCCTTCATGGCGACGCTGTCGGTGGCGCGTCCACAGGCGGCGAGCGGTCGGGTCAAGATCCTTGCCATCACCACCGCCGAGCGCGATCCCACTGCGCCCGACATTCCGACCCTGCGTGAGATGGGGGTCGATGTGGTGATCCGCGGCTGGCATATTCTGGTGGCGCCCGCAGCCACGCCGGCAGCCGTGCTCAACCGGCTGAACAATGCGCTGGTCGCGACCGTCAATCGCGCTGATATCTCGCAGAAGCTGGTGGGCGTTGGTGTGAGACCCATGACCTCGAGCATCGAAGAGGCCCGGGCAATGATTCAAAGCGAAAACGCCCGCTGGCGCGAGGTGGCGAGGAAGGCCGGACTGAAGGCCGAGTAGTTCTGCGCGAGGCGAAAGGCAGGCGGGGCAGGCGCCCTGCGCGAAAGTCAGGTTGCGAGGAACATCTCGCGGAGGGTGGTCCGCCAGCTGTCCGGATAGGCGGTGGGCGTGCGAAACAGCATCCCATGGTCGCGGAGCGCGATCTGCGCCTCGGCCATTTTGAGCGCCACCCCCAGGATGTCCAGCAACGGAACCCCATCGACCGCGCGCAGGCCATTCTCAACGAAGAACATGTTGAGCGGCCCTCCCGCGGGGATCAGTACCTTGGCGCCGCGCGCGATCGCTTTGCGGGCCTCGCCTCTGAATGCCTCCAGCGCCGGCGCCGGGTTGGCGTACATCGCGCTGAAGTCGTGATAGGTGAGCGCCATGGATGCGCCTTCGACCACCTGTTCACCCAGACCATATTCGCGCGTGAAGGCTTCCATCCGCAGGCGGGCGCCGCGGTTGTGGGTGAGAAAGGCAAAGCGCCCCCCGATCTGCGACGCCAGGTGCACGGCTGCCTCGGTGATGAATACCGCAGGCAAATCGGTCAGCTCACGAATCTCGAGATGGCCGGTTTCATTGGTGCTGACATTCACAAACGCGGCGTAGCCCTGCTGCTCGGCGAGGATCGCGTTGCGGACGACTTCGCGGCTGGCGAGGTGAAAGGCGCTGTCCGACTGATCAACCCCTGGGAAGGTGCGGCTCACGCCGTGAAACTCGAAGTCGAACTGCGGGCCGAGCAGTGCCCGTGCGTGGCGACGCGCAGACTGCTGATACACGCTCCAGATCGCAGCGTCGGACTCGGACGAACTGCTCT
>CAMBZS010000136.1 GCA_945872335.1 Bordetella parapertussis | reverse complement strand
GGCCGAGCACCACGTGACCGTTTTCGAGCTTGACCCGAAAGGTCGCGTTGGGCAGGTTCTCGACCACCTCCCCCTGCATCTGAATGACATCTTCCTTGGCCATCAACCCTCGTTTGTTACCTGTTCTGCTTCATTAAAAACCGACGCCCTGCGGGGCGGCTTACAACCCCATACCCTTTGCGCCAGACTTGCGCAGAAGGCTTTCGTACTGGTGTGACATCAGGTACGCCTGCACCTGGGCCATGAAATCCATGGTGACCACCACAATGATGAGCAGCGATGTACCACCAAAATAAAACGGCACATTCCACTTGAGCACCAGAAACTCCGGCAACAGACACACCGCGGTGATGTAAACGGCACCTGCGAGCGTGAGCCGCATCAGGATCTTGTCGATGTAGCGGGCGGTTTGTTCGCCTGGACGAATGCCGGGCACCAGCGCGCCGCTTTTCTTGAGGTTCTCAGCGGTTTCCCGGCTGTTGAAGACCAGCGCGGTGTAGAAGAAACAGAAGAAAATGATAGCGAGCGCGTAGAGCAGAATGTAAACAGGCTGACCCGGAGAAAGCGTAGCCGCGAGGTCTTTGATCACGCGGATAATTGCGCTGTCGGTGTCTCCTGCCGTGAACCACTGCGCGATGGTGGCCGGAAAGAGAATGATGGATGAAGCGAAAATCGGCGGAATCACCCCAGACATGTTGAGCTTCAGTGGCAGATGCGAGCTTTGCCCGCCATACACCCTGTTGCCCACCTGACGCTTGGCGTAATTGACGGTGATCTTGCGCTGGCCCCGTTCAACGAACACCACCGCAGCGGTCACCAGAACGACCAGCGCGATGATCAGGAGCGACACCAGCGGATTCATGGCGCCGGTGCGCACCAGCTCGCCCATGCCGGCAATGGCGCTCGGCAAACCCGCCGCAATGCCCGCGAAAATGATGATGGAAATGCCATTGCCCAGACCGCGCTCGGTGATCTGTTCGCCGAGCCACATGAGGAACATTGTGCCGGTCACCAGCGACACCACCGCGGTGAAGCGGAACATGAGGCCCGGGTCAATCACCAGGCCGGGTTGCGACTCGAGCGCCACGGCAATTCCGATTGCCTGAAACGTAGCGAGCGCAACGGTGAACCAGCGCGTGTACTTGGTGATTTCGCGACGCCCCGCCTCGCCTTCCTTTTTCTTGGCTTCGAGCCAGGGCACCACCACCGTGAGCAACTGCATGATGATGGAGGCGGAGATGTAGGGCATGATCCCCAGCGCAAACACGGTGAAGCGCGACAGGGCGCCCCCCGAAAACAGGTTGAACATGGCGAGAATGCCGCCCTGCTCCCGCTGGAAGATCGCCGCGAGCTCATCGGGATCGATGCCCGGAACCGGAATGTGGGCACCCAGCCGATAAACGATCAGCGCGAAAACAAGAAACCACAGGCGACGTTTCAAGTCGCCTGATCGTCCTGCTTTGAGCGCTGCCGCGGTGGAGGTGGCCACGAGGAGAGTTGTCCGTTTACCTGGTTGGAGGTGAGTGTGAGGGTCGGCGGCTGGCTCAGGCGATCGAGCCGCCAGCGGCCTCAATCGCGGCGCGAGCGCCCTGGGTGACACCGATGCCCTTGAGCGTGACCGCCTTCGCGATGGCGCCCGACAAGATCACCTTGGCGGAGGTGGCCAGATGGGGCACCACACCCGCTGCCTTCAGGACCAGAAGGTCGACTTCGGCCGCCTCGAGGCGCTGCAGGTCGGACAGCCGCACTTCGGCACAGTCGCCCGCAGATAGCGAGACAAAGCCACGCTTGGGCAGCCGGCGCTGAAGCGGCATCTGACCGCCTTCAAAACCCACCTTGTGGAAGCCACCCGAACGCGACTTCTGTCCCTTGTGCCCCCGCCCGGCGGTTTTGCCCAGACCGGAGCCAATGCCACGCCCTACGCGCTTGCGCGGGTGCTTGGCGCCCTCGGCGGGCTTCATGTCGTTGAGTTTCATACAGACTCCGAAACAGATGACGCGGTTCAGCCCACCCGTATCAGGTAGGAGACCTTGTTGATCATGCCGCGCACGGCCGGCGTATCTTCGAGCACGCGGCTCTGCCGGATCTTGCGCAGACCGAGGCCACGGACCGTGGCGCGATGCGATTCGCGCGTGCCAGCCGGACTGCGGACCAGTGTGACCTTGATGGTGGGCTTGTCGCTCATGGGTGATCTCCGCCCGCTTACGCGAACAGTTCCTCGACGGACTTGCCGCGCTTGGCTGCGATCTCGGACGGCGTGTGCAGTCGACCGAGCGCATTGAGCGTTGCGCGAACCATGTTGTAGGGGTTGCTCGAACCGTGACTCTTTGCCACCACGTTGGTGACGCCCAGAACTTCGAACACCGCGCGCATCGGACCACCCGCAATGATGCCGGTCCCCTCCGGCGCGGGCGCAAGCATGACCGACGCTGCACCCCAGCGACCCTCAACGGCGTGATGAATCGTGCCGCCCTTCAGGGGGAACTTGGTCATCTTCCGGCGCGCTTCGTCCATGGCCTTCTGCACGGCAACCGGAACCTCGCGAGACTTTCCTTTGCCCATGCCAATACGGCCATCGCCGTCACCCACTACCGTGAGCGCAGCGAAACCGAGAATCCGGCCGCCTTTTACAACCTTGGTCACGCGGTTAACCGCGATCATTTTTTCGCGAAGACCGTCATCCCGATCTTCTGCGCCGACTTTTGCCTGGATCTTTGCCATGTCGAATCCTGTTGGGTCGCCGATGCCGCGGCGATCAGAACTTCAGACCCGCCTCGCGGGCGGCTTCAGCGAGTGCCTTAACTCGGCCATGGAAGCGAAAGCCTCCGCGGTCGAATGCGACGGTATCGATTCCCGCAGCGAGCGCCTTCTCGGCGAGCCGTTTGCCAACGACTGCCGCAGCGCCGGTGTTGCCACCACGGCCAGACTGACCACTCAGCTGCGACCGCACATCCTCTTCGAGAGACGAGGCTGATACCAACACCTTGGCACCATCGGCGTCGGTGATGTTGGCGTAAATGTGCAAATTGCTGCGGTGGACCGTGAGGCGGTTGGCCCGCAACTCGCGGATCTTGAGCCGCGTCTGACGGGCGCGACGCAGGCGGGCGACGTTCTTGTCCATGTTGGTTTCCTCGCGTGATGCGTGGACGCGTTATTTCTTCTTGACTTCTTTGAGAGCCACCGTTTCGTCGGAGTAGCGCACACCTTTGCCTTTGTAGGGCTCTGGCGGCCTGTACCCGCGAATTTCGGCTGCTACCTGACCGACCCTCTGCCGATCGCTGCCCTTGATTAGAATCTCGGTCTGCGTGGGCGTTTCGGCCTTGACACCCTCGGGAAGCCGATAGACCACGGGGTGCGAGAAGCCCAGCGAAAGGTTGAGGTTGGTGCCCTGCGCCTGAGCTCTGTAACCGGTGCCAACGAGCGCGAGCTTGCGCTCAAAGCCCTTGGTAACACCGGTAACCATATTTGAGACCAGCGCGCGGAAGGTACCGCTCAGCGCCGACGCCTCGCGGGACTCGTCGGCAGCGGCAAAGCGCAGCTCGTCGCCCTCGCGGGTGATTCGCACCTTGGGGTTGACGCGCTGGTTGAGCGTACCCAGCGGACCCTTGACCGATATCAGTTCGGCGGCCAGATTGATCTCGACGCCTTTGGGCACCGGGACCGGCATGCGTGCTACACGTGACATGCGAGCTCCTTAGGCGACGTACGCAATGACTTCGCCGCCGATACCGCTTGCCCGCGCGTGGCGGTCGGTCATCAGACCCCGCGGCGTGGTAACGATCGCGATACCCAGGCCATTCATGACCGGAGGCAACGCGTGGCGGCCGCGATACACGCGCAGCCCGGGACGGGACACGCGCTCCAGACGGTCGATGACCGGCCGGCCCGCGTAGTATTTGAGGCGCACTTCAAGCTCGGCCTTGGCACCCTCGGCGCGAACCTGAAAGCCGTCGATGTAGCCTTCATCCTGCAGCAGGCGCGCAATGGCCACCTTCAGCTTGGACGAGGGCATCGTCACCGACTCTTTTTCCACACGCTGTCCATTACGGATGCGGGTGAACATGTCGGCGATCGGATCGCTCATGCTCATGATTGGATTTCCTCTTGTTCGGGCCGTCGCTTACCAGCTGGCCTTGACCAGCCCGGGGATCTCGCCGCGCATTGCGGACTCGCGCAGCTTGATGCGCCCGAGACCGAATTTGCGGTAGGTGCCGCGCGGCCGACCGGTGACTTCGCAGCGGTTGCGCAGTCGGGTCGGGTTGGCATTGCGCGGCAGCGCCTGAAGCTTGAGCCGCGCCTGAAAGCGCTCTTCTTCAGATCGGGACTGGTCATTGATGATCGCCTCCAGCGCCTGGCGCTTGGGTGCGTATTTCTTGACGAGTGCCTGCCGCTTGATATCGCGGTTGATCAGGGAAAGTTTGGCCACTGTGGTCGTCCTGTGGATCGCAGGGAATCAGTTGCGGAACGGAAACTTGAATGCAGCGAGCAGCGCTTTCGCTTCCGCGTCGCTTGCGGCGGTGGTGGTGATGCTGATGTTCATGCCCCGGATTGCATCAACTTTGTCGTACTCGATCTCCGGGAAGATGATCTGTTCCTTGACGCCGATGTTGTAGTTGCCTCGGCCATCAAACGCGCGCCCCGACACGCCCCGAAAGTCACGCACCCGCGGCAGCGCCACCGTGACGAGACGATCAAGAAACTCGAACATTCGCTCGCCGCGCAGCGTCAGCATGCACCCGATCGGATAGCCCTCACGGATCTTGAAGCCAGCGATTGCCTTACGCGCCTTGGTCGAGACCGGCTTTTGACCCGCGATCCGCGCCATGTCGCCCATGGCGTTCTCGAGAATCTTCTTATCGCCAACGGCCTCCGACACGCCCATATTGAGCGTGATCTTCTCAATGCGGGGCACCTGCATGACCGACTTGTAGCCAAACTTGGCCATCATGTCGGGAACGACTTTCTCGCGGTAGAACTGCTTTAGACGTGCCATAGCTTTTTTCCTTTGGACCTTCGTCAGCCCCGAGGCCGACGGTGAGGGTCTGACCAGCCTTTAGAGGGCTACGTTGCACGGCACACAAGGCGCCGACGCGAACACTACCCACCCGACCGATGCGATTTTTCAGCCAGCGCTCAGGCCTTGACCATTTCGCCGTTGGACCGGAACACGCGAACCTTGCGCCCGTCTTCGAGCACCTTGAACCCGACGCGGTCGCCCTTGCCGGTAGACGGGTTGAGCAACATGACGTTCGACTGGTCGATCGGCATCGTCTTGTCGACGATACCCCCGGTTTCGCCCTTCATGGGATTGGGGCGCTGGTGCTTTTTCACCAGGTTGATGCCCTCAACCACCAGATGGCTGTCGTCGACGCGACTCAGCACGACGCCGCGCTTGCCTTTGTCACGTCCGGCGATCACCACCACCTCATCGCCCTTGCGAATCTTGTCCATCGCTGTGGCTCCTAAGACTTACAGCACTTCGGGCGCAAGCGACACGATCTTCATGAAGCGCTCGGTACGCAGTTCACGCGTCACCGGCCCGAAGATGCGCGTGCCGATCGGCTCGAGCTTGGCATTGAGAAGCACCGCGGCATTGCCGTCAAAGCGCACGAGCGACCCGTCCTGGCGACGAACACCCTTGGCCGTACGAACCACCACCGCATTGTAGATTTCGCCCTTCTTCACGCGACCACGGGGCTGAGCGTCTTTCACCGACACCTTGATGATGTCGCCAATGCCGGCATAACGCCGCTTGGAGCCGCCAAGCACCTTGATACACATGACCGAACGCGCACCCGTATTGTCGGCGACGTCCAGCGTCGACTGCATCTGAATCATGTCTGTTCACCAACTTGAACCGCTCGAACTGCAAGCGGACAGTCTTGGCCCCGAGGAATGGGTTTGAAAAATTTCCGTCAACGTCTTTGCGTGCTTCGCACTCTGGCATGCCAGGCCCCCGGTGAAATTTCAATCAGCGGGCCCGCGCCACAATGTACTCACAAATATGTTACCGGGAAAGCCTTATATCATGACAGAAAAAAACAACCTGCGCAAGTCGCGGGGTTCAGGCCTCTGCGCCAGAAACCACACGGGAAACCACCCAGGTCTTGGTGCGGGAAAGCGGACGGCTCTCCTGGATTTCTACCGTTGCACCTTCGCTGATCTGCGATTCGGTGTGTGCATGAAAGCGCGTGCTCCGCAGCACGTATTTTCCGTAGACCGGATGCTTCACCTTGCGCTCAACCAGCACGGTAACGGTCTTCTGCATCTTGTTGCTGACGACGCGCCCGGTCAGCGTACGCTTGACGCGGGCGACGGTGGTTTCGGTGCTGGTCATTTGGCTGCCGCCCTTTCATTGATCACCGTGCGCACCCGGGCGATATCACGTCGGGTCTTGCGCAGCTGGCTGCTGTCATTGAGTTGCTGGGTGCCGTGCTGCATGCGCAGCTTGAAATGCGCGCGCAACAGTTCGTCGAGTTCCTTGCCGAGCGCCTGGTCATCCTTGGCGCGGAGGTCTTTGGCCTGCATGGCGTGTCCTTTCGGTGGGCCGGCGCTCAGGCGCCAACCATCCGCGTGACAAAGGTGGTGGAGATAGGCAGCTTGGCGGCTGCGAGCGCGAAGGCTTCGCGGGCAAGTTGCTCGTTGACGCCGTCCATCTCGTAGAGCACTTTCCCGGGCTGAATCTCCGCGACGTAGTACTCCGGATTGCCCTTACCGTTACCCATGCGGACCTCGGCAGGCTTCTTCGAAATCGGCTTGTCCGGGAAAATGCGAATCCAGACGCGGCCACCCCGCTTGATATGCCGGGTCATGGCACGACGGGCAGCCTCGATCTGGCGGGCAGTTAACCGACCGCGGCCAGTGGCCTTCAGGCCGAAATCGCCGAAGGCCACCGACGCCCCGCGTGTGGCGAGACCCTTGTTGCGGCCTTTCTGTTCTTTGCGATATTTACGTCGAGCGGGTTGCAGCATCGCTCACTCCTTCATTCAGGCTTCTTGGCGGCGTCGGCGGCCGGGGCGGCCACCTTGCGCACGCGCTTGACTGCGGTCTTGGTTGCGTCGGCGGCCTCAGCCGCGGGCGCAGCCGGCGCACCGTCGGCTGCCGGCGCGCGGCGCGGACCACGCGGACCCGGACCAGGGCGACCCGAGGGCGGCCCACGGCGCGGACGGCGATCTTCACGCTCGGGAGCCGGCGCTTCCTTCTCGGCGGTCTGCGGCGCGTCGTTGCGGCCTAGAGTGTCACCCTTGTAGACCCAAACCTTGACGCCGATGGTGCCGTAGGTGGTCCGTGCTTCGGAGAACCCATAGTCCACATCGGCACGCAGCGTGTGAAGCGGCACGCGACCTTCGCGGTACCACTCGGTGCGCGCGATTTCGATACCGTTCAGGCGCCCCGAGCTCATGATCTTGATGCCCTGAGCACCCAACCGCATTGCGTTTTGCATCGCCCGCTTCATGGCGCGGCGGAACATGATGCGCTTTTCCAGCTGCTGGGTGATGGAGTCGGCGATGAGCTGTGCATCGATTTCAGGCTTGCGCACTTCCTCGATATTGACATGCACCGGCACACCGATCAGGCGCTGCAGGTCTGCCTTGAGGAGTTCAATATCCTCGCCCTTCTTGCCAATCACCACGCCCGGGCGAGCCGAGAAGATGGTGATGCGCGCGTTCTTGGCAGGCCGCTCGATCAACACGCGGCTGACCGAGGCGCTCTTCAGCTTCCGGCGCAGATACTCGCGAACCCGCAGATCGTCATTGAGCAGCTGAGGAAACTGGCTGCCCGAGGCGAACCAGCGTGAAGCCCAGTTGCGGCTGACCGAAAGACGGAATCCGGTCGGGTGAATCTTCTGTCCCATGTCGTTTCCCTTGCGCCTGCGGTCAGCGGTCGCCGACCGTCACAAAAATGTGACAGGTCTGCTTTTCGATCTTGGCCCCGCGCCCCTTGGCGCGAGCGGAGAAGCGCCGAAGCGAGGTGGCTTTCTCGACGTAGATGGTTTTCACCCGAAGCTCGTCGATGTCAGCACCGTCGTTGTGCTCAGCGTTTGCAATCGCCGACTCGAGCACCTTCTGGACGATCTTGGAGGCCTTCTTGGGCGAGAACATGAGAATGTTCAGCGCCTTGTCGACCGGCTTGCCGCGGATCATGTCGGCGACCAGTCGGCCCTTCTGGGCCGAGAGTCGCACGCCGCGCAGGATGGCTTGCGTTTCCATGTCGCTTCCTTATTTCTTCGCGCCGGCCTTCTTGTCGGCCGCGTGACCCTTGAACGTCCGGGTGAGCGCGAACTCGCCAAGCTTGTGCCCGACCATGTTCTCGTTGATGAACACCGGCACATGCTGGCGGCCGTTGTGCACGGCGATCGTGAGCCCGATGAAATCGGGGATCACCGTGGAGCGGCGCGACCAGGTCTTGATCGGCTTCTTGTCTTTGACCGCGATCGCGGTATCGACTTTTTTCATCAGGTGGCCGTCTACAAACGGGCCTTTTTTGACTGAGCGTCCCATAGCTGTTCCGTCACCTGTCCGTTACTTGCCGCGTCGCTGAACGATCATCGAATCGGTGCGCTTGTTGCGCCGGGTCTTGTAGCCCTTGGTGGGCGTACCCCAGGGCGATACCGGGTGGCGATTGCCACGGGTACGCCCGCCGTGCGGGTGATCAACCGGGTTCATGGTTTCGCCGCGCACCGTCGGGCGAATGCCGCGCCAACGGGTTGCGCCAGCCTTGCCGATCTGCCGCAGGCCGTGCTCTTCGTTGCCGACTTCACCGATGGTGGCACGGCACTCGATGTGCACCTTGCGGATTTCACCCGAACGCAGACGTACCTGCGCATAGGTGCCTTCACGGGCGAGGAGCCGAGCCGAGGCGCCCGCCGACCGCGCCACCTGCGCGCCCTTGCCAGGCAGCAATTCGATGGCGTGGATGGTCTGGCCCACCGGAATGTTGCGGATAGGCAGCGTGTTACCCGGGCGGATGGGCGCTTGCGAGCCGCTCATCAACTGGGTGCCCACCTCCACACCACGCGGGGCGAGGATGTAGCGACGCTCACCATCAGCGTAACAAAGCAGCGCCAGATGCGCGCTTCGGTTCGGATCGTATTCAATCCGCTCGACCTTGGCGACGATTCCGTCCTTGCTGCGCCGGAAGTCAACGATCCGGTACTGGCGCTTGTGACCGCCACCCTTGTGACGGGTGGTGATGCGACCCAGGTTGTTGCGCCCCGAGCCCCGAGTCTGACTTTCGGTGAGCGCATCGACCGGACGGCCCTTGTGCAGATTGGGGTGAACCACCTTCACCATCGCCCGGCGGCCGGGCGAGGTGGGTTTCATCTTGGCGATAGGCATTTACGCGGCCTCCGCAAAATTGATTTCCTGGCCTGCCTTGAGACTGACGTAGGCCTTGCGGATGTGGCGCCGACGGCCGGAAAATTTCCCGAAACGCTTGGCTTTGCCCTTATGGTTGAGCACCTGCACCGACTCGACTTCGACCTTGAAGAGCATTTCGACTGCCGCCTTGATTTCCTGCCGCGTGGCGTCCTGCAACACGCGGAAGGTGATCTGGTTGTTGCGGTCAGCAACGAAGGTTGCCTTCTCGGAGACGATCGGCGACACGAGAACCTGGGTGAGTCGCTCCTGGTTCATGCGAGCATCTCCTGCACTTTGGCGAGCGCCGCCCGCGTGATCAGCACCTTCGAGAAGTGCACCAGCGAGACCGGGTCAGCATGACGCGGCTCCACCACCATGACGTGGGGCAGATTACGCGCGGCCAGTAGAAGGTTTTCATCGACCGTGTCGATGATGACCAGCACCGACGCACCGTTCGCGCCCAGCCCCATCGCCTTGATCTTGTCGGCCAGCAATTTGGTCTTGGGCGCATCGATTGCGAGCCCCTCCACCACAGCCACCCGATCCTCGCGAGCGAGCTGCGACAGGATCGAGCAGACCCCTGCGCGGTACATCTTGCGGTTGACTTTGTGAGAGTAATTCTCTTCGGGCGAATTCGGGAAAATCTTGCCACCACCACGCCAAAGCGGCGACGAGGTCATGCCGGCACGCGCACGGCCAGTCCCTTTTTGCCGCCAGGGCTTTTTGGTGGAGTGGCGGACTTCACTGCGGTCTTTCTGAGCGCGATTTGCACTGCGCGCATTGGCCTGAAACGCCACCACCACCTGATGGATGAGCGGTTCGTTGTATTCGCGACCGAAAATGGTGTCGGGCGCTTCAACCTTTGCGCAGGCCTGGCCGCTTGAATCGAGCAGATTCAGTTCCATGGTCAGGGGCCTCCTCAAGCCTTGCCGGTCGAGCGCCGGGGCGCGGGAGCTTTGACTGCCGGGGTCACAATCACCGAGCCATTTTTAGCGCCCGGTACCGCACCGCGCAGCATCAGCAAACCACGCTCGGCATTCACCCGCGCGACAACCAGGTTTTGCACGCTGCGGGTGACTGCACCCATGTGGCCCGCCATGCGCTTGCCCGGAAATACGCGACCCGGATCCTGAGCCATACCGATCGAGCCCGGCACATTGTGCGAACGCGAGTTACCGTGGGAGGCGCGGCCCGAACTGAAGTTGTGGCGCTTGATAGTGCCCGTGAAGCCCTTGCCGTGCGACGTTCCCTGC
>CAMBZS010000135.1 GCA_945872335.1 Bordetella parapertussis | reverse complement strand
CAAGGTGAGCCCGCCGGGAGCTCGGCATTGAGCAACATCGGCGAGACGGTCAGTGGTCTGCAGCCAGTGCCCTGCAAGACCGATCAGCGCATGGCCGATCAGCCCGCGCGAGACCAGCCCGCGCGCGCAGGCCAGTCCGCTCGCAAGCGCGGTGTTGATGCTGGCAGGCGACAGCGCGCCGACTGCCACCGTGACCGGCAGATCACCGAGATCGGATTGGTCGCGCACCTCGGAGGCGGGGCGTCGCTCGATCGCAGCGTCGGCCACATCGACATGGTTGGCGATGATGGTGGCCGCCGCATCGGCAGCGGCCGCATCACGCGCCACCACGGTGACGCTGTCGGCAATGCCCAGGGACAGACTGCGCCCGCGCCAGCCGGACGTGGCGATGCCGCGCAGGCCACTGTCGGCGCGCACAACGAGCCCGGCATCGAGCGCTGGCACATCCGGATTGCCGACCACGCCCGTACGCCAGGACTCGCCCGGCTGCAGATGAAGCGCGATATCGCCGCCGTTGTTGATGTAGGCGCGCCGCACGCCAGGCCGGTGATAACAATCGATCAGATGATCGGCAACGCTGCCGGCCACCGCCGCCATCGCAGTGATGAAGAGGCCCTGCCGGGCATGGGGGAGGCAGGCGGCGAGCATCCGCTTTGCAACCGGTCCGGCCACCTCCGGCGGATGGCCCGCCGAGGGCAGAGCGCTACGGAGCACCGACAGTTCCCCGACCAGCGTGGTGAGGACCGGCCCGAAGCGCGCCCAGCACGCTTCATGCGCCGCTTCGCAGGCGGCGGGATCGCCGTCGGCCCCGATCACCAGGTCGATCGGGCCCTGCTGAAAATGCCAGCGGCCGTCGGACAGCCGCGCGCGTACCGGCTGCCAGCCCGCGTTCACCGGAGTGGCTCCAGCGGCCAGGGGTTGTCGCCCTGCCAATCAACCAGGCGATGCGGGTCGCCCGCCCACACGTCTTCGAGCCGGCGGATGCGATCGACATGCCCGCCCAGCCGTTCGTAGTCATCGCGACGCAGCGTGAATTCAATGGGTGCGACGATCGCCGGCGTGGGCACCGATCCGAACGAGCCCGCAGGCATTCGCAGGACGTCAACCATCACCGTGATGCCGCCACCCGGCCAGACATAGGCAGGCGCCCCGCCGCAGGTCACGCGCGTGAGCAGATCCTTCACCGAGCGCGTGAGCAGAATCGGGTTCTCGGTCACGCCCGCCCGCAGGCTCCCTCCCGCGCCACCCAGGAACAGCACGGTGGCAAGGGCCGGCTCGCAGTTTTCGCCGATCCGCTCCACCACGGTTTCAATCGGCGATGGCATGGGCGCGGGCTGCGGCACCAGCGCCTCGTCCAGCACATACCACTGCGCATGCTCGCCGGTGGTGGACACCATCAGGAGTCGCAGGCCAGGCCGCGCGACCTTGGGATCCCAGCCTTCAATGATGGACAGCGGATCCTGAATGTCGGTGCCGCCCCAGCCGGTACCCGGATTGGCCACCTGAAAATAACGGCCTGGCGTGGATTTTCGCCCCCGCAACCGAATGCCCGAGGGCGGCATGTCCAGACACTTGCCAGCCTGGTGCTCGGAGAGCACGCCGGTGATGTGATCATCGACCACCACCACCTCGTCGGCATGCCCGAACCACTGCTTGGCAAAGATGCCGATCGTGGCCGAGCCGCAGCCCACCCGCATACGGCGCTCCTCGACCCCATTGACGATCGGCGCGCGACCCGCCTGCACAGTGAGCTTCGCGCCGCCCTCGATCTCGAGGTCGACTGCATGATGATTGCCCAATCGCTCCATCAGTTCACACGTGATGCGGCCCTCGCGTTTGGAGCCGCCGGTGAGGTGATGAACGCCACCCAGCGAGAGGAACTGCGAACCGTATTCGATGGTGGTGACATGACCCACTGCCTCGCCCTGGTGCCGGACCGTGGCCTGCTCGGGCCCAAGATAGCGATCGGTATCGATCTTCACCTTGAAACTGCAGTAGCTGAAGATGCCTTCGGTCACCACGGTGACCATGTCGACGCCCTCAGCGCGACTGGCCACGATGAAGGGGGCCGGCTTGTAGTCGGGATAGGTGGTGCCGCTCGCCACGCCCGATACGAACACCGGAGCGTCCTGATGCAGCAGTCGGCCATCCCAGGCCGAGGGGTCGGCCGGGACCAGATCCACGCCCGGCCGCTTCATGATCACCACAGGATCCATGCGGCGCAACTGCCCCTCGACATTGCCCCAACGATCACAGGCCCCCAGGCGGCCTTCGCTGATCTGGCAAAGCACTGGACAGGCATCGCACTGGATCTTGTTGGTCGCCATTTTTTCTGGCGGTCGTGCCTTCACGACGGCGGGCTCGGCGGCATCGTTCGTGGCAGAAGGCGTAGCGGAAGAGGCACTCATCGGAGACAGTCCTGACGGATCGGTGGGCGAGATTCAGCGCAAAGCAGAGGCGGCGCCACGCAAGGCTGCGAGCATGCGATCGGGGGTCACCGGCACCTCGGTCATCCGCACACCCGTTGCATCACGAATTGCGTTCAGAATGGCGGGAGCCGTGGCGACCAGCGCCGGCTCGCCAACCCCCTTCGCGCCGTTGGGGCCGAGCGGTTCGGGGTCTTCCACCAGATGCACCACCACCGGTGGCATGTCGCCCACGGTGGGAATGAGGTAGTCATGCAGGTTGTCGGTCTTGAGGGCCACATAGTCTTCCATGAGCGCGAGCCCCAGTCCCTGCGCAATGCCCCCGTGGATCTGCCCCTCCACCTGAGTGGGGTTGATGGCGCGACCGATGTCGTGCGCGGCGTGAACGGCCAGCACCCGCACGGTACCCAGCGACACATCAACCTCCACCTCGGCAAACTGCGCGGCAAACCCATAGGTGGCGTAGGGCACGCCCTGACCGTCACCATCGAGCGGAATGGTGGGCGGATTGAACCGCCCGCGGCCCACCGCCACGAGACCCCGCTCGTCCAGCGCGAGCCCCGCGAGACTCAGTTCGGCCCCGCCCGCCCGCAGCATGCCGCCCTGCACCGACAGACTGGCCGACTCGGGCGCGCCCAGAAGGGCGAGGAGCTTTGCACGCAGATCAAGCCCCGCAAACCGCGCCGCATTACCCGACACGAAGGTCTGGCGCGAAGCCGAACTCTTTCCGCCATCGAGCGTGAGCGCGGTGTCGGACACGGTCTGATCAATGAGCGCAAGCGGCACACCCAGTGCATCAGCGGCAATCTGCGGCATGATGGTGTAGGTGCCCTGCCCGATGTCGACCGCGCCGTTGAACAGCACGAACCGACCGTCGGGCTTGAGCCCGATTTCCATGTCAGACGGATTGGCAATCACGGTGTTGCCGATGCCGTACCACATGCAGGCTACGCCCACGCCCCGTCGTAGCGCCGAGGGGTCGCGGCCGTGCGGATCACTGGGCGCGGCCGCGCTGCCCCCCCGCGCCGAGGGCGGTCCCGAGCGCCACTCCGCCACGCGGGCGCGCGCCGCTTGCCACGCGGGGCGCAGCGCCTCAAGGCACGCGCGCAGCCCGACGCTTGCGGTCAGCGTCTGGCCCGTGGCCGTCCGGTCACCGGGACGAAGTGCGTTCGCATGGCGAAGATCCAGGGGATCGGCATTGATCCGGGACGCATAGTCGTCAATCAGCGATTCGCAGAGCAGGGTTGACTGTGGCACCCCAAAGCCGCGAAATGCGCCCGCCACTGGATCGTTGGTGATCACTGCGCGGGTGAGTGCGCGAACCGCGTCCCAGCGATACGGGCCGGCTGCGTGAATCGGTACGCGGTTGGCCACGGTGGGCCCCCAGGACGCGTAGGCGCCCGTGTTGAAATCGCCCGCGAAATCGTACGACACGAAGCGGCCGTCTGCGGTCGCGGCAAATTTTGCCTCCATTGCCGCCGGGTGCCGCTTGGTGGTCGATCGCATCGACTCGGGGCGGTGATACACCATGCGGGTCGGCTGGCCCAGTCGCCTGGCTGCCGCAACCAGAAGCGGCTGCACCGACAGGTCGAGCTTGCCGCCAAAGCCGCCGCCCACCGCGGACGGAATGATTCGTACCCGCTCGGGCGCCACCTCGAACATCCAGGCGATTTCATCGCGGTCCATGTAGGGCGTCTGCGTGCAGGCAAAAATCGTGACACGCGGCCCATCGGGTTCGACCTCCCAACGCGCCCAGCCCGCCTCAGGCTCGATGTAGGCGTGCTCCACATGCTGGGTGCGCATGGCAAGCGACAACTGTTCGGGCGCACCCGACGCGGCAGCCGCCACATCGCCGGACACCACCCGGCCCCGGCAGAGGATGTTGTCGGGCCAGCGCGCCTGCACGGATGGCGCACCAGGCGCCACGCCGGCAGCGATTCCCGAGACCGGAGGGAGCACCTCCCAGGCCACGGGAAACGATGCCTCGTCCAGCATCTCGATTGCCGCCTGCGTGCCTGCCACGACCGCGATCGCCTCGCCGGCAAAACGCACTTCGCCCTCGGCCAACGCCGGCTGATCGCGCAGATCGGGAAAGATGGCGAACCGGTTGTTCGGAATGTCAGCGCTTGTCACGACGCCCGCCACACCAGGCTGCGCGGCCACCCAGGCAGCGAGATTGCCAATGGAAAAACGCGCCCGCGGATGCGGCGAGCGGATGGTGCGCAACCACAGCGCATCGACCGGCGCCTGATCGGCGCCGAAGCGCTCGACGCCGGTCACCTTGGCGCGCGCATCAAAACGCTCTACCCGCGCACCCACCGCATGGCCAGCTGCGACCTGGGGAATCGGCATCCCGGTGGTGACCGCAGACGTCGCCGCCCCGGCGGCGGGGCCGCCCGCCCCTGCGCGGGCGTGCGCAGCCCCAACCGCCATCACAGCCTCGACGATCTTGCGATAGCCGGTGCAGCGGCACAGCACGCCGCCCAGGCCATCGAGCACCTGCTGCTCGGTGGGCTGCGGGTGGCGACGAAGCGTATCGGCAGCCGCCATCAGCATGCCGGGCGTGCAGATGCCGCACTGCGCAGCGCCGTGATCGACAAAAGCCTGTTGTAACGCCGACAGCGGCCCGCCCGCCGGCGCAAGCGACTCCACCGTCTCCACCTGTCGTCCCGCGCACTGCGCGCCCGCCACCAGGCAGGCACAGACCTGCTCGCCATCGAGCAGTACCGTGCAGGCCCCGCAGTCGCCCGCGCTGCAGCCCACCTTGGTGCCGGTCAGACCACAGTCATCGCGCAAAAGGTCGGTGAGGCGCTGCGCCGCGCGCACCAGCGGGATCGAGACCGCCTGGCCGTTGACCGAGAAGGCAAGCGATTGAGCAGGATGATCGAAGGCCACATCTGAAGGCTTGTTCATGGGGTGTTCCTTGCCGCTCAGGCGGCCGCGTCCGGTGTTGCACAGGCCATGGCGATAGCGCGGCCGATCAGCTCGCGAACCGCCTCCCGACGATAGCCCGCGGTGCCTCGCACGTCGTCGATCGGCGACAAGGGCGCAAGCAACCCGGCCGCGTCTCCCGAGGCAAGCGCGCTCGCGGCCGCACCCGCGGCCTGCGATGGCGGCAGCCCGAGCAGCCGCTCCTCTAGGCGCGGCAATCTCTTGGCCGCGGCCGAACACGCCCCGACCGCAACCGCGCAGCGCGCGAGGCGATTTTGCGCATCGGCATCGACCGACACCGCCACCATGGCGATCGAGATCACCAGATAGCGGCGGTGTCCGAGCTTGAGGAACTGCGATCGCGCACGCGGGCTCCCCAGGGGCAGGTAGATCGCCACCAGAAGCTCCCCTGGCGCAAGCGCAGTGCGACGGTTGCCGAGCACGAACTCGGCAAGCGACATACGACGGCTGCCCGCTCGACTCCGCAGTTCCACCTGGGCGTCGAGCGCGAGCAGCACCGGCACGCCGTCGGCGGCTGGCGAAGCGTTGCAGAGATTGCCCCCCAGCGTGCCCTGGTTCTGGATCTGCCGCCCGCCCACTTCGAGCGCGGCCTGAACGAGTGCCTCCAGCCCAGGCGGGAGAGGCGCGTCGCGCACCGCAGACCAGGTCTCGAGCGCGCCGATCCGCCACCAGGCCCGGCCTTGCGCATCAGTAACCCGCCCCTGACCACGCAGCGCATCGATCCGGCCGAGGTCGAGAAGGGGCTGCGCGATCGGCCGGCCGACATGCGCCGGAAACACATCGGTGCCGCCGGCAAGCGGCAGCCAGCCTGGCTGCGCCAGCAGTTCGAGCGCATCGTCCAGCTGCACGGGAGAACGTGGCGGTTGAATCGACGCATGGGTCGTCATGACAGGTCTCCGGGTGTAAGCGCGATTTCCGCAGCGCCGCAGCGGGCGCTTTATGAAGCCACGACTTCATTAGTTTGGCGCTGAAGGTATCGCACGGTAAAATCGTCGTCAATCGGATCGGTTTCCCCGGCTTGCGCTCGCTGGCCGGGGCGGTTCGCCTGATCAACAACCCTCCTCCTCTCAGGAATTGCCGTCATGACCCATGTGGTGACCGAATCCTGCATTCGCTGCAAATTCACCGACTGTGTTGATGTCTGCCCGGTCGACTGCTTTCGCGAAGGCCCCAACATGCTGGTGATCGACCCCGACGAGTGCATCGATTGCGCGGTCTGCATCCCCGAGTGCCCGGTCGAGGCCATTCGCGCCGAGGAAGACGTGCCGGCCGATCAGCAGCACTTCATTGCGCTCAACGCCGAACTCGCAAGCGGCTGGCCCAGCATCACGCGAACCAAGGAGGCGTTGGCTGACGCCGAGGCGTGGCGCGAGGTCAAGGTGAAGTTCGATCAGCTCGACCGCGGCTGAAGTCCTCCGATGACTGTTCAGCTCGCCTGGAATCTGCGCTTCGAGGACCTGTACCACACCGACGGCCTGAACCGCATCGACGCGCAGTTCGCGGCCGAGCTCCGCAGCCGCCACCCCGATCTCGCCAACCGCCTGCAGGCGGCGCGCGAGCAGGTGGCCGCCGGCACCCGGCTCGCCCCTAAGGACGAAGCGGCACTCCTTCTCGATCTCGCACCGCAGCTCGATGCATTCATCGGCGAAATGTTCGGCGTGGCCGAAGAGCTCGCCGATCTGCGCGCCCGTCACGCAGCCCTCGAGCCGCTTTACAAGGTCAAATGGAAGTTCGTCAAACGCCAGGCCATGCTGAAGGTGAGCATCGAGGATCTGGCGGGCTTTGACGGCCCCGCTGCCGAGGCCACGCTTGCCTCAAGGCTCGGTCTTCCGGCTTTCGACGAGCTCGCCTTTGCCAACGCCGTGCTGGCCTGGCAGGATCAGGGAGAGGCCAGCGCCGCAGACCTCGACCGCGCTCTCCGCTTCAGTGCCTGGGCCACCCTCACTGATGAGGGTCGCGCGCGGCACGCCTCGGGCATCCTGTTTCGTCAGCCGGGAAAGGTCGACCCCTGGGCGCTGCTTGCCCACGCGCACATGGCCACCGAGCAGGCAGTCACCGTCCACACCATCGATCCAGCCCACATCCGCCGCCGACAGGGTTTTCAGCTCACCGACGCGGGCACCGACCTGCGGGGCGCCCTCGATCAGGCCAACTACTGCATCGGTTGCCACAATCAGGGGAAAGACTCCTGCTCGCGCGGCCTGCGCGACAAGCCCGCCGCTGACGGCAGCATCGTCTACAAGCGCACCGTGTTCGGCGTGAAGCTGGCCGGCTGCCCGCTCGAAGAGCGTATCTCCGAGTTTCAGATTCTGAAAACACAGGGACACTCGATCGGCGCGCTCGCCATGATCACGATCGACAACCCCATGGCAGCGGCCACCGGCCATCGGATCTGCAACGACTGCATGAAGGCCTGCATCTACCAGAAGCAGACGCCGGTCGACATTCCGCAGGCGGAAACCCGCTCACTCAAGGATGTGCTCGAGCTTCGCTGGGGCTTCGAGATCTATTCGCTCCTCACGCGCTGGAATCCGCTCAACCTCGCTCGCCCCGTGGCACGCGCGGCCACCGGCCACAAGGTACTGGTCGCCGGCATGGGGCCAGCCGGCTTCACGCTTGCCCATCACCTCATGAACGACGGTCACACCGTGGTGGGCATAGACGGCCTCAAGATCGAGCCGCTTCCGCCCGAACTCGCGGGCGTGCGCCATGAGGGCGGCTCGCCCGGCGAACGCGTGCCGTTCGAACCGGTCGAGCATGTTGAAACTCTCTGGGAATCACTTGATGATCGGCTGATGGCGGGCTTTGGCGGGGTCGCCGAGTACGGCATCACCGTGCGCTGGAACAAGAACTTCCTCAAGGTCATCCGGCTGCTTCTCGAGCGTCGCGAACAGTTCACCCTGGTGGGCGGCGTGCGCTTTGGCGGCACGCTCACGCTCGCTGATGCCTGGCAGCTGGGCTTTGATCACGTAGCGCTCGCGATGGGCGCGGGCAAGCCCACGGTGCTTGACATCCCCAATGGGCTTGCGCGCGGCGTCCGTACGGCAAGTGACTTCCTGATGGCGCTGCAGCTCACCGGCGCCGCCAAAGACGATTCGCTTGCCAACATGCAGATTCGCTTGCCGGTGGTGGTGATCGGCGGCGGCCTCACCGCGGTCGACACCGCTACCGAATCGCTCGCCTACTACACCGTGCAGGTCGAGAAGTTCCTCGCGCGCCATGAGGCGCTGGTCGCGCTCACCGATGAAACCACGGTACGCGCGGGCTGGAGCCCGTCGGAGAGCGAACTCGCTGACGAGTTTCTCGCTCACGCGCGAGCGATCCGCGCCGAACGCGCGGCCGCCCAGACCGAAGGCCGTGCGGCGCGCGTGGTCGAACTCCTTCAGCAGTGGGGCGGCGTCACGCTCGCCTACCGCAAGCGCATGGTCGACAGCCCCTCCTACACGCTCAACCACGAAGAGGTCGAAAAGGCGCTCGAGGAAGGCATCCGGTTTGCCGAATGCGTGGATCCGCGCGCCATTGATGTTGACGATCAGGGCGCGGCACGCGCCATCACACTCGCGCGCCAGATCCGGTCCGAAGACGGCCGCTGGTCGGACGCCACCGGCAACGACGCCACGGTCACCTGGCCGGCACGAACCATTTTTGTGGCAGCAGGCACGCAGCCCAACACGGTGCTTGCGCGCGAAGACGCCACCCACTTTCATCTTGACGGCAAATATTTTCAGGCGATCAACCAGCAGGGCGAACCCATCAGGCCCGAGTTCGCCTCGAGCAAACCCGCCGAGGCGCAGGTGCTGCTCGCGCGCGCCGATGACGGCCGCATGGTCTCGTTTTTCGGTGATCTCCATCCCAGCTACTTCGGTAACGTGGTGAAGGCGATGGGCTCCGCGCGACAGGGCTATCCGGTGGTCTCGCGCGTGCTTGCTGACCGCGCACCCGCCTCCGATCTGTCGCCCCAGGCCTTTGCCACCCACATCAACGGGCTCCTTCGGGCACGCGTCGAGCGTGTGGTACGGCTCACGCCCACCATCATCGAGGTGGTGGTGCATGCGCCACTTGCCGCTCGTCGGTTCGAACCCGGTCAGTTCTATCGCCTTCAGAACTTCGAGGCCCTGGCACCGGTGGTCGACATCAACGGCACCCGCACCCGGCTGGTGATGGAAGGTCTCGCCCTTACCGGCGCCTGGGTCGACCGCGAGCGCGGACTGGTCTCCACCATCGTGCTTGAAATGGGCGGCTCCTCCAACCTCTGCGCGCTACTGCAGCCGGGCGAACCGGTTGTGCTCATGGGCCCGACAGGCGCTCCCACCGAAATCGAGGCGAATGAGAACGTGGTCCTGGTGGGCGGTGGGCTCGGCAACGCGGTGCTGTTTTCAATCGGCGCGGCATTCCGGGCGCGCGGCTCGAAGGTGCTCTATTTCGCAGGCTACAAGAAGCTCATCGATCGCTACAAGGTGGCGGAAATCGAGGCGGCCGCCGATGTCGTGGTGTGGTGCAGCGACGAAGCGCCGGGCTTTACCCCCACTCGTCCGCAGGACCGCAGTTTTGTGGGCAATATCGTGGAGGCGATGAAGGCCTGGGCAAGCGGGTCGCTCGCGCCGGCCAGCGGTTCGCCGCGCCTGCACGATGCCGATCGGCTGATCGCAATTGGCTCCGACCGCATGATGGCGGCGGTGGCCCGCGCGCGCCATGATGCGCTCGCCAATGTACTGCCCGCCCACCACCTCGCTTTCGGGTCCATCAACTCACCGATGCAGTGCATGATGAAAGAGGTGTGCGCGCAATGTCTGCAACCGCACCGCGATCCGAAAACCGGGCGCATCACTTATGTTTTCTCCTGCTTCAACCAGGACCAGCCGCTCGATCAGGTTGATTTTGCTGCATTGAATCAGCGCCTTACGCAAAACTCTCTGCAGGAAAAGCAAAGCGCCGCGTGGCTCGCCGAAAACCTGAGACGGTCCGCCGAGACGGCTGGCGGCTGTCGCGTCTGACGCGTCGCACAAATTCGGGCAGAATCGACCAGTTTCGAAGCGGGAGAGACGAATGCTCTACCACCTCCGTGAAGCCCAGCGTGCGGTTTTAAAGCCGCTTTCAAGCTGGGCTGATTCGGTTAGCCAGCTCTACGTCAATCCGTATAGCCCGCTTGCCTACACGCCGTTTGCCAACCGGGTTTCTGCCGGTCTGGAACTGCTGCACCGCCTCGGCAAAGAATACGAAAAGCCCGGGTTCGAAATCG
>CAMBZS010000134.1 GCA_945872335.1 Bordetella parapertussis | reverse complement strand
AGATGCGCAATGTGAAGCGCTTTCTCGAAGACGGTGACAAAGCGAAGATCACGCTTCGCTTCCGTGGCCGCGAGATGGCGCATCAGGAATTCGGTGTGCGGCTGCTCGACCGCATCCGCACCGAGCTTGAAGATGTGGCCATGGTCGAGCAGATGCCCAAGCTGGAGGGGCGTCAGATGATCATGGTGATCGCACCGAAGCGGAAGAAGTAGGGCAGGTTTTCGTTTCGGAGCGATCAGCAGAACACCAAAGCTTCCTCTGGGGAGCGGGTGAAGAAGCCGAGCGGGTTACCAAGTTCTGGCACCGTGTCAGACACCTTGCAAGGCATTAAAAGGAAATCGGACGGCATCATGCCCAAGATGAAAACCAAGAAAAGCGCTGCGAAGCGCTTCCGCGTGCGCGGCTCCGGCAGCGTCAAGCGCGGACAGGCGTTCAAGCGCCACATCCTCACCAAGAAAACCACCAAGAACAAGCGGCAGCTTCGCGGAACCGAGGGCGTGCACAGCACGAACATGGCTTCCGTAAAAGCCATGCTGCCTTACGCATAAGGAGCGCGCGATGCCTCGAGTCAAACGTGGAGTCACGGCGCGCGCGCGCCACAAGAAAGTCCTGGCCCTGGCCAAGGGCTACCGCGGTCGCCGCGGCAATGTGTTTCGCATTGCCAAGCAGGCGGTCATGCGGGCGGGTCAATATGCGTATCGCGACCGCCGCAATCGCAAGCGTGTGTTCCGTGCACTCTGGATCGCCCGGATCAATGCTGCCTCGCGTGAGCATGGCCTGAGCTACAGCCGGCTCATCAACGGCTTGAGCCGTGCCTCGATCGGTCTTGACCGAAAGGTGCTGGCCGAGCTCGCAGTCAACGACAAGGCGGCGTTTGCCTCCATCGTTGGCCAGGCCAAGGCGGCGCTCGCTGCCTGATCGTCAGGGAATGCAGGCGGCCGCTTGACCCGGGCCGCCTTGCTCCCTGCATGTCGTCCTGCCGGAAGCAGTTGAAGGACCGGTGACCTATCAACGGGCGCCACCCTCGGCTGTCTCAGGAGTCGAACCCCCATGGAATCAACGCTGTCCGACCTCGTCGAGCAGGCTCGCGTAGCGCTTGCCGAGTCGGCCGACACCACGTCTCTTGCCAACGCCAAGGCGCGTTTTCTGGGGCGCGATGGAAGCCTCACTGCGCGGATGAAGGCGCTCGGGTCTTTGTCAGGCGAGCAGAAGGCGGCGGCTGGCCGAGAGTTGAATGTCGCCAAGCAGGCGATCGAGGCCCTGGTCAGTGCGCGCGAGGCGGAGATTGCGCGCGCACAGCTCGAGGCGCGTCTTGCGCAGGAATCGGTTGATGTCACGCTCCCCGGTCGCGGGATGGGTGCGGGTGGGCTGCATCCCATCACGCTCACCATTGCGCGCATCGAGGCCATCTTTCACTCGATCGGTTTCGATGTGGCCGACGGCCCCGAAATTGAAGAGGATTTTTACAACTTCACCGCGCTCAACACGCCGGAGAACCACCCCGCGCGCTCCATGCACGACACGTTCTATGTGGAGGGCGGTCTCCTGCTTCGCACCCACACCTCGCCCGTGCAGGTGCGGTATGCGCGCATGCATCCGCCGCCCATTCGGGTGATCGCGCCGGGCAAGACCTACCGGGTAGATTCCGATGCCACGCATTCGCCCATGTTTCACCAGTTCGAAGGGCTGTGGATCGACGAGGACATCAGCTTCGCCGACCTGAAGAGCGTTTACTCCGATTTCCTGCGACGCTTTTTCGAAAGCGATTCGCTCGATGTTCGTTTCCGGCCGTCGTACTTCCCGTTTACCGAGCCCTCGGCCGAGATCGATATCCGCTTTCCCGATGGCCCGCTTGCCGGCCGGTGGCTGGAAGTGAGCGGGTCCGGACAGGTGCACCCGAATGTCGTTCGCAATTTCGGGCTGGATCCGGAGCGCTGGGTCGGCTTTGCGTTCGGCTCGGGGATCGAGCGTCTGGCGATGCTTCGCTACGGCATTGGCGACCTGCGGCTCTTTTACGAAAACGATCTGCGTTTTCTTCAGCAGTTCAACCGATAGGATTTCCCCGAATGCGCGTACCCGAAAGCTGGCTGCGCAGTTTCGTCGCCACAGACTGGTCAGCCGATACCATCGCCGAGCGGCTCACCATGGCCGGACTCGAGGTCGAGGAGGCCGTTCCGGCCGCGCCGCCCTTTGAGCGGGTGGTGGTTGCCGAGGTCCGTTCGGTGCGCCCGCATCCCAACGCCGATCGACTGCGCGTCTGTGAAGTTGAAACGGGTGAGGGGCTCGCCACCATCGTCTGTGGGGCGCCCAACGTGGCGCAGGGCATGCGAGTGCCGTGCGCGCTGCCGGGCGCGGTGCTACCTGGCGGCCTCACGATCAAGCCCACCACCATGCGGGGCGTGGAAAGTCAGGGCATGCTGTGCTCGGCGCGCGAACTGGGTCTGTCCGAAGACCATGCGGGCTTGCTTGCGCTCGAATCTGATGCGCCGGTCGGGCAGTCGCTTCGCACCTGGCTCGAGCTCAATGAAACCGTTTGGCTCTTGAAGCTCACGCCCAATCTTGCCCACTGCATGAGTATTTTCGGGGTGGCGCGCGAGTTGGCTGCACTGTCAGGCGCCACGTTGGCGGCGCCACGCTTCGATCCCGTTCCGGTGACCATCGCTGATCGACTGCCGGTACGCATTGAAGCGCCCGATTTGTGCGGCCGATTCTCTGGCCGGATCATTCGCGGTGTGAACGCGCGGGCGACTACGCCAGGCTGGATGCGTCGCAGGCTCGAGCGGGCGGGTCAGCGCAGCGTTTCGGCGCTGGTCGATATCTCCAACTATGTGATGCTTGAGCTCGGCCGGCCCTCCCATGTGTTCGACCTCGCACGCATTCACGGTGGTCTGTCGGTACGGTGGGCGAGGGCGGGGGAGTCGCTCGAACTGCTGAACGGCCAGACGGTGGCGCTCGCGCCCGACGTGGGTGTCATTGCCGACGAGTCGCAGGTCGAGAGTCTTGCCGGGATCATGGGCGGAAACGCCACCGCGGTGTCTGATGACACGCGCGACATCTACCTCGAGGCGGCTTTTTGGTGGCCTGCTGCAGTGGCCGGACGGGCGCGACGCTACAACTTCGCGACCGAAGCCGGATCGCGCTTCGAGCGCGGTGTCGATGCCAGCACCACTGTCGAACACATTGAACGGATCAGCCAGCTCATTCTCGAGATCTGCGGCGGTGCTGCCGGCCCAATCGATGACACGATCACTGCGCTGCCCGATCGCGCGCCGGTGGCTTTGCGCGTGGATCGCGCGCGCAAGATCATTGGCGCACCGATCGGCGCCGACGACATTGCGCAATGCTTTACCCGCCTCGGTTTGTCGTTCGTGCGCGAGGCGGATCGTTTCGTGGTTCAGCCCCCCGCGCATCGCTTCGATCTGCAGATCGAGGAAGACCTGATCGAAGAGGTCGCCCGGATCTGGGGTTTTGATCGGCTGCCCATGCGACCGCCGCGCGCGCCTTCGCCGATGCGGCCCGTGAGCGAATCACGACGCCCGGTGCTGGCGATCAAGCAGGCGCTGGCGGCTCGCGACTATCAGGAAGTCATCACCTACAGCTTTGTCGAGTCGTCGCTCGATGCGAAGCTGTCAGGGCGGCCGCCGGTCAGGTTGCTCAATCCCATTGCAGCCCAGATGAATGTGATGCGCACCACGCTTTGGGGCGGGCTGATCGAGACCTTGCGCGCCAACCTCAACCGCAAGGCCACGCGGGTGCGTCTGTTCGAAGTGGGCCGCGTGTTTGAGCCCGATGCGACCGTGCAGTCGGGGCCGCTTGCTGTGCGTGGCATTTCGCAACCCTGGCGGGTGGCGGCGCTGGCCTTTGGTGCCGTTGCGCCCGAGCAGTGGGGCCTGCCCCATCGGGCGGTTGATTTTCATGATCTGAAGGCTGACCTGGAACGCTTGTGCTCGCCGCTTCAGCCAGAGTTTGTTGCAGCTTCGCATCCGGCGCTTCACCCTGGGCGGTGCGCCCAGTTGCTTGTCAACGGTCAGTCGATCGGCTTTATCGGCGAACTGCATCCCGCCCTGCAACAGGCGCTCGAGCTGTCGTCGGCACCCGTGCTGTTTGAAATCGACCTTGAGGTGTTGCGTCATCGGTCGGTAACCGTGCACGCCGATGCCTCCAGGTTTCCTGCGGTGTTGCGCGACATTGCGTTGATCGTGCCCATCGATCTGCCCGCTGCCAGGGTCGAGAAGACGCTCCTTCAGACGGCTCGCGAAGAGGCCGATGCCGCCATCATCCAGCAGGTTGTCCTGTTTGATGAATACCGCGGTAAGGGCTTGGAAAATAAGGAGAAAAGTCTTGCGTTCCGGTTGCGGATGCAAGATACTGCCCGCACGCTGAGTGATGCTGAGGCGCAGCGCGCGGTTCAGGCGGTGGTGGCTCGCGCCGAACGCGAACTGGGTGCGCGGCTGCGCGCTGGCACCTGATGCCCGGGAGTAGCCCCTGCCTATGAGTCAAGACATCGTCCTACCTCCTTCCGGGCCGTCGGCGCCAGGCAGCAGCGATTCGGGCTCCAGTGCCCCGCTCAATGACCCGCTGCTGTCCGACACCACGGTGCTTTCATTCGAGCCGGTATCGTTCGGGCCGGCGTTCACGCTTACCAAGGCCGAGTTGTCCGAAATGTTGTTCGAGCGCGTTGGGCTCAACAAGCGTGAAGCCAAGGACATGGTGGAAACCTTCTTCGAGGAAATCCGAGATGCGTTGGTGCGCGGTGAATCGGTGAAGCTCTCCGGATTCGGCAACTTCCAACTGCGCGACAAGCCCCAGCGGCCAGGGCGCAATCCCAAGACGGGTGAGTCGATCCCCATCTCGGCGCGTCGCGTCGTCACCTTTCATGCAAGCCAGAAGCTGAAGGCCCAGATCGAGCTGGGCGGCGGTTCAGGTAGCTAATCGACCGCGCCGCCCATGAACGGAAAACCTGACGCTCAGGTGGCGTTGCCGCCCATTCCCGCCAAGCGTTACTTCACTATCGGCGAAGTCAGCGAACTGTGCGGGGTCAAGCCGCATGTGCTGCGCTACTGGGAACAGGAATTCACGCAGCTGCGCCCGATGAAGCGACGCGGCAACCGGCGTTATTACCAGCACCATGAGGTGTTGCTGGTGCGGCGCATTCGGGAACTGCTCTACGAGGAAGGCTTCACGATCAACGGCGCGCGGAATCGTCTGAGCGAGATGAGTGGCAGTCGCGTGCGCTCAGGGTCGGCAGCCGTTGATGATTCGGTGGCAACCCAAGGTGATGAACTGTCCGCGGGGCTGGTAGCGGCGCCGTCGGGTGGTGGGTCGGTGGCGGGTTCGGTGGCATCGCCAGCCACGCTTACCCAATCGCAGGCGGTTTCATCGGCGCTCGAGGCTGCCGGTTCGACGCCACGCCGATCCACGACCGCGCAGCAGGCGCTGCCTTTCTCGACCGATGAATCGGACGCGCAACAGGCGGTTCGCGAAGCCCTCAGGCAGGCGCTCGATCTGCTTCGCTGATATAATCTCGTGCTTCGGGGTGTAGCGCAGCCTGGTAGCGCACTTGCATGGGGTGCAAGGGGTCGCGAGTTCGAATCCCGCCACCCCGACCATGCACAACAACGGGCCGGTCCTCACAAGGGATGCGGCCCGTTCCTTTTGGTGCGGCTTTCTTGTTGTGCGCGTGTTCCTGCATGCGACAAGCATCTGCGCGCGCGGCGTGTTCTGGTTGTCGGGTTCCGTTGTTGTCTCGCAGGATGGCTCGCGCGCTTGCAGCACCGGGTAATCCTCGGAAGAATGTGGTGATCGGCTCCTCCCGTTTGGGAGCAGCTCCACCCAGTCCTAGCGTACCCACCCGGTTCCCTTGCCCATGCCTGCCATTCCGCTTGTCGATCTGCATGCAGCATCCTCCGACCGGGGGGTGCGCAGTCGGGTTGCCACCGAACTCCATCGTGCGCTCACCACCACCGGTTTCGCCTACATCGTTGGCCATGGCGTGGCTCAGGCTTCGCTGGACGCTGCATTCGAAGCCTCGCGGGAGTTTCATGCCTCGCCGATGGACAAGAAGCAATCCATCGCGATCAACCGCTTTCATCGTGGCTACATGGGCATGGCCACCTCCACCATCGTGACCTCATCGGTTGCACAGGTGCGGCGACCGAACCTGAGCGAGTCGCTCATGCTGATGCATGAACTCGCGCCTGACGACCCCGATTTTCTGGCTGGCAAGTCCATGCAGGGGCCGAATCAGTGGCCAGACTGGCTGCCCGGATTCCGGCAGCCGATCGAGGCCTACATTGCCGATGTGGATTCTGTGGCCCGTCTCATCATCAAGACCATCGCGCTATCGCTTGAACTACCCGATGACGCGCTCGATCCGTATTTTGCGCGCCCCACCACCTTTCTGCGACTGCTGCACTATCCGCCACAGCCGCCGGCAACGCCGGATGACCAATTCGGCTCGGCACCGCACACCGACTACGGCATCATCACCGTGCTGGCGCAGGACGCCACCGGCGGGCTGCAGGTTCGGCCACGCGGTTCCGCAGAGTGGATCGATGCGCCGCCGATCGAGGGTGCGTATGTGCTCAATGTTGCCGACATGCTTGCGCGCTGGACCAACGACCGGTTCGTTTCCACACCGCATCGCGTGATCAACCGGTCCGGGCAGGAGCGGTATTCGATTCCGTATTTCTTCGATACCGACATGAACGCGATGATCGAGTGCCTGCCCACCTGCGTAAGCGCCGATCGGCCTGCGCGTCATCCGCCAGTGCGATATGGCGACTATCTGATCGAGCGACTCGACCGCAATTACGATTACCGCAACAAGGCCGAGGCGCGTTGATTCGGACCTGATCCTTCCACCGCTGTTCCATCCATCCAAGGAGCCCTGATGAACATTCCCTTCGACCGCAGGCAATGGCTGCTCTCGAGCGCTGCGTTGGCAGGCTCCGCCTCGCTGGCGCTGCCCACGCTGTCGGCCGCGCAGCAGGCCAAGCTGATTATCAACACCTACGGTGGTCGCTGGGAGAAGTTCTGGCGCGGAACACTGATTCCGCCCTTTGCCAAGTCAACCGGCATCGAGCCCACACTTGATATCGGGCTGGGCAAGAATTTTGTTGCCAACATCCGTGCGGCGGGAACCGGGCCCGCGCCCTACAGCATCGTCATGATCAACGAGAACATCGCAAGCCTGGTGCGTTCGGAGGGCTTCTTCGAGCCGATTCCGGCAGCGAAGGTTCCGAACCTTGCCAATGTGTATCCCAATCTGCGCAACGCCGGCGATAACGGCGTACGCGGCATCATCTCGGCGATCGGGATCGGGTACCGCAAGGACCTGGTGAAGAAGCCCCCCACGTCTTGGACCGATCTCTGGACCAACCCGGAATTCAAGGGAAAGATCGGTCTCTATCAGATTGGCAACACGGCGGCGATGCTGTTCCTGCTGATGACCGCACGGATCTATGGTGGGTCGGAGCTCGCAATTGATCGCGCGTTCGCGGAAATCAAAAAGCTGCTGCCGTTTCAGCAGGCCGACTGGAGTGGTACGGTTGCCACCCAACTGACCCGTGGCGATGTCAGCGTGGCGGTGATCGACTTTCCCGAGATCGTCGCGTTGAGGAAGAAGGGCGTGCCCGTGGAAATGGTGGTGCCTAAGGAGGGCGTGGTGGCCTTCGAGCAGTCGTTCAATATTTTGAAGAATGGTCCGGCCAAGGAGGCGGCCTACCAGTATCTCAATTACATCCTCGATCCCAAGGTGCAGGAGGCAATGGCAGCGGAGTTCTTCACCTCGCCCAGCAATACCACTGCACAGATCTCGGCTGCGCTGGCGGCCGACGTTCCGGTCAATGGTCCAGCCATGGCGTCCATCGTCCAGTTCGACTGGTCCAAGATCAACCCGATGGTGGGTGAAATTACGGACCGTTGGAATCGCGAGATGAAATGACCAGGCTCCCTACAGCTTTTGGGCCGGTTCGATGACCCGGCTTGTCATCGAGCGACTGGAGAAACGGTTTGGCAACGTCGCAGCACTGAAGTCACTGTCGCTCAGGGTGGAGGAGGGGGAACTGATCTCGCTCCTTGGCCCGAGCGGCTGCGGCAAAACCACGACCTTGCGCTGTGTGGCGGGGTTCGAGCAGCCCGACGCGGGCGAGATTCTGTTTGATGCGCAGAACATCACGCAACTGCCGCCTGAGCGGCGCGACATCGGCATGGTGTTTCAGAACTACGCGCTGTTTCCGCACATGACGGTTTCGCAAAACCTGGCCTTCGGGCTGGAAATGCGCAAGGTGTCGCAGGCAAATGTTGCGGAGCGCGTGAAACAGGCGCTTCGGATGGTGCAGCTCGATGCCATGCTGGATCGCTATCCCCGTCAACTCTCTGGGGGGCAGCAGCAACGGGTCGCCCTGGCACGCGCGCTCGTGATCGAGCCGCGCATGCTGTTGCTCGATGAGCCCTTGGCCAACCTCGATGCGAGTCTGCGCGAGGAAATGCGATTCTTCATTCGCGATCTTCAGCAACGCGTGGGGATCACCACGCTCTACGTCACGCATGACCAGTCGGAAGCGATGGTGATGTCCGATCGGGTGGTGGTGATGTTCAACGGCGAGATCGCGCAGGTGGGCCCGCCCCGCGACCTTTATGCACGACCGGCCCGTCGGGAGGTCGCGCAGTTCATCGGGCGGACCCAGTTCGTCAGCGCAACGGTGCTCGCGCGTCGCGATGCCGCGCACGTTGAACTCGATACGCCGCTCGGAACACTGGTCGCGCCCGCCGATCCTGCTCTTGTCATAGGGCAGCAGGCGTTGCTGGTGGTCAGGCCCGAAGCGCTTCGGCTGGAAGCGTCTGTGCAGACTGGCGCTCAGGCCCGTCAGGGGCAGGTCATCCGAACCTACTTCCTGGGTGGAAGCGTCGAGCATGTGCTGTCGTTTGCGGGCGGAGTCACCCTTTTTGCGCACACCGCTCCGGGCTCGGACATTGCAGCCGGCGCGCAGGCCACGCTCAGCGTCGATGAGCGTCAGCTGTGGGCACTTCCCGCGTCTGGAGTGGCATGAGCGGCGGGCGTCGAGGCATCTGGCTGATCGCGCCCGCGCTGGTGCTGATTGGCGTATTTCTGGTGCTTCCGTATCTCAATATCGTGTTGATGAGTCTGCGGCCGCCCGCGGTGGGCGCTCCGTATGGCCCGGGTTTCACGACAGCAAATTTCACGCGAATCTTTGGCGATGCCTATTTTCTGGGGGTGCTGGCCGATACCGCATGGCTGGGTCTCAAGACCACCCTGATCTGCGCGCTGCTGGGCTACCCGGTTGCGTTTCACCTTGCGCGAACCTCGTCGCGCTGGAAGGGGCTGCTTTACATCTTTGTACTGTCACCGCTGCTGGTGGGGGTCGTGGTCAGAAGCTTTGGCTGGTTGATCCTGCTCTCCGGCAACGGGGTTATCAACCAGTGGCTGCGTGGGCTCGGGCTGATCGACATGCCGCTCACGCTCATGAACAACAGCTTTGGCGTGACGCTTGCGCTGGTACATGTGTTTCTGCCCTTCATGATTCTGCCGCTGATTGGCGCCATTCAGTCGATTGATCCGAATCTGGCGCTCGCGGCGCGCTCGCTCGGTGCCTCGCCGGTTCAGGTGTTCCGGCGGGTGTGGCTCCCGCTCAGCTGGCCGGGCATTCAGGCGGGCTGCATTCTTGTGTTTGTACTCTCGCTCAGTGCCTATGTCACCCCCGTGATGCTGGGTGGTGCGCAGGTGAAGACCATGTCGGTGCTTGTGGTGCAAGCGTTGATCGACAACTTCCGGTGGCCAGCGGGCGCAGCGCTCGCCCTGGTGCTGGCTGCGACCGGCGGTCTGGCGGTGTGGCTGTTTGTCCGCCTGAGTCGCCCGATGATGCGAGGGCTCGAATGATGCTGCGCATGCTCGCCCTGGGTGTCATCGGCCTGGTGTATGTCTTTCTGCTCACGCCCATTGTTCTGATCGTGTTGATGTCCCTGAATGCGGGCGAGTTCCTCGCGTTTCCGCCGCAGGGGCTGTCGTTTCGCTGGTATGGCGCGCTGTTTTCCAACGAAGGATTCATCAGGGCAATGCGCACCTCGCTGATTGTGGCGTCGGTCGCAACCGTGGTCTCAACCCTGATTGGTACTGCGGCCGCGCTGTATTTTGTTCGATACGCGGGCCCCTGGCGTGACCGGCTTCGGTTGCTGCTCATGATGCCGCTGATGCTTCCGGAAATTCTCACGGCGATTGCGTTACTGTTTTTTCTCTATGCCACGGGTGTTGGCACCCGAACGATGGCGGGCCTCCTCATTGGTCACACCCTGATCACACTGCCGTATGTCTTCATCAACGTGAGTGCCTCGCTGTACAACTTCGACCGCTCGATCGAGCAGGCGGCTCGCAGCCTTGGCGCGAACCCTTGGGTCTGTTTTCGACGCATTACCCTGCCGCTTATCAAGCCTGGGCTGATCACCGGGGCGTTGTTCGCCTTCATTATTTCGTTTGATCTCTTCAATCTGTCGCTGCTGCTGAAGGGGGTGGGCATGACGACGCTACCCCTGCAGTTGTTCGACTACCTGCGCTGGGACTTCGATCCCACCGCAGCGGCTGTGTCGAGCGTGAGCATCGTAATGACGCTGCTGGTGGTGCTGATCATTGATCGCACGGTGGGG
>CAMBZS010000133.1 GCA_945872335.1 Bordetella parapertussis | reverse complement strand
GATCAGCGAGAAATCATTTTCCTCGCGCATACGCTGCATCAGCACCGAGCCGACCATGCCGCGCCAGCCCACCATCCCGACCTTCATCACCATCCCCGTTCCCCGCGCGTTGCCTGGTTCAGAGCGCCGCCAGTACAGCATCACCCATTTCACGACTGCCCACCGTGCGTTTGCCCGGCTCGGCGATGTCGCCCGTGCGAAGCCCCTGCGCGAGCACCTTGCGTACTGCCGCCTCGATTCTTGCCGCAGCAGCCTCCTGATTGAGCGAGTGGCGCATGAGCATGGCAAGCGACAGGATCGTGGCAAGCGGATTCGCCACGCCCTTGCCCGCTATATCGGGGGCCGAGCCATGAATGGGCTCGTACATGCCGAAGTGCTTTGAATTGAGCGAGGCCGAGGGCAGCATGCCGATCGAGCCCGTGAGCATCGACGCCTCATCGGACAGAATGTCGCCGAACATGTTGCCCGTCACGATCACGTCGAACTGTTTGGGATTGCGCACCAGCTGCATGGCTGCGTTGTCGACGTACATGTGCGTGAGTTCAACGTCTTTGTATCCAGCGTGCAGTTCAGTGACCACATCGCGCCAGAGCTGGGTGGTCTCCAGCACGTTGGCCTTGTCCACCGAACAGACGCGGCGGCTGCGCTTGCGTGCCGCTTCGAAGGCGAGCTGAGCGATACGGCGGATTTCGCCCTCGCTGTAACGCATGGTGTCAAAGCCCTCGCGCTCACCCTGCTCGTTCGTGCGGATGCCGCGCGGCTGGCCGAAGTAGATGTCTCCCGTGAGCTCGCGAAGAATCAGGATGTCGAGCCCGGCAACGATTTCCGGGCGCAGCGTTGAGGCATGCGCAAGCTCGGGAAACACCGTGGCGGGTCGCAGGTTCGCAAACAGATCAAAGTGCTTGCGCAACCGCAGGAGCCCCTGCTCGGGCCGCTGCGGGCGCGGCAGCGCGTCATATTTGGGGCCGCCCACTGCACCGAAAAGAATGGCATCCGACTGTTCGCACAGCCGCAGCGTGGCCTCCGGAAGCGGATCGCCCGCCGCATCAAACCCCGCCCCACCCACCGGCGCATGCTCGGTTTCAAGGGGCAATCCGTCGCTGCGAAGCGCGGCGATGACCCGTTCGGCCTGTTCGGTGATTTCGGGGCCGATGCCATCGCCCGCCAGCACTGCAATTTTCATGTTGATCCACTCCCTGGGGGGCGCCGCGCCCAACACCCTGCCGCGACACCTCACTTACCTGACAGAACGGGGCGCTTGCCTGCCGCCCCGTGTCTGTCTCGAAGACTGCTTTGACTGCGCCGGTAATCAGCCAGCCAGCATCCGACCCAGCCAGGGCTGCTCGGCGAGCCGCTTGGCTTCATATTCCCGGATGGCATCTGCATGCCGAAGCGTTAGCCCGATCTCGTCGAGACCATTGACGAGGCAATACTTGCGGAACTCATCGACTTCGAACTTGAAGCTGCGCGAACCATCGGTGGTGGTCACAACCTGCTCGGGCAGATCGACCACCAGTTCGAACCCGACGAACCCATTGACCTGATGGAACAACCAGTCGACTTCGCTTTCCGCGAGGCGAATGGGCAGCACCCCGTTCTTGAAGCAGTTGTTGTAGAAAATATCGGCGAACGAGGGCGCAATCAGCACCCGAAAGCCGTAGTCTTCCAGCGCCCAGGGCGCGTGCTCTCGCGAGGATCCGCAACCGAAATTCTTGCGCGCAAGCAGCACCGAAGCGCCGCGATAGCGCGCGTGGTTGAGTGGAAAGTCAGGGTTGAGCGGACGTTTGGCGTTGTCCATACCCGGCTCGCCGCGATCGAGGTAGCGCCACTCGTCAAACAGGTTCGGACCAAAACCCGAGCGCTTGATCGACTTGAGAAATTGCTTCGGGATGATGGCGTCAGTGTCGACGTTTGCACGATCGAGCGCAGCCACGAGGCCGCGGTGTACGGTGAGATTCTTCATTGCCGATCTCCTCAGCCGAGCCTGCGAACGTCAATAAAATGGCCGGCGATGCCTGCGGCCGCAGCCATTGCGGGGCTCACCAGATGCGTGCGCCCCCCCGGCCCCTGCCGGCCTTCGAAATTACGATTCGAGGTGGACGCGCAGCGTTCGCCCGACTCGATCCGGTCATCGTTCATGCCGAGACACATGGAACACCCGGGCTCCCGCCATTCGAAGCCTGCATCGCGAAAAATACGATCAAGCCCCTCAGCCTCAGCCTGAGCCTTCACCAGACCTGAGCCCGGAACGACCAGCGCCAGTTTCACATTGGAGGCGCGACGCTTGCCGCGCACGACCGCCGCGGCAGCCCGGAGGTCTTCGATCCGGGAATTGGTGCAAGACCCGATGAACACCTTGTCGACCCGGATGTCGCTGATGGGGGTGTTGGGGTTGAGCCCCATGTAGGTGAGCGCGCGTTCCATGCCCTCGCGGCGAACCGGATCCTTTTCTTTCTCGGGATCGGGCACGCGGCCGTCGATGGTGGTGACCATTTCGGGCGATGTGCCCCAGGTGACATGCGGAACGATGCTGCCCGCATCGATCGTGACCACGGCATCGAACTTGGCCCCGGGGTCAGAGCGCAGCGTGCGCCAGTAGGCGACGGCCTGCTCCCACTCGTCGCCAGCCGGGGCCATGGGGCGGCCCTTCAGGTAGCGAAGCGTCGTGTCGTCCACCCCGATCATGCCCGAGCGCGCGCCCGCCTCGATCGCCATGTTGCAGAGGGTCATGCGACCCTCCATGGACAACGCCGAGATGGCCGAACCGGCGAACTCGATGGCAAAGCCCGTGCCGCCGGCAGTGCCGATGCGACCAATGACGGCCAGCGCGATGTCTTTGGCCGTGGCGCCCGCGCCGAGCGTGCCGTCGATCTGCACCAACATGTTTTTCATCTTGCGCGCAAGGAGCGTTTGCGTGGCAAGCGTGTGCTCGACTTCGGAGGTACCGATGCCGAAGGCAAGGCATGCGAACGCGCCGTGAGTGCTGGTGTGGGAGTCACCGCAGACCACGGTCATGCCGGGCAAGGTGGCGCCCTGTTCGGGCCCGATCACATGGACGATGCCCTGCCTGCGGTCGCGGATATCGAAATAGACGAGTTTGTGCTCGCGGGCATTCCGATCGAGGGTTTCCACCTGCAGGCGGGCCACCTCGTCGAGGATGGGGCCGCTGCGGTCGGTGGTGGGCACGTTGTGATCGACCACGGCCAAATTGGCGCTGATGCGCCAGGGCTTGCGGCCGGCCAGGCGCAGGCCCTCGAAGGCCTGGGGGCTGGTCACTTCGTGAACCAGGTGCCGATCGATGTAGAGCAACGCGGTGCCGTCGGATTCGGTGCGCACGACATGCGCATCCCACAGCTTGTCATAGAGGGTCCGGAGAGCGAGCGACATGGGGAAAACCGGTAAGAAGGCGGATCGAAGATTATGCCATGCAGCCCCGTGCGGACCCGGGATCACGGGTTCATTCGCGCTAGCGAAACGACTCGCCCGCAGCAACCGGGCGCTCGGCGCGCGCACAGGCCCACACGGCCAGGCAGCCCAGCGCCGCCACGGCGCCGGCGCCGTAAAACGCCGCGGCTGGAGAAATCGCCACCCAGATCCAGCTCGCCCCGAGGCCACCAATCATGCCGCCCACGCCGTAGCCGATGGTGACATAAAGCGCCTGGGCACTCGCCTGCTGCTCGGGCCCGAACCAGCGCGACAGGATGGCCTGCGAAGCAGTGTGATGAATGCCGAAGGTGATGGCGTGCAGCAACTGCGTGAACAAAAGCAACCACAACGCGCCCCCCGAGGCGCCCACCAACACGAAGCGCAGCGCCGCCACAGCCACGCTCAGCCCGAGCAGAAACAAGGCGGAAAACCGTATGAACAGGGGCCGCTGCAGGTAAAACATGGCAATTTCCGCGACCACCCCCACCGCCCAGATCAGTCCGATCGCGCCCTTCCCGTAGCCACGCTCTTCCAGATACAGCGAGAAGAAAGTGTAAAAAACCGAGTGCGCATAGAGCATCAGGAAGGCCGAGGCAAAAAACGCCGCCTTGGCCGGGTCGCGGAGCGCCTTCCAGAGGGGCGTCGGTCGTGGACCTGCCGCTCGCTTCGGCGCCTCGGGCAGCCCCCAGGTGCAGGCCAGTACCCCTGCCATCATCAACATCAGCCAACCCGGCAGCCATCCGATGCCGGCCACCTCGAAGAGCGGCCCGGTGATCACGACGCCGGCAATGAATCCGATCGACCCCCAGACCCGCATCCGGCTGTAGCGGCCGGCATCGCGGCCAGCGGCCTCGAGCGCGATCGCCTCGGCGATCGGCATCTGCCCAGAGGTGGAAAAAAACAGCACCGCGCAGGCAAGCAGAATCCAGCCCACGTCCGCACCCGAGGTCCAGAGCCCGATCAGCGCTGCAATCGAAATCAACGAACAGGCGCGTTGCACCCGATTTCGCGAGGCGCTGCGGTCCGCGAGCCAACCCCAGGCGAGCGGACCCACAATTCGCGAGGCCGGCGACAGCGACATCACCAGGCCAATGGCGGCCACGCCCAGACCCACTTCGTGGAGATAAAGCGTGAGATAAGGCGAAAGCGCGCCCACAAACAGAAAGTAGGTCAGAAACAGCGCGCGAACCGCATTACGGGTTCGCGAACCGGGGTCTGAAGCCACCGGGGTCAGTCGGGTGCCCGCCCGGCGATCCGGGGCGTGGCAACGCTCACATCGGCGTTCTGGGCGCGGTGGCGCAGGGCGTGATCGATCAGCACCAAAGCGAGCATCGCCTCGGCAATCGGCACCGCCCGGATCCCCACACAGGGATCATGCCGCCCGGTGGTCTCGACCACCGTCTCAGTACCGGACTTGTCGATCGACCGGCGCGGCACGCGGATGCTGGAAGTGGGTTTGATGGCAATGGAGACGGTGATGGGCTGACCGGTCGAGATGCCCCCCAGAATGCCCCCCGCCTCATTGCCCACGAAACCGGACGGCGTGAGCTCGTCGCCGTGCTCGCTGCCCCGTTGCGAAACTGAACGGAAGCCCGCCCCGATTTCCACGCCCTTCACCGCATTGATGCCCATCATCGCCCAGGCGATATCGGCGTCGAGCTTGTCGTAGAGCGGCTCCCCCCATCCCACCGGGACCGACTCGGCCATCACCTCGATGCGTGCGCCACAGGAATCGCCCGCGCGCCGCAGGCTGTCCATATAGGCCTCCAGCCTCTCGATGATCGCGGCATCCGGCGCAAAGAAAGGATTCTGCGACACCTGCGTGGCATCGGTGAACGGAATCGGAATTTCGCCCAGCTGCGACATCCATCCGAAGACGCGTGTGCCATGGTGCTGATGCAGCCATTTCCTCGCCACTGCGCCTGCTGCCACCATCGGCGCGGTCAGGCGGGCCGATGATCGGCCGCCACCGCGCGGGTCGCGGACGCCGTATTTGTGCCAATAGGTGTAGTCGGCGTGCCCTGGCCGAAAAGTGTCGGCGATCTTTGAGTAATCTTTGCTGCGTGCATCTTCATTGCGGATCAGCAGCATGATCGGCGTGCCGGTGGTTTGTCCCTCGTGTACGCCCGACACGATCTCGACCCGATCGGGTTCCTGCCGCTGGGTGACATGACGCGAGGTACCCGGGCGCCTGCGGTCAAGATCGCCCTGAATATCGGCCTCGGCGAGCGCAAGCCCGGGCGGGCAGCCATCAATCACACATCCAATGGCAGGGCCATGCGACTCACCGAAATTGGTGACCCGGAACAACTGACCAAAAGTGTTTCCAGACATCGCGGTTTGACCTGACGGATCGTTGAACGGAGGGTTGGGACAGTACGAGTAGGCGAGTGGGGCCTGGATCTCAGGCCTGCGGGTTGGGTAGCGCAAGCAGTCGTTCAATCACCCGCTCCCGCGACAGGAGCGCGAGGCATGCGTCGACCGAAGGCGTTTGCGACAGGCCGAACACCAGCAACCGGACCGGGATGGCCAGTTGCGGCATTTTGAGCGAATGCTCGGCAAGCGCCTGTTTGAGGGCCGCCTGCAGCGCCTCGCGGGTCCAGGCAGCGTCGCGCAGGAGCCCCGCCAGCGTGCCCAGCGCAGGCCGGACCGCCTCGGTCAGATGAACCGCCAGGTCTTCGGCGCGCGGACGCGGATCGGCGTAGAACATGTGTGCGTTGTCCGCGAGCTCATTGAGCGTGGCCGCCCGATCTTTCAACAACGCACAGACCTGCGCAAGATCGGGGGCGTCGCGGCCCGCAAGCGCCACCGCATGCACCCCGGCGCGGATCAGCCGCGGCCGGATTGAAGCGGCCAGCCAGGCGTCATCGGCCCGTTTGAGATACTGCTGATTGAGCCAACGGAGTTTGCCGGTATCGAACTGCGAAGGGGAATTGGACAGGTGCGAGCCATCGAACCAGGCCACCAGATCAGTGCGGCTGAAAATCTCGTCATCACCATGACTCCAGCCCAGTCGAGCCAGGTAATTGATGACCGCCTCGGAGAGAAAGCCGTCCTCGTCATACTGCATGACCGACACCGCGCCATGGCGCTTGGAGAGCTTCTGCCCGTCGTCACCATGAATCATGGGGACATGGCCGTAGCTGGGCGGCACCCCGCCCAATGCTTTCAGGATGTTGATCTGGCGCGGTGTGTTGTTCACATGATCGTCGCCGCGAATCACATGCGTGATCTGCATGTCCAGGTCGTCGACCACTACGCAGAAGTTGTAGGTGGGTGTGCCGTCCGACCGCGCAATCACCAGATCGTCGAGCTCGTCGTTCGAGATTGAGATCGGGCCCTTCACCAGATCATTCCAGACCACCGCACCACCGTCAGGGTTCCGGAAACGCACCACCGGCTGCACCCCGGCAGGCGGCGCGAGCCCCTTTGCATTTTCCGGGCGCCAACGCCCGTCATAGCGCGGTTTGAGCCCCTGAACGCGCTGCGCCTCGCGCATCGCGTCGAGTTCGCCGGGCGAACTCCAGCAGTGATACGCCGTACCCTCCGCGAGCATGCGCGCGATCACCTCGCGGTAACGGTCCATGCGCCGGGTCTGAAAGAACGGGCCCTCGTCGGGGTCGAGCGACAGCCACTTCATGCCATCCAGAATCGCCTGAACCGCTTCTGGCGTGGACCGGTCGAGGTCGGTGTCTTCAATGCGGAGAATGAAGGTGCCGCCGAAATGCCGGGCATACGCCCAGGCAAACAACGCGGTGCGGGCGCCGCCAATGTGAAGAAACCCGGTTGGGCTGGGCGCGAATCGGGTACGGACCATGAAAAGAAGCCGATCTGGGAGAAGCGCCCGATTCTACCGGTCCGCATGGCCTTGTCCGCGCGCGGACGCTGGAAACCTGCGATCAAGGGCTTCATCCAGCCGGCACAAGCGCCTAGAATGCGGCGTCCTTTCCGATCAGGAGTCGCGCAATGAGCGCATCGCCCACTGCCCGCATCTCGGCAGGCCTGCTTCGCGGCAGTCTCGAAGACGGCGTGAGTGTGTTCCGTGCTGTTCCCTATGCGGCGCCACCGGTTGGCGCCCTGCGCTTTGCGATGCCCGCCCCGGTAGAGCCCTGGAGCGGCGAGCGCGATGCCACCCGCAATGGCCCGGTCCCGCCGCAGCCGCCGTCGCGCCTGCGCGCAGCCATGGGCGACTTCGTGGCCGAGCAGGGCGAGGACTGCCTCACGCTCACCATCGCAACCCCCGCCGCTGACAAACGCCGGCGCCCGGTACTGATCTGGCTCCACGGCGGGGCGTTCTGGACCGGTGCTGGCTCGATCGACTGGTACTCCGGTGTTCCCATGGCACGGCACGGGGACATGGTGGTGGTCGGGGTCAACTACCGCCTGGGCGCACTCGGCTTCATGCACATTCCGGGTGTCAGCGAACCCAATCTTGGCCTTCACGATCAGATGGCCGCACTCCGCTGGGTGGCGCGCGAAATAGCCGCCTTCGGCGGTGACCCCGACAACATCACGGTGGCCGGTCAGTCGGCGGGCGGCCTGTCGGTGCTGGCAATGCTCGCGCAACCGCAAAGCCGCGCGCTCCTTCGTCGCGCCATCATTCAGAGCGCGCCCTTCGGCCGCATCCTGCGCTCCATGCCCAAAGCGCTTCAGATTTCCGAGGCCATGGCCAAGGCCCTTGGCATCACCGACCCCGCCCAGTGGAAAACGGTCGATGCGCAAAAAATCAATGAGGCCCAATTGGGTGTGGCGCGCAGCCTGGGCTCATTTGCCGCCACCACGCCGGTGTTCATTCCGGTGATCGACGAAAAACTGCTGGGCGAAGACCTGATGTCGGCGGCCCTCGCGGGCGCCGCCGAGCGTGATGTGATGGTGGGCTATACCCGCGATGAAATGGCCGCCTTCTTCGGCGCCGATGACAAGATTCGAGACGCCACCCCCCAGCAGATTCATGATGTGTTTGCCCGCACCTTTGGCGCAGCCGCAGACGAAGCGATGGCCGAATATCGCCAACGCGCGCGCGGGAGCGACAACGCGTCACTGCTGGGCGCGATGCTGGGCGATGCTTCGTTTGGCGCAGGCGTTCATGGCTTTGCCGAGCGGCTCGCAGCCATGGGCCGGCCCGCCTGGGTCTACCGGTTTGACTGGGCAGCCCCCGACAACCGGTTTGCCGCCTGCCACTGCTGCGAGATCCCGTTCATGTTCGACACCCTGCCCGCCTGGCAGGCACCCATGCTGGCGGGCGGCGAACCGCAGGCCATGGCGCGACTGGCCGGCCAGATGCGCGACGCGTGGGCAGCGTTTGCCCATCGCGGCGACCCCTCCCATCCGGGCCTGCCGCACTGGCCGCGACATGAAGCCAGCATGCAGACCATGCTTTTCGATGTGCACAGCCGCGCGGCCAACGACCCGGCGGGCCGCACCCGTTGGAAATACTGGCCGTGACCGAAGCATCCATCGTCTTCGATCGGGTGGGGCTTGCCTTCGGTGGCGAGGCCATCTACGACGACATCAGTTTTTCTGTAGGGCGCGGCGAATTCGTCTGCCTTCTCGGGCCGTCCGGATGCGGCAAGTCCACGTCGCTGCGCCTGATCGGCGATCTGCTTGCCGCCCAATCAGGCTCGCTCACCGTGGATGGAAAACCACCGGCCGAGGCCTGGCAGGAGGTGGCGTTCGTCTTCCAGTCGCCGCGGCTGGCCCCCTGGCGCAATGCACTGGCCAACGTCCTGATGGGGGTGGAACTGCGCATGGGTCGTGATGAGGCCCGCAGGCGTGAGCCCCGGGCGCGCGAGCTGCTTGCCCTGGTGGGGCTTTCCGATGCAGCCCACAAATATCCATCCATGCTGTCGGGAGGCGAGCGCCAGCGCGTTGCCATCGCCCGCGCGCTCGCCGTGGATCCGGCCATCGTGCTGATGGACGAACCGTTCTCGGCGCTCGACCCCAACACCCGCCGGCGCCTGCGCGCCGAGATCGAGAGCATCTGGCAGCGCACTGGCCGCACCGTGCTTTTCGTGACGCACGATATCGAGGAAGCGATTGTGCTGGCCGACCGGATCGTGCTCCTCTCCAACAAGCCCACGCGGGTGCTCGAAAGCATCCCCGTCACCGCGCCCCGGCCACGGCGAGTGTCGGGCAACCCCGAACTCGATGCGCTGCGAGACCGCCTGCAGCGCCTCTTTCAGTCACTTGAACACACTGTACCGGAGGACTCCGCACCATGATCAACCGTCGTCATTTCCTCGCCGCCACCGCCGCGCCCGCGGTTCTCGCCGCCAGCCCGCTCCGCGCGCAGGCCAAGCCCAAGGTCACCTATGCTTACCTGCTTGACCCAGCCTATGACGCGGTGGTCTGGGCGATCAGGAATGGAAAGGTGCGTTCCGATCTGATCGATGTCGAAGCCACGGGCATGCTCATCCCGCAGTTGCTGCAGGCCACCTCCACCAAGCAGTTCGATGTGGTGATGACCGCAGTCATTGGCGTACCGGCGGCAGCGGCGCGCGGACTCGAGCTGCGCATCCTGTCGGCCGCGCTCCACGCGTCGCCAGTTGGCGAAGGCGGCGGCGTCTGGGTCAAGAAAGGGAGCCCCCTCGCTGACCCGGCCGCCCTCAAGGGCCGCACGCTCGCTTCCTACGGGCTGCGCTCCACGGGCTACATGTTTGTTCGCGAAGCACTGCGCATCAGATTCGGCCTCAACATGGCCCTGGAAGGCGGTGACGTGAGGCAGGTCGAAGTCCAGGCACCCAACCTGCCAGCAGCGCTTGCCACCGGACAGGCCGATGCGGCCTCGCTCATTCACAGCCAGGCCTGGCGCGCCATGCAGACCGGCGAATTCACCAACATCTGCGAAACCAATGTGATCCTGAACGAGCGCTACGGCCCGCTGGTGTCGGCGGTCAATGTGTCCTATCCGGACAAGCTCGCCGCGCGGGCCGACCACTTCAATGAATTCAACCGGATGCTGAAGGCCTCTATCACCTACGCGCTCGCCAACCGTGATGAAGTCTTTGGCGCGATCGCCAAGCAGGCCAACATCGACCGAAAATTCTTTGACTGGTGGTTTGACCGCACCACGCGTGTGCCAGCCGTGTTTGGCGATGAACATTCGAAGGCTGTGCAGACCGCTTGGAACATCGGGCGCGACATGGGGATGGTGACCAAGGTGCCCGACGTCCAGGCCTACACCTGGGACAAGACGCTGCGCTCATGACCCAGGCGCCGGCCGCGGCAGGCCGGCTGGCGCGTCAGCAGCGCACGCTTGCGCTCGGCTTCGTGCTCGCGCTCGCGCTCGCCTGGTTTGCGTCGGTGGGCCATGTTCCCGTTTATGT